>CABQLK010000001.1 GCA_902465015.1 uncultured Collinsella sp.
CAATCTAAATCGTCCAACTTGCACAATCTAAATCGTCCAACTTGCACAAATCAACGGTATAATACCCTGATAGCAAGGAGGGTGACATGGGTTCAATTCAACACGGTTATTTACCACGAGTCGCGGACAAAGTGCTCGCCAGAAAACTAAAATCTTCTGGGGCTGTCCAAATCAAAGGGCCAAAATGGTGCGGCAAGACCGCAACGGCTGAACAGGCAGCCGCAAGCAGCATCTACATGCAAGACCCCGATAACGGTCCGAGCTACATCCAGCTTGCCGATTCGAAGCCCTCTCTCCTGCTCAAAGGAGATGAGCCACGCCTCATCGATGAATGGCAAATGGCCCCACAGCTTTGGGACGCCGTAAGGTTCGCGATCGACCGCGGCAAAGGACGAGGCAGGTTTATCCTCACCGGCTCCGCAACGCCTCGGGCAAGCGAAATGCCGGCACACTCAGGAGTCGGCCGCATAGCACGTATAAACATGCGCCCGATGTCACTTTTTGAATCACGCGAGTCAACAGGATCAGTTTCGCTGGCAAGCCTGTTTGATGGAAACACCGATGTTGCCGATATGGTCGACTTCGATATCGAACGTATCGTCTACTCACTTTGCCGAGGAGGTTGGCCTGAAGCGGTTACCGAGCCAAACCATGGGATTGCACTATCCATGGCCCCTGATTACATCTCGGAACTGCTTGATTCCGATATCGACGAGATTGATGGACTGCGGAGAAATAAGACTTGGATGGCCCAGATTATTCGAAGCTATGCTCGCAATATCTCGACAGAGGCATCGCTCGCCACAATCGCTGCTGACATGCAAGGAGAACCTCCCTCAAGAAATACCGTTTCTGAATATGTCGACGCCTTGACCCGCTCCTGCGTTTTCGAAGATCTCGAGGCATGGGCCCCGCGGCTCCGCTCAAAAACCGCCGTACGGACAAGTCCGACGCGCCATTTCTGCGATCCATCGCTTGCGGTCGCAGCCCTGGGGGCAACGCCTCAAAAGCTCCTAGAGGATTTTGAAACATTTGGGCTTCTGTTTGAATCGATGTGCATCCGTGACCTGCGCACCTATATGGATCTGCTTGGCGGCAAGGTTTACCACTATCGGGATAAGACCGACCTTGAAGCCGATGCCGTACTCGTGCTAAATGACGGCAGGTACGCTCTGGTTGAGGTCAAGCTTGGCTCAAAGCTTATAGACACCGCTGCCGCCAATCTCAAGAAACTCGCATCTAAAATCGATGCGACCCACCAAGGCGAAGCGTCCTTCTTGCTCGTTCTCACTGGAACCGCAACTGCCTACCGACGGGAAGACGGTGTCGTAGTCGCGCCGCTTGCTTCACTGGCACCGTAGGACAACTGGCATACAGCGGCGGGCGCAGGAGCCCTCCGTAGTAGAATCTGAACCACTGATTAGACCCGTACAAAAGGAGACTTCCCATGCATGACGTTGGAATGAACATGAGCCAGCTTGCCATGAGCGTCAAGCAGGTCGACGACACCATCGAGCTCGCTCACGAGTGGAGCCATCAGCTGCTGCATGCGACCGAGAATTTTGACATGGAGCGCATCGGCGCCAAGCTCGAGGCCGCCATGGCCGCGCTGCACGAGGCCCACGACGCACTCGAGGGCTACGAGGAAGCCATCGAGGCCGACCACAACTCCGTCGGCTCCGTGAAGCTGGTGTAAGGTGGCCGAACACGAGCACGGCTGCGGGTACGAGCACGAGCATCCGCACGGGGTGGACGGTGACGCGGGCTGCCACTGTAGCGGCTCCGGCTCCGAGCTGGTCCGTTTTTCGGTTACCGCACCCGACGACCTGCTGCGCCGTTTTGACGAGCAGATCGCACGCCGCGGCGACGTGGCCAACCGCTCCGAGGCAGTGCGCGATTTGATTCGCGCCTCGATCGCCAAAGAGCAGATGCGCACGCCCGATGAGCACGTTATCGGGTCGCTCACCATGATCTACGACCATCACACCGGCGATCTGACGCGCCGCCTGGACGAGGTGCAGCACGACTACACCGACGAGATCGTATCGACGATGCACGTGCATCTGGATCACCACAACTGCTTGGAGATTCTGGCGCTCAAGGGTCGCGGCGAGCGCGTCTACGAACTAGCCGACCGTCTGCTGGGCCTGCGCGGCGTTAAGCACGGCGAGCTCACGTGCGCCGCCACCAAGCAGAGCCTGGGGCTGTAACAGCACACATTTCAACGAAGGAGGGTCGCATGCGACATGCGCATATCCATGTAACGGGCATTGTGCAGGGTGTCGGCATGCGACCGTTTGTGTATCGCGAGGCCATGGCGCACGGCATTTGCGGCTGGGTGCTCAACGCGGGCGACGGCGTGCATATCGAGGCGCACGCTTCGGTCGAGGCGCTCGACGGCTTTGTCGCCGCGCTGTCGGAGCACGCGCCCGCAGCGGCTCGCGTTGAGCGAGTCGATATTGCGGATTTGGAGCCTGGCGGTTGGAGCACTGCCGATGAGCAGGGCTTTCACATTGTGGCGTCGCAGGACCAGACCGCGCACACCACACTTGTCTCGCCCGATATCGCCACCTGTGACGATTGCCTGCGCGAGTTGTTCGATCCCGCCGACCGACGCTATCACTACCCCTTTATCAACTGCACTAACTGCGGCCCACGCTTTACCATCATCCGATCGCTGCCTTATGACCGAGCGGCCACATCGATGGAACGTTTCCCCATGTGCCCCGCCTGCGCCGCAGAGTATGCCGATCCACTCGACCGTCGCTTTCACGCACAGCCCGATGCCTGCTTTGATTGCGGGCCGCATATTACGTGGCGCGAGGCTGTGAACGGCGATGCGTGCGGGAATTCGTCCGCGACACCGGCCGTCGGCACCACACGCGAGGCCAGCGACGCTATCATCGAGCGCTGCGTTGAGCTGCTGGCCAGCGGTGGCATCGTCGCCATCAAGGGCCTGGGCGGATTCCATCTATCCTGTGACGCTGCCAACGAGCAGGCGGTGGCCGAGCTGCGCCGTCGCAAGCGTCGCAGCAATAAGCCGCTTGCCGTCATGGTGCGCAGTCTTGCCGATGCCGGACGCCTGTGTCATATCGACGATGCTGAACGCGATCTGCTCGCTGGCAGTATCCGCCCCATCGTGCTGCTGCGCCGGCGCACTGTTGGCGAGGGCAACGGCGGCTCCCCCGACATCCTCGCCCTCGCGCCATCTGTCGCACACGACTTGCCCGAGCTCGGCGTCATGCTCCCCTACACCCCGCTTCAGCATCTTCTGCTTGCAGCTGCCGCGTCGCACGGTATGCACGCGCTCGTCATGACCAGCGGAAACCTGAGCGAAGAACCCATCGAGACCGACGACGACCTTGCCTGGGAACACCTCGTTGCTGCCGGCATCGCCGACGCGTTGCTCGGTAACGACCGCGCGATCCTCTCGCGCTATGACGATTCCGTGGTGCGCGTGGTTGACGGCACCGTTATGCCCGTGCGCCGCGCTCGCGGATATGCACCCCAGCCGCTGCCGCTGCCGGCGCTCGACCGCGCTCCGTCCTGCGTGCTTGCCTGCGGGCCACAACAAAAGGCCACGATTGCGCTCACGCGTGAAGGGACGAACGGCGAGGCAACCTGTTTTGTGTCGCAGCATATCGGCGATGTTGAAAATGGCGGGACCTTCGATGCCTGGAACGCCGCGCGCACGCGCTTGGAAGATCTCTTTGATTTGGCGCCCGCCGCCTTGGCCTGCGATGTACACCCCAGCTATCTATCGGGCCAGTGGGCGCGCGAGCAGGCGCGAAAATGCAATCTGCCGCTCGTCGAGGTGCAGCACCATCATGCGCATATCACGAGCGTAATGGCCGAGGCCATCGCCGCGGGCCGGCTTACAACCGACGCGCGCGTCCTTGGCATCGCCTTTGACGGCACCGGCGCCGGCACCGATGGGACCATTTGGGGCGGCGAGTTTCTTGTTGCCAGCCTTGGCGGCTTTGAGCGCGCCGCGCATTTGCGCACCTGGGCGCTCCCCGGTGGGGCGGCCTCCGTGCGCGACGCCCGCCGCAACGCCTTTGCCCTGCTCAGCGAGCTCGGCCTGCTCGAGCACCCAGGTGCCGCTCGGCTTTTGGACATCCTCGACGAGCAAACGCGCAGCGTGACAGCCACCATGATCGAGCGCGGCATCAACAGCCCGCGTACCAGCAGCATGGGGCGTCTCTTTGATGCCGCGGCGGCAATTCTGGGCATCTGCGACAAGGCAACCTACGAGGGCGAACCTGCCATCGAGCTTGAGGCCGCCGCCTGCCGCGCGCTCGACAACGAAATCGCCCATTTTCCCGACGACAACGCCGGCTATTTCGCATCAGGCCCATCGTGGCTGGACGGCCCCTATGTTCTGGACCAGAAAGCACTCTTTGAGGCACTTTTGGGAGGAATTGAAGCCGGAGCGCCCGCCTACAGGCTCGCGCTCGACTTCCATATCGCCATCGCGCGCTCTTCGGCACGAATCGCACGCGAAATCTGCGCGCGCGAAGGCATCGATACCGTCGCGCTCTCGGGCGGCGTGTTCATGAACCGACTTTTGCTCCAGCTCCTCACCCGCGAGCTCAAAAGCATGGGTCTCACTGTCTTGATTCCCCAAACCGTGCCCGTTAACGACGGCTGCATCGCCTACGGTCAGGCGGCAGTCGCAAGCGCTCGTCTTGCGCAGATTGCATCGCAGTAGGCTGTTCGGCCAGCCCGCAAGCCGCCGTCTCACAGGCGTAACGCGTTTGCCCGCGAACCCCGCGAGCGCTACCATCAACTGATGGATTATTAAGCGCCCGTCCAGCGCAAAGCGTATAAAAGGGGAACAATATGTGCCTTGCCGTTCCCGGTAAAGTAGTCAAACTCGACGACGACCTCAAGGCCACCGTCGACATGATGGGCATCGAGCGCCCCGTGTCGCTGCGACTCGTGCCGACGGCGCAGGTTGGCGACTATGTTCTCGTACACGCCGGCTTTGGCATCCAGATTGTCGACGAGCAGGAAGCACAGGAAACGCTCGAGCTTGTTAATGCCATGTCCGAGCTGGTCGAAGAGGACCAGCTTGCCACCAACCCGGCGGAGGCTTACTAGTGGCGCCCGAGCAGCCGGCGCGCTCCGGTATCGATTTCTCGGCATTCCGCGATCCCAAGCTGGCTCGCGAGCTCATCGAGCGCATTCATGAGCTTGTCGGCGACCGCACCATCAACCTTATGGAAGTCTGCGGCACGCATACCGTGAGCATCGGGCGCTATGGCTTTCGCTCCATTATGCCGGCCGGGCTCAAGCTGTTGAGCGGCCCGGGCTGCCCCGTCTGCGTCACCGCCAACCGCGACATCGACCACGCAATCGCGCTCGCCAACATAGACGGCGCCATCATCACCACCTTTGGCGACATGATGCGCGTGCCCGGATCATCCACCTCGCTCGCTGCGCAAAAAGCGGCGGGGCACGATATTCGCATTGTGTACTCCCCACTCGATGCACTCGATATCGCCGAACACAACCCCGATCGCCCGGTCATTTTTATGGGCGTGGGCTTTGAGACTACGACGCCCACCATCGCCGCCGCCATCTTGGAGGCCGAGGCGCGCGGGCTTTTGAACTTCTCGGTCTATTGCGCCCACAAGACCACACCGCCGGCGCTATGCGCGATTGCCAACGATCCCGAGACCACCATCGACGGCTTTATCCTGCCGGGCCACGTCGCCACCATCACGGGCTTGGCGCCCTTTAGCTTTTTGGTCGATGAGTTCGATACCCCGGGCGTGGTCACGGGATTTGAACCGGTCGATATCCTGCAGGGCATCTGCATGCTGGTCCAGATGGTTGTCGAGGACAGACCCGCGATCGATAACGCTTACCGCCGTGGCGTCAATGCCGACGGCAATCCCGTGGCGCGCCAGCTGGTCGAGCAGGTATTTGAACCGTGCGATACCACATGGCGCGGGCTGGGGCTGATTGCTAACTCGGGCCTTTCCATCCGCCCCGAGTTCTCGCGCTTTGATGCCCGTACCCGCTTTGACGTGCCCGTCGAGGAGACGGTCGAGCCGCGTGGGTGCCGCTGCGGCGACGTGCTGCGCGGGGCCATTACGCCGAGCGACTGCCCTCTGTTCGGCCACGCTTGTACACCCGAGCATCCCGTCGGCCCCTGCATGGTGAGCTCCGAGGGCAGCTGCGCGGCGTACTATCGCTACCGTAACTAGCCCGGACGCACCCGCACACTGGCACCACCCACGATTGGAGTTTTGGATATGTCCCATAGCATCACCGATAGCACCGTCCTGTTGGGCCACGGCTCTGGCGGACAGATGATGAAACGCATCATCGATGAGGTCTTTTTGGATGCCTTTGGGTCGCCCGAGCTGCTCGAAGGCAACGACGCCGGCGTCGCCGCGCTGCCCGCGAGCGGGCGCATCGCCATGTCGACCGACAGCTTTGTAGTCTCGCCGCAGTTCTTCCCCGGTGGCAATATCGGCCGACTCGCCGTGTGCGGAACCGTCAACGATGTCGCGACCTCGGGTGCCAATGTGCGCTACCTGTCGTGCGGCTTTATCCTCGAAGAGGGTTATCCCATGGACAAGCTGCGTCAGATTGTGCAGACCATGGCCGAGACGGCGCGCGAGGCGGGCGTGGCGATCATCACCGGCGACACCAAAGTGGTTGAGCGCGGCGGGGCCGACGGCGTCTACATCAATACCGCCGGCGTGGGCGAGGTTCCCACGGGCGTGGCGCTCAGCGGCGCCAACTGCCGCCCCGGCGATGTCATCCTGGTCTCGGGTACGCTGGGCGACCACGGCATCGCCATCATGAGCCAACGCGAGGGCCTGGCGTTTTCGAGCACGATCGAAAGCGATGCCGCGCCGCTCAACCACCTGATTGCCGACGTTCTGGCCGCAGCGCCCGGCACGCGTTGCTTTCGCGACCCCACGCGCGGTGGCCTAGCGTCCACACTCAACGAGTTTGCCCAGGCCAGCAATGTCGCCATGGAGGTCGACGAGGATGCCGTGCCCGTGCGTCCCGACGTGCAGGCCGCCTGCGAGATGCTCGGCTACGATGTGTTGCAGGTGGCAAACGAGGGCAAGATGGTCGCCGTCGTACCGGCCGAGCAAGCCGATGCCGCACTGAGCGCCATGCGCGCCGCCCACTACGGCGAGAACGCCGCCATCATCGGTCGCGTGCTGCCACTTGCCGAGGGCGCCCATCCCGCCGTGCGCGTGCGCACCGGCTGGGGCTCGACCCGCATCCTCGACATGCTCGTAGGAGAGCAGCTGCCGAGAATTTGCTAACGACAAAGGCTCAGGGCTATTAAAGATATTCAGATTCCAAACATGCCCGGCACGCATGCCCAGTATCATGGGGTGCGTTTTACAACTCAAGCGGCAGGAGCACCCATGGCAGCAGCTTTTTCCCATGTGATCTTTGACCTGGACGGCACCATTCTCAACACGCTCGAGGACCTGGCGGCCGCCAGCAACCATACCTGCGAGGCGCACGGCTGGCCCACGTTTGCCGTTGACGAGTACCGCTACAAGGTGGGAAACGGCATGCTCAAGCTGGTTGAGCGCTTTATGCCCGCCGAGTACGCAGGCGACGGCCGCATGTTTGAGCAGACGCTTGCCGAGTTTAGGGCTTACTACGGCGAGCACAAGGAAGACCACACCGCTCCCTATGCCGGCACGATCGAGATGCTCGACCGCTTGCGCGCCGCAGGCGTTCAGCTTGCCGTGCTCACTAACAAGGACCACGTCTCGGCGGCTCCGCTTATCGAAAAGTATTTTGGTTCCGAGCGCTTTGCGCTGGTGCAGGGCCGTGTCGATGCGTTTCCGCCCAAGCCCGAAGCACCCGTCACGCTGCATGTGATGGAAGAGCTAGGCGCCGACCCGGCGACCACGCTCTACGTAGGCGATTCCAATGTCGATATCCTGACCGGCCACAACGCCGGCCTTAAGAGTGCGGGCGTCAGCTGGGGTTTCCGCGGCCGCGCAGAGCTGGAAGCCGCCGGCGCCGACTACGTGGTGGACACCCAGGGCGAGCTCGCAGCGCTAATCCTGGGCGAGTAACGAGCGACACTGCTTAACGCAGCTGCGACAATTCTTCCGCGCGGAAAGCGCGTCCCGTTTTGGAGCTCCGGAATGGGATGCGCTTTCCGTTTGAGGCGCATCAGGGAAACCGCATCCCGTTTCAGAGCAATATTCCGGGTCGCACTTTCCGCAACCCACCCCATCCGGAAAATGCGACCCACTATTCGGCCAAAAACCGGGTCGCGGTTTCCCAAGCACTCGATGCAACGCTGGCACAAGGAGTGTCCCCAACTACCGGCAGAAAAGGAACGTCCCCAACTGCCGCCCCAATGACCACCATGGCAACGCCGCAGGTAGAGGACGGACAGCGAGCGACGTCCAGAGCGAACAAGTTGGCATGAAAAAGGCGAGGCATAGACCTTCTGGTCATGCCTCGCCTTTTGAATGACAAATTGTCGTCCTGGGCGGCGCGCAGCGTCAACTGGTTACGCGGTTCGTAGAACCGCGTAACCCCCTAGCTCAGCATTGCATCCATCATCTCGGAGTTGACGGAGTCGTCGGCAGACCACTCGCCATCGTCGTTGCAGGTGTACTTGAAGATAACCGTGGTCTTTCTGGGCTCGGTGGCCTTGGTCACATCGACCATAACCTGACCGGCCATCTTGTACAGCTCGTCATCGGAAGGAACCGTGTCAAGCGCGGCGACCTTCTCCTGATACTGGGTGGAGAAGTCCTCGACGATCTTGTTCATAGACTTGCAGGTGATGGAGACCTCGGCGGTCGCGACACCCTTGTCTTCGTCGACCGTCACGTCGCCGATCTTGTAGTCAAAGCCCTCGAGATAGGTCTTGGCATACTCCTTGGGATCGATACCCAGCTGCTCGAACTCGTCGCCCGAAGCCTCCTCCAGACCAGAGAGGAAGTCGTCGCCACCGTTCTTGACCTCGTCAAACTGAGTCGTAAGATCCTCGGTGATGAGTTCCTCGACCGAAGGGCCTCCGCAACCGGAAAGCAGGACCACGCATGCAACCAAGACGGCCATGAGGGGCGCAAGCAGCAGCTTCTTTTTCATGTTGTTCCTCCCAATGAGCGGCACCGCGCTTCCCAGACGCGGCGCACGTTGTAATAAGTAAGCCCATACTATCCGCTTATGAACACCCTCGGCAACGCGAAGGCACGGTCGGTTCGTTTTAGCGTCCGAACGGTTTGCAAGCCCGCCCAACGTGCAATAAAACGCTTTCCCGCGGTGCAATAAAAAAGGTGGCCGGAAAACCCGACCACCCTTGCACATCCTTTGGATGCCGCAATTTACTTGCGGACGACCTTAACGATGGCGTCACCGGCGGCGACAGCGGAGTCGGCCTCGACGGCGAGTTCGACATCGGCAAACTCGGCGGTGTTGGACACGGCCACGACGACGCAGTCCTTGTAACCGGCGGCAGCAATCTTGGCGCGGTCAATCTTGAGGATGGGCTGGCCGGCCTTCACGACGTCGTCGGCCTTGACGAAGCCCTCGAAGCCGTCACCGTTCATGTTGACGGTATCGACGCCAACGTGCACCAGAACCTCGATGCCGCTATCGGACTGCAGACCCACGGCGTGACCCATGGTGACGGTCACCTTACCGTCGCAGGGAGCGTAGACCAGATCGTCCTCGGGCCACACGGCACAGCCCTTGCCCAGAACCTCGCCACCAAAAACGGGATCGGGCACGTCGGCCATCTTGATGACCTTGCCCTTGACGGGCGAGCACAGCACGTCGGCGCCAGCAGAAGCAGAGATGGAGGCCGGAGCAGCGGCAGCCGCGGGCTCAGCCTTCTTCTTGAACATGTCAAACAGACCCATACGTTTTCTCCTCTTGATTAAGCGCAACGTTGTGCGCATGCCTACGGTAATTATAGTGCCAAATGGTTCAAATGCTAAGGTGGGGACTCGAATCGCGAGCCCTTCCCGGTAGCGCTCGTGGAATGGAGCGTCTCCTTTGCATCGCGGATCGATAAGCCGAGTATCGCCTGCGCGGGTTATCGAGCGCATGGAGGGTCTCTACCAGACCACGCTGGCCGAGACACAGGAGCTGCTCGACCCCACGCAGCTTGACCACGCCGCCAAACTCATCGCGAACGCCCGGCAGGTCGACATCTACACGGGCTCGCACAATCTCTATCCAGCGGGAATGTTCCGCGATCGCCTGCTCTCCGCCGGTAAAAGCGCGACGTGCCACGACAATGTCGAGGCCCAGGTGCGCACGGCGCTCGCCTCGGGCCCCGACCATGCGGCAATCGTCATCTCCTACAGCGGCCTTGCCCCCAGCCTCAAGGACATCTTGCCGATCCTCAGCAGTCAGCATGTCCCGGTCATCGTCATCGGCACGCCATACTGCGCGCGCATTCACCCCGGCTTTGCCGCCTACCTTACAGTGAGCGACCACGAGAGCATGACGCATCGCATCACGCAGTTTGCGAGCCACATCGCCGTGCAATACGTGCTCGATTCGCTCTACAGCAGCTACTTCGCCAAAGACTACGCCCGCTGCGCCGAATTCCTAGAGCGCTCATTCCCCTACACCCGCCTGCCCGGACTCAAGTAGCGACGAGCGTGGATAATCTCCCACTTTGAGGCCGTACATAGACCAAAACCGGGAGATTATCCACGCTCATTTTGCGGGTAGTCGTTGGGAGTGTCCCAAGGTACCGGCAGAGACGATATGAGCAGGACATAAAAACATTGAGAGCCCCTGCTGCATGAAAGACCGCGGATTAGGCCGACAATGGTGAGTGTCTAATCCAACCGTGGCGGCCACGCCGCATTCATGGAAGGGGCTCCCAGGCTCGATACTACCACCTTCATCGGCCTCGACGTCCACGCCCGCTCGATAAAGGCCGTCTCCCTCGACGTCATGACCGGGGAGGTACGTGCCGCGACCTTCGGCTACGACGCCGGCGCCGTCGCGGAGTGGGTCCGTTCCGTGGACCCCAGGGCCAGGTGCGTGTACGAGTCCGGGGTCACGGGCTTCGACCTGCAGAAGAGGCTTTCCGGCCTGGGGGTCGACTGCGTGGTCGGCGCCGTCTCGAAGATGATCAAGCCCAGCGCGGACAGGCGCAGGAAGAACGACCGCAACGACGCCGAGTTCCTCGCCCGCATGCTGTCGGTCGGCAACGTGGTCGAGGCGTGGGTCCCCGACGACGAGTGCGAGGCCGCCCGCGACCTGACCAGGGCGCTCGAGGACGCGAGGGACGACCTCTCGCGCTCGAAGCAGCGGCTCTCCAAGTTCCTGCTCAGGCACGGGCTCGTCTTCGACGAGAGGACGCCCACCGGCCGCAGGAAGGGCAACTGGACCCGGGCGCACTGGTCCTGGATCGAGTCGATAAGGTTCGCGGAGAGGGCCGACAACGACGTGCTCGCCTACTACGTCGACGCGGTCAGGCGGGCGGCGGAGGAGAAGGCGAGGCTCGAGGGGCTCGTCGAGGCCGAGGCCCGCAAGCCCAGGTGGAGGAAGAGGGTCGACTCCCTCCGCTGCCTCAAGGGCGTAGACACCGCGTCCGCCGCCGACCTCGTGTTCGAGGCCGGCGAGTTCTCGAGGTTCAGGAACGCCCGCTCGTTCGCGGCGTGGGTCGGCCTGACGCCCTCCGAGCACTCCAGCGGGGAGAGCGACCGCAGGGGCGCGATCACCAAGGCTGGCAACAAGCACCTGAGGAAGACGCTGGTCGAGGCCGCGTGGCACTACCTGACGTGCTCGGGGCGGCCGAAGGGCCTCGCCAAGGGCCAGGCCCCGGACCGGGGCGCCCGGAGGCATGCCGCCAAGGGCGTGCGGAGGCTGGTCGAGAGGCGGGAGTCGCTGCTCGCGCGCGGGGTCCACGGCAACAAGGCGAACGTGGCCACGGCGCGCGAGCTCGCCTGCTGGGTGTGGGCGGTCGGCCTCATGGCCGAGGAGGCGTAGGGGGGGGCGGTCCCCCGCACATAAGCCGATCACCCCGGAAGCGGTTCGATCCGAAGCCGTTGAGGCGAACCTCAGGTCCCTTTTCTGCGAGCGCCCAGGGCGCCACACGCGTGCACAGACTGTCGGTTCGACGTAGAAGCCTCAGCCGTAGCAACGGATTGCCCAGCGAGAGATCGCCGCGGGCGGATATTAAACTGCAAAGACGAGCGTCGGTAAGACACGCCGAGGTCGCCGCGGACGGGCTGATATAGGGAGAGGGCCTGACCCCATATCGTTGGGGCCAGGCCCGATTTTGCCTCTTGACAATGTCCTGCTCATATTAAAAGGAACGTCCCCAAGTGCCGGCCCGGCAACGCCGATGTTCTGGCAACAACAGCAAGTGGGCCGCATTTTGTCCGGAGCAAAACAACGCCGCAAGTAGAGGACGGACAGCGAGCGACGTCCAGGGCGAACAAGTTGGCATGAAAAAGGCGAGGCATTGACCTTCTGGTCATGCCTCGCCTTTTGAATGACAAATTGTCGTCCTGGGCGGCGCGCAGCGTCGGCCGGTTACGGCGTTTGGCAAAACGCCGTAACTAACGCGCTCCGTACTGCTCGTAGTAGGCGTCGATGGCGGTCTTGAGCTCGTCGTCGATGACAACCTTGCCGTCGATCTCGTGGTTGTAGAGGGTCTCGACGACCTCAGCCATGGAGACGATGCTCGCGACGGGGAAACCGTACTTGGCCTCGATCTCCTTCTGCGCGGTGGTCACACCGCCCTTGCCGACCTCCATGCGGTTGAGGGACACGATCAGGCCCTTGATCTCGACATCGGCAGCAGCCTTGACCTTGGGATAGGTCTCGTCGATGGACTTGCCGCTGGTGGTAACGTCCTCGACCATGACCACACGGTCGCCGTCCTTGGGCTCATAACCCAGCAGGTTGCCCTTATCGGCACCGTGGTCCTTGGCCTCCTTGCGGTCGCAGCAGTACTTGACCTCCTTGCCGTACAGCTCGTGGTAGGCAATTGCGGTCACGACGGCCAGCGGAATACCCTTGTAGGCCGGTCCAAACAGCACATCAAAGTCGTCGCCAAAGTTATCGTGGATGGCCTGGGCGTAATACTCGCCCAGCTTCTTGAGCTGATAGCCCGTCACGTAAGCGCCGGCGTTCATAAAGAACGGGGACTGACGGCCGCTCTTGAGCGTAAAGCTGCCGAACTTAAGGACGTCGGACTCGACCATAAACTTGATGAACTCTTGCTTGTAAGCCTCCATGCGGGCTCCTCTCGTAATCGCGTACGTGCCTTCCAGTTTAGCGCAGGCGAAGCGTAGATGCGGGCGCGCTTTGGGGCCACGGCATTCTGTAAAGGCTTTGTCAGGGGGAATGGTTTTCCGAACAATGGGGTTGACATGTCAAACCCCCTCATCAAGAATACGGGCGGATTAAAAAGGGGTACGAGATACCCAAAGCGCGCTGCGCTCAGCCTTTAGGAGGTGTGCCATGGAAGGCAGTCCTAGTCGAAAAACCTGCATGTCGCCCTCGGCGCGCCGCGAGGACTCCGCACACGCATAAACGCCACCGGCAGATCGCCAAAACCACCGCAAAGGCGCGCTGCACCCTTTGTGGGCTCAAGAGCTTGACGTGAGCGACATCTAGGTTTTTTGAAGCAAATACGACACGTACGCTAACTCCCCTCAACAAGGAGGACCCTATGCTGATGCTCAAAACCGTCACGGTACTCGAAGCCATCTCCAAGCGCCGCCGCACGGCGCGCCCTGCCGCTCATACCGGCCTGTCCAAGAACACCATATTCGCCGCCACCCATAGTGCCGAGGACGCCCTCGTACTGCTTGACGCCACGGCAAACGGCCTCACCGTCGAGCAGGCAACTGAGCGCCTGAACGCCGTCGGCCCCAACGCCATCGAGGCAACGACCAAAACGCTCGCCCGCCGCATCGCCGACGCGTTCATCGATCCCTTCGCCGGCATCCTCGCCGCGCTCGCACTGGTCTCGCTCTACATCGACGTGCTCGCCGTGCCCGAACCGCAGCGCGACCCCTCCACGGTCATCGTCATCGGCACCATGCTGCTGGTATCGGGCGGCATGAAGTTTATCCAGGAAGCCCGCAGCGGCAATGCGGCCGAGGCCCTCAAGGACCTGGTCTCCAACACTTGCACCGCCCTGCGCGACGGCGAGCGCATCGAGATCCCCTTCGACGAGCTCGTCCCCGGCGATGTAATCCGTCTCTCTGCCGGCGATATGGTGCCGGCAGATGCCCGCATCATCACCGCGCGCGACCTGTTTGTGATCGAGTCCGCACTCACCGGCGAGAGCGAGGCCGTCGAGAAGACCACCGCCGTCACCGTCGTCGAGGGCGCCGACGGCTCCGCACTGCCACTCTCTGCCTGCAAGAACATCGTCTTTACCGGCACCTCCGTGCAAAACGGCGCCGCCATGGCGCTTGTCGTTGCCACCGGCTCGGACACCTACCTGGGCGGCATCGCCAAGATGCTCAACGGGCGCGGCGAAAAGAGCGCGTTTGACCGCGGCGTCTCGAGCGTCTCCATGCTGCTGGTGCGCCTGATGCTCGTTATGGCGCCGGCCGTCTTTGCCATCAACGCCGCCACCAAGGGCAACGTCATCGACGCGCTGCTGTTCGCCACGAGCGTGGCCGTGGGCATCACGCCGCAGATGCTTCCCGTCATCGTGACCACGAGCCTGTCGCAGGGCGCCAAGGACCTCGCCCGTCGCCAGGTTATCGTCAAGGAGCTGCCGGCGATTCAAAACCTCGGAGCGATGGACGTCCTGTGCTGCGACAAGACCGGCACCCTCACCGAAGACCGCATCGTGCTCGAGCGCTATCTCAGCACCGACGGCAACGAAGACGCACGCGTGCTGCGCCATGCATTTTTGAATAGCTTCTTCCAAACCGGCCTCAAAAACCTTATCGACCTGGCCGTAATCGACCGTGCCGATGTGACGCCCTCGACCGTCGTGCCCGATTCTATGCTGGGCCAGAGTCTGCGCGACCGCTATACCAAGGTCGACGAGGTTCCCTTCGATTTCTCGCGCCGTCGCCTGAGCGTAGTTGTCGCCGACGCCCAAGGCAAAACCCAGATGGTTACCAAGGGCGCTGCCGAGGAAATGCTCGAGATCTGCTCCTTTGTCGAGATCGATGGCATCGCTCAGCCGCTCACCGACGAGAAGCTCGCCCAGATTCGCAAGCAGATCGTCGGACTTAACGCTGAGGGCCTACGCGTAATTGCCGTGGCGCAGAAGACCAATCCGCGCTGCGTGGGCGAGTTTGGCATCGCCGACGAGTGCGACATGGTGCTGATGGGCTTTTTGGCCTTCCTCGATCCGCCCAAAGCAAGTGCCGCGGGCGCCGTCGCCGCCCTCGAGGCCAAGGGCGTGGCGGTCAAGGTCCTAACCGGCGACAACGACCGCGTCGCCGCCACCGTCTGCGAGCAGATTGGTATCGATGCGAGCAACGTCTTGCTCGGCTCCGAGATCGATGCGCTCGATGACGCCGAACTTGCCGAGCGCGCCGAGAAAACCCACCTCTTCGCCAAGCTCTCGCCGCTGCAGAAGGCGCGCCTGGTACGTGTCATGCGCGAGATGCTCGGCCACACCGTGGGCTTTATGGGCGACGGCATCAACGACGCCGCCGCCATGCGTGCGAGCGATTGCGGCATATCGGTCGATTCGGCCGTCGATATTGCCAAGGAATCCGCCGATATCATCTTGCTTCAGAAGGACCTGGGCGTGCTCGAGCGCGGCATCATCGAAGGCCGCCGCACTTACGGCAACCTGCTCAAGTACCTCAAGACCACGGTGAGCTCCAACTTTGGCAATGTGCTGTCCGTGACCGTCGCGAGCCTGTTCTTGCCGTTTTTGCCCATGAGCGCCCTGCAGCTGGTACTGCTGTCGCTGGTCTACGAGATCGTGTGCATCGCGCTGCCGTGGGACACCGTCGATGACGCCTGGACTGCCCGCCCGCGTGCCTGGGACGCCGCGTCCATCAAGGGCTTCATGCTCGAGCTGGGCCCCGTGAGCTCGCTGTTTGACATCGTGACCTTCGCCGCGCTCTTCTTTGTCGTGTGCCCCGCCGCCGTGGACGCAAGCTGGCCCGAGCTTGCCGCCGCGGGCGACGTCGCGGGTATGGCGACCTTTGCTGCGCTCTTCCAGGGCGGCTGGTTTGTCGAGTCCATGTGGTCGCAGACACTCGTGGTCCACATGTTGCGCTCCCCGCATCTGCCGAGCCCACGCGACCACGCCGCGCCCGCATTGTGCGTTCTTACCGTGCTGGGCCTGGCGCTCGTCACCTGGCTGCCGGCAAGCCCCATCGCCGATGCGCTCGGCCTCATGCCGCTGCCCACGAGCTTTTTTGGGCTGCTCATTGGCATCGTTACCGCCTATATCGCGCTCACCCAGCTGGCGAAGCGCCGCTACATTGCCCGCCACGGCGAGCTGCTGTAGCAAGTAGACGGAAAACACCCTGCCAGCTGCCGTTGCCACTACCACAGCTGCCAACGCCGCTGCCGTTGCCTCTGCCGCCGCCGCAGTCTATCCCCCCAGCAGTTGCGGTGAAATAGTTCCTGTTTAAAGCCCCGTGACTTTAATTTAGGGACTATTCCACCGCAACTTATTGGAGGATTAGCTAGTCCTTGGGCGTCCAGGACCAGAAGAAGTTGATAAGGGCTACACGCGAGGCGGTACCGGCCTTTTTGTTGATCGAGGAAATGTGGCGGTAGAGCGTGGAGCGCGAAAGAAAGAGCGTTGTGGCGATGTCCTGAACGCTCTGGTCCGAAACGACCAAGACCTCAAGAATATCGCGCTCGCGCTCTGTAAGCCCAAAGGTGGCGACGAAAGCATCGAGGCGTTCATCGGACGTGAGCTCCGCTGCCTCCACGGGCTCGGGGTCGGAGCATGTGGGCGCAAGATCCCCACCAAGATCGTCGGTGGCAAGCGGCAGTCCGTCCCGCATCGCGGCATCATCGGCTCGTTGCCCCAACTGCCCCAGCAGCGTAATCGCAATGCCCACAAACATCACGAGCGCCGCACCGACCGCAGCCAGCACATTTTGACTCGAGATAATCGCCACTGCCGGCGCCGTCACGAACATCGAGCACACGTTGTTGACGACGCGACCCATGCACGGCCAAAAATATGACCAGCGCGCATAGAGCGAGACGGCGGCATATTTTGTGGTAAAGAACACCACGAAAAAGCCCGAGCCCAGATAAAAGATGATCGTGGCAGCAAGCTCGTTGCCGCCATTGCCATCGACGATGAGCACAAAGAACGAAAGCGTGGACAGTATGGCGGCACATGTCATGCCGATATTCATATACGAGCGGCCGTGCAGGTCAAATAGTGCGCCAGCGACCAACGAGCTCACGACAAGCAGCAGGCGCGGCCAATCGCCCAAATCGACGGTTCCGACAGCATGCAGGGTCGTGAAGCCCGCGTTGAGAGCGGCGAATACGCTGGAAAGATACGCCGTCGCCACGGTCAGGCGAACTACGGCGCGACGGAATGCCGCCTTTGCCTCGGGATCGTCATGCCACTTGGCGCCATATTCCAGAGCATCTACCGAAAGCCCGGCAGCACTGGGTTCAAAGCTGGGATCGGACTCGTCGCGCAGCTTGGCGCGTCGGGCACCGTGGAGCAACGCCACCTGCGCGATCGCACAGACGACCAGAACAGCCTGCTGAGGAATGCCGACAGGCATCACCATGTGGTTGAGAACCTGCACCAGAACGCCCATGGCGTAAGAAAGTGCGGCGGCGCGCGCCAAGCAGGGCGTTCGCGCAAAGCGCCTCGCAAAATTTGCATGAGCAGTCGATCCGCAGTAGCCCAGCGCGCAGCACGCCACCAAACCGCCGGCAATTACCACCTCAACCTGAACCGCCATAATCAACAGCAGCAATGCCGCCACCAGCAAAACGCCCGTGACGTCACTCGTTGCGTCGATAGCATGGGGACGGCGATAGTACAGAATGGGACGCACAAAGAAGCCAATCACGCTCGCGCCGATGACAAGGCTCTCATAAATAACAACCTCGTCCGGAGACACGAACTCGGCCATGCGCACATCAAAAAGATACTCGCACGCCAAAAACGTGAAGAAGAACAGCGCCAGGCATATAATCTCCCGAATGCCCCGACGCAAATATGCGGTTGTGTCTCCCATGCCCCTCATGGTTAACCCCCAGCCGCTCAATTGTCTGGAAATCTATTTTAATAAAGAACCAGTCTCAATATCGAAGCCAGGCTCGAAATGCTGCCAATTCGACCCCAGCCGTCCACATCACGCCGCGATTTTGAGCCGCATGGACCAGAAGGGACACGCGCGATCTCTAGCTCGGCCAGGAGTGTCTCCAACTACCACTCATTTAAGTACGTCCCCAATGAGTGGCCGAAGAACGTCCCCAACGACTGGTCAAAAATGGGCCATGTGTCCCAGTTGTGGAGACTCCTTGAGCCGTCTGGGTATCGCGAAGGATCGCGCACTCCCCCATCATCAAAAGTGACACACGCTACCAGTTGATGGGAGGCAGCCATGGGCTTCTTTGACAAGATGTTCGAGAAGAAAGAGTGCGCGATTTGCGGTACCGAGCTGGGACTTCTAGGTAAGACAAAAATCAATGAAGGCTACCTGTGCAAAGAGTGCGCCGGCAAGCTCTCCCCCTACTTTCACGGCTATCGCTCCAGCACCGCCGACGATATCCGTGAGCAACTCGCCTACCGCGAAGCCAACGCCGAGCGCCTGTCTTCGTTCAACCCCACGCGCACGCTTTCTGCCGGGCGCACCAATATTATGCTCGATGAGGACGCGGGCCTGCTGATCATCACTTCGCAGAGCCGCTGGCGCGACGCCAATCCCGACATCATCGAGTTCTCGCAGGTACTCGGCTGCGATATGGATATCGACGAGCATCGCACCGAGATCTATCGCGAGACCAAGGACGGCGAGCGCGAGAGCTACAACCCGCCGCGCTACGACCTGGATTACGACTTTAATCTGACCATCCACGTCAACACGCCGTACTTTACCGAGATCAACCTGCGCGTGAACGACTCCACCATCGATCAGCGCGGCTCCATCGAATATCGCGAGGCCAAGCGCCAGGCAACCGAGGTCCGCGACGCACTGGTGCAGCTGCGCCAGGAGACGCGCGACAGCGTCGTGGCCGCCAAGGCCCCCAAGACCGCGGTGACCTGCCCCTTCTGCGGTGCAACCACCATTCCCGATGCCAGTGGGCGCTGCGAATACTGCGGCGGCGCCATCGGCGCATAGCCTCCGGCAGCGAAAGGACCGATCATGGCCTTCGAGAGCGTCAACTATCAGTGCCCCGCGTGTGGCGGCCCCCTTCACTTTGCCAGTGCCGAGCAAAAGCTCGTCTGCGACTACTGCGATTCGCGTTTTGAAGTCGAAGAAGTCGAGGCCCTCTATCGCGAGCGCCAGGACAAGGCAGATGCCAAAGCCGATGCCGCAGCCGCGGCCCCCAAGCCTGCTGTCGACGATGCCGTGCAGGAGCTGGCTCAAAACGCCGGCTACATCTGTTCGTCGTGCGGCGCCGAGCTCGTGTCCGACGGCACCGTCGCCGTCACCACCTGCCCGTACTGCGGTAACTCCGCCGTGGCGCCCGGCCAGCTCTCTGGCGACTTCTCGCCCGACCTGGTGATTCCGTTTAAGCTCGGGCGCGACGACGTCACGGCCGCACTCAAGGAACACTACAAGGGCAAGATCTTGCTGCCCAAGAGCTTTGTCACCGGCAACCACATCGACGAGGTCCAAGGTGTCTACGTGCCGTTTTGGCTCTACGGCGCCCGCGTTGACGGCGAAGTATACTTTGACGCGACCAACGAGACCGTGACCGAGGAATCCGACCGCACCGTCACGACCACCGACCACTACGATGCCTATCGCAAGGGCAATATCTCGTTTAAGCGCGTGCCCGTCGACGGATCGTCCAAGATGCCCGACGGCCACATGGACGCCATCGAGCCGTTTGACTACGACGCACTGCGTCCGTTCTCGGTCGCATATATGCCCGGCTACATCGCCAACCGTTACGACGAGGACTGCGAGACCTGCAAGGCGCGCGCCGAGCGCCGTATGGAAGAAAGCACGATCTCGGCCCTGCGCGAGACCGTCGTCGACGAATACGACGATGCCACGGTCGAAAGCAAGCGGCTCGACTACACCTGGGAAGACAGCGACTACGCCCTGTTCCCCGTCTGGATGCTCTCCACCTCGTGGAACGGCAAGAGCTACCTGTTTGCCATGAACGGCCAGACCGGCCGCTTGGTCGGCGAGCTCCCCTGCTCCAAGCCCAAGCTCGCCATCGCCTCGGTGCTGTTCTTCGTGATCGGATTTATCCTCTCCCAGATTCTCTTTATGGGGGAATACGCCTTCGATCCGGATTACCTCACCTTTGATATCGAGGGCATCCTCATCAACGTCATCGCGCCGCTGATCATCGTGATTATCGGAGACGTACTACTGGTAGGCCAGCTCAAGACGGCCAACGAGGCCACCCACGCCGACGAGTACTGCGGCGAGCTCGACCTGACCGAGAAGCACGACACCTTCAGCCACACCGAGACCACCGTTGTCATGAAAGACGACAAGGACGACTAGGCAATCCAACCAATACCACCCGGCCTTTGACGAGAAAGGAAGATCACCATGGGACTCTTGAAAGCTGGATTGGGAGCTGCCGGCGGCGTCATGGCCGACCAGTGGAAGGAATTTATCTACTGCGAATCGATGCCTGCCGACGTCTTGGCCTGCAAGGGCAGCAAACGCACCGGTGGCCGCAGCTCCAACGCACGCGGCGAGGACAACGTCATCTCCAACGGCTCGGTCATCGCCGTCAACGACGGCCAGGGCATGCTCGTGGTGCAAAACGGCAAGATCATCGAAGTCGCGCTGGAGCCCGGTGAGTTCGTCTTCGATACCGGCAGCGAGCCGAGCGTCTTTAGCGGCAACCTGGGCGATTCCATCAAGGAGACCTTCGCCAATATCGGCAGCCGCTTTACCTTTGGCGGCGACGCGGGCAAGGACCAGCGCGTCTACTTCATCAACACCAAGGAGATCATCGGCAACAAGTACGGCACCGCCTCGCCCGTGCCCTTCCGCGTGGTCGATAACAACATTGGCCTGGACGTCGACATCTCCGTGCGCTGCAACGGCGAGTATTCGTACCGCATCACCAACCCGCTGCTGTTCTACACCAACGTAGGCGGCAACGTGACCGATAGCTATACGCGCGACAAGATCGACAGCCAGCTTAAGTCCGAGCTGCTCACCGCCCTGCAGCCCGCCTTTGCCAAGATCTCGGAGATGGGCATCCGCTACAGTGCCATCCCCGGCCACACCACCGAGCTCGCCCGCGCGCTCAACGAGGTCCTCTCGGCCGACTGGCGCGACCTGCGTGGTGTCGAGATCGTGAGCTTTGGCGTTAACTCCATCGCCGCCTCGCAAGAGGACGAGCAGATGATCAAGGACCTGCAGAAGGCCGCGGTCATGCGCGATCCCACCATGGCAGCAGCCAACATCGCCAGCGCCCAGAGCGACGCGATGCGCGCGGCGGCCGCTAATCCCAACGGCGCAATGGCCGGCTTTATGGGCATGGGCATGGCAGGTGGCATGGGCGGCATGAATGCCAGCCAGCTGTTCGCCGCCGGCCAGGCACAGCAGCAGGCCGCCCCGCAGCCGGCTCCGGCGCCCGCCCCCGCACCGGCCCCCGCCGCCGCACCCGCGGCCGGCACGTGGACCTGCAGCTGCGGTGCCACCAACACCGGCAAGTTCTGCTCCGAGTGCGGCAGTCCCGCGCCCGCCCCCGCACCGGCCAAGTGGTTCTGCCCCAACTGCGGTAGCGAAAACGGCGGCAAGTTCTGCAGCAACTGCGGAACGCCCAGGCCCTAGCGCCCCTAACTGGTAATGAGCGGGGGATCCGCCACCCCCGCATTTGCTTCTATGGGTTTCGTTCGATGAAGGAGGACACCATGAAGACAACGTTCAAAAAGTCCGTACTCGCATTTCTGACATGCGTCCTGGCGCTCGCCTTTGCCCTGACGGGCTGCAGCGGCGGCGGCAAAGACCCCAAGGCCAACTTCGTCGGCAGCTGGCAGTACTCGGGTGGAACCTTGGACGGCGAAGAGCTCACCGATGAGTACATGGATATGCTCAAGGAGTGGGGCCTCAACTGTATCCTGATCCTCGACGAAGACGGCACGGGCGTCCTCGACATGTTCCTTGAGGTCGCCGACCTGAAATGGGAGGCCAAGGACGCCGCCACCGTAACGATTACCGCCGAAGATGAGTCGCACGACCTGAAGCTCAAGGACGACAAGCTCGTCCTCGAGGTGGAAGGCGACAAGCTTATCTTTACGAAGTCCGACAAGGATCTGTCCGGTACGGTGAAGAAGGATCGCGAGAACGCCGAGAAGGAAGAAGAGATCGATGAGGCCGTCGAAGACGACGACGTCCAGAGCATCGAAATCTCCCCCGCCGTCACCGTCGCCGATGACGACCTGTGCACCATCACCATCACCGAGAAGTTCAAGGACGACTGGGGCGACATCGGCTTTGTCGTCAACATCACCAACAAGAGCGACAAGGACCTGACCTTCTACGCTCCTTCCGGCAAGACCAACGTCAACGGCACCATGAAGGAACCCTGGTTCTCGGCTCACCTGATGCCCGGCACCAACGCCACCGAGGAATTCACGTTCTCGAGCGGCGAGCTTGACAGCCTTGACGACCTCGTCAATACGACCATCGGCATCGACGCCTACCTGACCGATTCCTATGAGGACGTCGCCTCCTACACCGCGACCATCGCGTAGCGGCACGTAACATCAGCCGCGGATTGGCGGACACATCCGCGCACATGCTAGGCGGGGCCGCAGGAGTTGATCCTGCGGCCCCGCCGCTTTATGCCGATGCGTAACGAGCGCTAGCGCTCCATGTTGGGAACGATGCTGCCCTCCGTTACTGCGCGCACGGCCAAGCGCATGATGTTGTCGTATCCGGTCTTATTGAGAATCTCCGAGATGCGGCGTTTGATGGTGCCCTCGCTCATAAACAGCTCGGCCGCGATCTCGCGGCGGCTCTTACCCTCGCAGGCAAGGCGCAAGATCGACAGCTCGACATCGTCGAGGGCCGCCGTGCCCGAGAAGATGCTCTCGGGCGGCTTGGGAAACGTGCAGTAACCCGCCAGCGTGGAGCGCATCACGGCGAATAGCTCGTCGATACCGACGTTCTTGTACACAAAGCTGTCGACGCCCGCCTCGCGCGCCTGGTCCACAAAGGTGATTTCGGGCATACCCGTCATGATAATGACGCGGCACTCGGGCAGTTGTTCTTTGATGCGCGCCGCCGCCACGATGCCGTTGGAATCATGCTCGGTGCACACGTCCATCAGTATCATGTCCGGGCGCTCCTTGAGCGCGACACCCAAGGCCTCGGAAGCATCGGCAATGGCGGAAACAACGGTCATATCGGGCTGGTCGCCAACGGAGCGCGCCAGGCTCTCGCGCAGGATGGCCTGGTCTTCGACTATAAGGACGCGGATCATGAACTTCTCCTTTGGACCGTGGCGTTGGAGGCGAGCGGGATGGACACCGTAAGCGTGAAGGGCGGGGCGGTGTGGACTTCCAGGCTGCCGCCCAGATTCTGTGCGACATGCCTCATACCTGGGATACCCGTTCCCTCGCGATACGATACGGGTGCAGGCGCGCCGTCGTTAGAAACGGTCATCCGCGCAACAGCGCCGTCTTCCGACGTCTCCTGCCACAGACGCACGTGGACCCGATGCGCCTGTGCATGCTTGGTGGCATTGGTCGAGGCCTCGCGGATAATCTGCAAAAATGCGGCGGCGACACGCGCGTCCTCAGGCAGCGCACCCTCAACATCGATCTGCACACTCACCAGGCCAAAGGCATGGACGATATCGCCCAGTTGCTCTGCCGGTTCGGTGTCGCCCCCGCTGCGCAGATCGGCAGCGATTGAGCGCAGCAGCGGGTCGATCTGCTCGAGTGACTCGTCGTCCAGGCGCCCCTCCTCCAGATAACGATGGAGGATGGACAGGCGCTGCCCGATCACGTCGTGCACGCGAGCGCGCATACGCAGATAGGCCGCATTGTCAGCAACTTTTTTGACTTCTTCGATCTGGGCTTGGAGCTCTTGGCCCGCAAGCCCAAGCAGGTGGTTGGCTTGCGCCAGGCGATCATGAGCATGCGCATACTCTGTTACATCCAGGCCGATAATGCGCTCGAAGAGGCGGCCCGAAACCATAACGTCATCGTGCACAAACAAGCGAATCTCGGCGGGAGAAACCTCGACCACCGCCCGCGCCTCACCAAAGCGGTCCAGATTAATCCGCACGCGGTTCCTGCTGCTTTCGGGCATTTGCATGCTGAGTTTGCGCAGGTCGTTCCATGTACCGCTCATATCGCCTAGATCGGTGGGCATATGAAGCTCCACCAGGTTTTTTCGCATGCAGCGGTTCATGAGCAGCGGACGGCCCCTCGGGTCCAGATACAGGATGCCCACGGGAATCACGTTGATGGTCTCGATCGTCGAGAACATGGTGATATCCTCCTGGCGGTTACGGACATCCATCAAGAGCGCCGCGATGGAACGGAACAGGAAAAACGCCCCCTCTGCGATAAGGACCATGGTCCACGCCGAGCCCATGGCAAACACCACCGGCGGTGTCACGGCGGCAACGAGCAACAGTTCGGCCAGCATGACGGGGCGACGATAGTGCACCATAAGTACCACGCCATAGGCAAAGATCACGGCATTGAGCCACAACGCTCCGCCCATTGCCCTGGCGCAAACGTCAAGCGGCGCCACCAGATACGAGCCAGACGACGCGAACAAGATGAGCGCCGAAATCATCAGGTGAAGCACAAGGCTCGCCTCGTAGGCACAAATCACCTTACGGTTATAGGACGAGCGGCGCGATGCGATGAGCGGGACGTGAATCGTCTGCAGACACGCAGCCAGGGCAAAGACAACATCGAACGCAACGATTTGGGGAAGGATGAGCGAAATCTGCATCGTCACTCACCCGCCCTCGGCATCAAGACGATCATGCGCAGCTGGCCGGGCTCGCCCTCAAGGCGGTATGCCACGTTGCGCCCTTGCAGAGCGCTTTCGAGCTCTTGCGCGGCAGGTGTCTGCGAAAGATCTGCATCATCGTTGGAAAAAAGCGCGGCACGCAGCTCGACACTGCATCGGTCATGATCGCCCAAGTGATACATAAGCGCCGGATGGTCGGTGGTGTAGGCAAAAAACGCAAAGTCATACACGCAGTCGTACAGGGCGCTTACCGTACTGGCGTGCATCGGGCGCCGTATGGCGATAATCGAGGCGCAATCGATATCGATGGTGCGCAGGTCGCTTGCGAGCTCGTTGGCAATGAGCTGAATGCGGTCGCGATCAAAACCGCTCTCCCCGTGCTGTGCCAACGTGAGCGACCCCTTGCGCTTGCAATAGGCGACGAGCATCTTGGCGCGCTGCAGCATGCGGTAACGCTCGTGCGAAGACGCTTCATCGGTCAACGGCGGCAGCGAGCTCAGCAGATCGTACATCCCTTCGAGCGCGCGGGCAAGCGCCTGGTCCACGTCTTGGACCAGCAAGGTCTCGGCCTCTTGATCTGCCAAGTGCGTCTTGAGGTCGTAGTCGGCGGCGAGCAGCTCGTTTTGACGCTGCAGCTCCATGCGACGATGCGCCAGTTCACGGTTAAGCTCGTTGAGATCCGACACGTCTTGGGCAAGCAGGGCCGATCCGCCCAGCAGTGGAAAGGCACGGTACATCACATCGGAATCGGACGCCACGGCAAAGGCATGGGCGCGGCCGTGCTCCTGGGTCCGCAACTCCTCGCGCACGCCTACCGGCATTGGCTTTGACGCCGGCGTGGCATAGACTTCCTGC
Organism: uncultured Collinsella sp.; assembly: GCA_902465015.1. Lineage (GTDB taxonomy): Bacteria > Actinomycetota > Coriobacteriia > Coriobacteriales > Coriobacteriaceae > Collinsella. The sequence goes on from CABQLK010000001.1 coordinate 25,914, forward strand.
AGGTCGCGCGTTAGAACTTTGAGGTCAAGCGGCAAGGTGTCGAAAATGCCGGCGATGTCGTGATATGACGGAATGACACCGCAATCGAGACAGATTTCCATCGCCACCACGCACAGAACGCAATAGATGAGCGAGAAGTTGAGTCTCCATGCCCAGGGCACGCGCAACGCATATGAGATGGCAAAGAACGCGCCGCCCAGCAGCACGAGCGCCGCCGTGCCCGAGAAACGTTGGATGCGAAAGGACGAGGACCGGCCCACCAGGATAAAAAAGGCCACAAAGTTAAAGGCCGTCCACACGAGGACGGCAAAATAACCCCAGCCGTACGTGTAATCGTTGCTCCAGGTGTCGCTTGTACGGTCAAAGTGGAAGACCTGCTGGTGAAAATCGTTGGTGAGCACAAATCCGATAAGCAGGATGGCCACAATCCACAGCGCAGCGCAGTAGCGGCGACCCAGGCGGTGTTGCTCCAGACCCGCAAGGCGCAAACCACACAACTGGTAGAGCAGCGGAATGAGCGTCATGGGCACGTAGTACAGGTACCACAGCACGGTGGCATAGAACGGCGTGAACGACTTGTACTTGAGAATGACTTCGATCATCCACAGGGCGCAGATGGTGGCGATGGCAACAAGGCGGCGGCGCAACACATAGTCCAAACAGCGCAGATAGACCGATACGCCCCAAATTGAAAATACAATTGCGGCGACAAGCAGCGGGAGAGAGCTCGAATGGACGAGCGCATCCACGACCTCTTCGGACACCTCGCTATAGGCGGGCACGGCGTTAGAAAGTTTGGGGTCGAAGGCGAACAGCGCCGGCAAGACTGCCAAAAGCACGAGGAACAGCGCGGTGATGGCACCGGCGATAGCAAAGACGCGGTGACGGTACACCTGATGCGTTATGCCAACAAGGAAGCGCGGCATGGCGAAGAGCCTGCCGCCCCTGGGATCCGCAACCGGCGCGGTCCGGGCGGCCGCGTGGCCGATATGTCGCTCGCGGGTACCCATAGTGCTTTTAGTGTACCGACAGATGGGTCGAAAAAGCGGGCCGCATGTCCCAAAATCCGCAGACGGCAAGGCGCCCGGCAGCCTCCCCCGTCTGGCACTTCCCGATATCCGCCCGCCCCAAACCACCGCAAAGGAGACAGGCACCTTTGTGGTGGTTTGGGGCGATGCGCTAGTCCACGGTGATGTCGAGATTTTTGCCGATGAGGCCTACGTAGCCGCCTTCGGCTGCCTTGGGGCTGTCAGCATGGCAGAGGACCCACTTGTCGGCCTTCCAGTAGCAGTAGCTGTCGCCGGCAGCAGGCATATCGGCCGCAGCCTCGGGGCGCGGACCGTTGGTGCCGGCGGGCAGCGCCACCATCACCTGGAAGCCACCGTCGTCGACCATGCACGGCGTGTAGTGGAGCGTGGTGTTGAAGACTTCGACGACCGTACCCGCCGGCACGCGAAACGCCTTGACGCACGCGGTGTCGAGCTTGCCGTCCTCGATCTCCCAGTGATGCGCCACGAGCAGGATAAAGTCGCGAGCGCCCAGGTTGAATTCGCTCGCGCGGTGATACTCCAGGCAGTTGAGTCGTGTATTGTGGCCGTTGCACCAGCCGAGCTGGAAGGGACGGCCACCAAACATGAGAAAGCCAAGCTTGTCGGAATCCTTGACGTCCTCGAGCTCCGGCGCACTTGCAACGTACTTGCTGCCCTCGGGAATGGGCGTGGCAGAGAGCGCCTCGAGCACGGGCGACGTAAGCTCGGACGGAACGTTATCCCAAACGTTGCCATAGGACTTGAACTCGGGATCGTTGACAGAGTAGATATGCATGTTCGCTCCTGTTCGTTTATGTGACAGTATGAACATTCTAGAACAAACACGAGCGATTTTGAACGCTCGTCCCGACCAATCAACAAAAAGGCGCCCCCGCATAAGCGAAGGCGCCCAATGCGCGCGTTTTGGGCGATAAAGCCCTTATGCCTGCTGATAGTGCAGGTGCTTCTCGTCGATATCGGCCAGGTCGCGGTCGAGGTAACGGCGCGCGAACCAGTTAGCCATGGGAAGGTTCTGGTCCAGGTAGTTGCCGCACTCCTCGGGAGCGGCACCGGGGACATCGCCCTCAAAGTCGGCGACAAACTCGAACAGCTCACGCACGAGCGGCAGGATCTCCTCGCTCGTCACCTCGCCAAACACAACGAGGTAAAAGCCCGTGCGGCAGCCCATGGGGCCAAAGTAGACAATGCGGCCCGACCACTCGGCATGATTGCGCAAGAACGTTGCACCCAGGTGCTCGATGGTGTGGCACTCGGCGGTGTTCATGACCGGCTCCTTGTTGGGCGTGGTCAGGCGCAGGTCAAACGTGGTGACGGCAGCACCGGTCGCCGGATCGCGGTCGATGCGGCTCACATACACGCCGGGCTCAAGCAGCAGATGATCAACGGAAAAGCTGGCGATGCGCTCCATGGCAGATCCTCTCGATAGTCAAATTGGGACGGGGCTCTTTTAGCCGGTTCGAATGGTCGCACCAATCATACCAGTCAAAAAAGCCCCGTCCCAAAAAGACAACTTAGCCAAGGACACGGGCCATACGCGTCTTGAACTCGGACAGGAAGCGCGGAGCATCCACGGTCAGTGCCACAAGCGCGCTCTTGTCCGGATCGGACAGGCGGCGCTCATCGCAGATGGTGCGACCGCGGTACTCGCCCAGCAGATCAACACGCAGGTTGCAGCCGAGCGCACCTACGAGCGTGGGGTCGATCGCCACGGCAACGGCCAGCGGATCGTGCAGCGCACAACCACCCAGGTAGGGTGCGTTCATCTCGTACGAGCCAATGTAGTGCTCGACCATGCTCGCAAATGCGCAGCCCGCCATGGTGCCCGAGCCCGTCCAGCCGGCAATGTCGCGGCGTGTGAGCACCACGCGATGCGTCACGTCCAGACCCACCATGGTGAGCTTACGGCCCGAGCGCAGCACCGCGTCGGCTGCCTCGGGGTCGCTCGCCATATTGGCCTCGGCGCCCGCGCTCACGTTGCCGGGCACGGTAAGGGCGCCGCCCATCACGACCACGCGGCCGATGGACATCATCGCCGCCGTATCGCGCTCCAGGGCGAGCGCCAGGTTGGAGAGCGGGCCAGTCGCTACGTAGACCAGATCGGGACCATAGGTGCGCGCGGCATCGATCAGATAATCGACCGCAGCGTTGCCGTCGGCCGAGGTCGCCCCCACCGGCTCGTAGGGCGACGCGGGCACGCTCGCGCCGCCGATGCCGTTCTTACCGTGAATGAGCGCGGTGGACGCCGGCGGCGTATAGGGCTCAGTCGCCTGCAGAGGACGGTCGGCACCCAGGTACACCGGAACCTCGGGACGACCCAGCAGATCGAGCACCGCAAGGCAGTTGTGCGCCGATTGCTCGACGCGCACGTTGCCAAAGCACGTGGTGATGCCCACGAGCTCCACCTCGGGGCTCGCGATGGCATAGGCCAGCGCCATCGCATCGTCCACACCCATATCCAGATCAAGGATCAGCTTCTTGGTTGTCATTGTTCTACTCCGCTTCTCCGTCTTTATCGTTTAACCAAACCAATGTTCAACTTCGGCGCGCGTGGGAATCGATTGCTGAGCGCCCAGGCGCGACACCGTCACTGCCGAGGCGCGAGCACCCGCGGCCATGCACTCAAAGAGCGGCAAGCCCTCTAGGCGGGCCGCCGCCAACGCGCCGATAAACGTATCGCCGGCGGCCGTGGTATCGACTACCGTACTCGAAAGTGCCGGTATGCACAGCAGCTCACCGTCATCGCCGAGCGTAACCGAGCCGGCACCGCCCAACGTGATGACCGCGGCGCCGGCGCCCTTGTCGAGCAGCGCATTGAGCGCGGTGACGCAACTCGCGTCATCCGTGGGCAGAATGCCCGTCAGCACCTGGCACTCGGTCTCGTTGGGACAGACCAGGTCGACCGCAGGCCAGACCTCCGCAGGCAGCTCGCAGGCGGGCGCTGGATTAAAGACCGTATAGAACCCCAGCTCGTGAGCGCAAACAAGCGCCTCGGCCGTCGCCGCAAGGTCGCATTCGCCCTGGGCGATAAAGACGCTTCCGGCAGCCGGGGCAATCTCGCTGGCGCCGCCGTCGAGCTCATGGGCCACCAGACGCCTCAGCGCGCAGGCAACGTCCGCGCCCGCAAGCGCATGGTTGGCGCCCGGTGACAGTATGATGCGGTTGTCGCCCTCGCAGCGAATGATGGTCGCCGTTCCCGTCTCCACGTCATCGCGATGCACTACAAAGTCACAGTCCACGCCGGCGTCTTGGAGCCCCACCACGAGCGACGCGCCGAACGCATCGCGACCGACCGCGCCGATCATGTGCGTGCACGCGCCCATACGCGCGGCAGCTACGGCCTGATTGGCGCCCTTGCCTCCGGCGTTGGTGATAAACCCGCTGCCGCCGACGGTCTCGCCCGCACGCGGTATGCGCTCGCACGCCACCGAAAGGTCCATGTTCATGCTGCCGAACACCGCAACGATGCCGCGATCTGCCATGGAAACCTCCTCGTCCGCGGGCTCTGCACCCACTGTCGGCCGTCAATCGTGTGCTCTCGCACCTCTATAACTTTAGTTCACTTTGATGTGAACGCGCGCTTGAGCTTGCGCCAGCAGCAAGCATTCACAGGAGCAGGCAGCTACAATGAAGGCGTGCTGATTATTCTCGTCATTGGATGATGTTTTATGGAACAACTCTCGCAATCGGGCTCGCGCGGTCGACGCCGCACGGGCAACGAGCCAGCGCCGCACGAACGCGTGAAGGGCGAACGCCGTGCTAACGAACCGCGACGCACCGCGAGCCCCCATCGCGCTTCTGCCAACAACGCGGGCCGCGCCAACACTCCCGCCGCGGAGCAGACGCCTGCTCGCCCCAAGTCCCGCTACATCCCTGCACTCGACGGCCTGCGTACGCTCGCCGTCGTCGCGGTGGTGCTCTATCACCTTAACCTCACGTGGGCTCAGGGCGGCCTGCTCGGCGTCACGATCTTCTTTGTGCTTTCGGGCTATCTGATCACGCGCTTGCTGCTCAACGAAGTCGCTAAGACCGGCCGCATCGACCTCAAGAGCTTCTGGATCCGCCGCATCCGTCGCCTGGTCCCCGCCGTGGTGACCGTCGTGGTGGTGACCTGTGCGCTGTGCACTATCTTTAACCACGTGATGCTCACCAAGATGCGCCCCGACATCCTGCCGTCACTGCTGTTCTTCAACAACTGGTGGCAGATTGCCCAAAACGTCTCGTACTTCAATGCTCTGGGCGACCCCTCGCCGCTCACGCACTTTTGGTCGCTCGCCATCGAGGAACAGTTCTACCTGGTTTGGCCCCCGCTGCTGTTTGCCATGGTATCCATGCATGTGAGCAAGCCCAACACGCGCCGCGTGGTTCTGGGCCTTGCCGTGGTATCTGCCCTAGCCATGATGGTGCTTTACAACCCTGCCGCCGATCCAAGCCGCGTGTACTACGGCACCGACACCCGCGTGTTCTCGCTGCTGCTGGGCGCCTGGATGGCCTTTATCCCCGATCGCGACCTGGCGCCGGTTCGTCTCGCCCATCGTTTGGGGCTCAATCGCCTGGCTGGCGCCGCCAAGCACGGCAAGAACGCCGAGGGCAAGCCTGGCGAGAAGGCCGACGAATCAGCCGAGACCGCCCCGGCACAGCCGAGCGCCCTCGTGCGCTTTTGGTCCTCGCCCGCATCCATCGATGTATTGGGCGTCGTGGGTCTGGTTGGCCTTGCCGCCATGGTCGCGCTCACCAACGGCTACACCGCGTTCCAGTATCGCGGCGGCACGCTGTTATGCTCCATCCTCACGCTCATGGTCATCGCGGCCTGCGTGCAGCCCCAGGGAATGGTTGCCCGCGCGCTGTCCGCCGAGCCGCTCGTGTGGGTTGGCAAGCGCTCATACAGCATCTACCTGTGGCACTATCCGCTGCTGTTGCTTATGAACCCGGTCGCCAACATCAACGATGCACCGTGGTGGCAGTACATTTTGCAGGTGCTGTTGGTGGTCGCCGTGGCCGAATGCTCATATCGCTTTATCGAGACGCCGTTTAGAAAGGGCGCCTTTGGGCGCACCGTCGCCGAATTCCGCGATGGCACCACCACGCCCGCCAACTGGGCACGCACGCACGTCCCTGTCTGCGCAGCCTGCGCTGTCGTGTTGGTCGTTGCACTGGGCGGCCTGATCTTTGTGCCCGAGACGTCTGCACTGAGCGGCGAGGGCGCCGAAGTTCTGAACAAGGAAGCCAAGAACACCGCGCCCACCGACCAGCAGGCGGCCGACGACACCGACAAGGACAACGACGGCTTCCCCGATGGCTCCTACGATCTGCTTATGATCGGCGACTCCGTGTCGCTGCGTGCCGTGGACACCTTTGACGGCGTGTTCCCGCACAGCCATATCGATGCCGAAAAGGGCCGCCAGTTCGATGCGGGCCGCGCGACATTTGAGGGCTATATCCAGCAGAACCTTGCCGGCAAGATCGTGGTCTTTGCCCTGGGCACCAACGGCTTGGTAACCGACGACCAGATCGACGCCATCATGGCCGATGCAGGAGATAAGCGTATTGTGGTGTTTGTGAACACGCGCAGCCCGCAGCCGTGGGTTGGCTCTACCAACCAGGCCATCGCCAACGCCGCTACGCGCTACAAGAACGTGCGCGTTATCGATTGGTACGGATACAGTGCCAACCGCAACGACCTGTTCGATGGCGATGGCACGCACCTATCGACCACTGGCGTGACTGAGTACCTCAACTTGATCCACGATGCCGTCAAGAAGGACCTGCCCGTACACCCTGAGGATCACGTCAACGATCCGCAGCCGGCAGCCGTCAAGTCTGCCACCGACGCACTCGTCAATGCGCTTGCCTTCAAGCCGCACAAGCTGGGCACCGACAAGTAGCCCGCAGCAAACAACCCAAAATCACTCTTTTCGAGCCGGCCCCAAGAGGTCGCGGGCAAAAAACAGGCCGCAGCCCATGGCGGCGGCCTGTTTGGAGTCCAAAAGAGGCGCTAAGCGCTGTAGCCCATCGCCTGCAGGACAAACATGACGACCGTGAGCACCGTAATCACGGCGATAGTCGCCCAAGTGAGCATGTTCCACACGCGACCGTTGCGGTTGGCACCCATAATGTGACGGTCGGCTGCGATAACCACCTGGAACACCAGAACCACGGGCAACAGCACACCATTGATGACCTGTGAGGTCATCATAATCTGGAACAGATCGACGCCGGGCATAAGCACCAGCACGGCAGAGATACCGATGATGGCCGTAATGATGCCGCGATAGACCGGGGCCTCGTCCCAGCTGCGGTCGGCACCGCGCTCCCAGCCAAATGCCTCGCAGATAGCGCTCGACGTAACGCCCGGCAGCACGCAGGCAGCCAAGAAGCTCGCCGCGACCAGGCCCGAGGCAAACAGTACCGTGGACCACTGACCCGCAATAGGCTCCAGCGCACGGGCAGCATCGGCAGCATCGCTAATCTGAATGCCCGCCGGGAACAACACCGTACCGGTCGTGATGATAATAAAGCCGGCAATGACATCGGCGGCAAGCGAGCCGCTCACGGTATCGATGCGCTGCAGCACGATATCGTCCTCGCCCGCGTTCTTGTCGACCACGTTGTTCTGCGCCAAGAAAATCATCCACGGCGCGATGGTGGTACCGATCGTTGCGACCACGAGCGACACGTAGCTGGGGTCATTTTGAATGTTAGGCACGACCAGGTCGACCGCGACCTCACCCCAGTTGGGGCCAGCCATAAACGCGGCGACAATATAGGTCACGAACACGCAGCTCACCAGCAGCAGAATCTTCTCGATGCGCTGGAAACTACCCGACATGGTAAGCATCCACACCAGCAGCGCTACCAACGGCACCGAGATGCTCGCCGGCACGCCAAAGAGAGCAAGGCCGCTGGCGATGCCCGCAAACTCCGAAATGGTCACAGCCGTGTTGGCGATCAACAGCGCCGCCATAGCAAGCACACTCTTGCGCACGCCAAAGCGCTCGCGAATGAGCGATGCCAGGCCCTTGCCCGTGACGCAGCCGCAGCGCGCCGCGGTCTCCTGCGTCACGATGAGCAGCACAGTCATGACGGGAAGCATCCAGAGCATCTTGTAGCCATAGCTGGCGCCCGCGCTGGAATACGTTGCAATGCCGCCGGCGTCATTGCCCGAAAGCGCCGCCAGCAGACCGGGACCCATAGCGCCAAAGATGGCCGCGATGGTCAACTTTTGCTTGGTGCCCGACTTTTGCTTGGTATTTTGCACGCGACCACCTAACCAATGACCGACATGGCGAGCAGCACCGCAGCGGCGCAGTACGCTACGCACGAGATCATGACGGCAATAACGTTCATGGCGGTGCCCGACGTGTTGAGGTCATGCTCGTCACGCCAGAACAGCACCATCAGGTAAATCACGGCACTCATGTTGCCAACCAGGCAAATGATGGCAGCGATATTAAAACACCCGGTAAAGAGTTGCTCCTCAAACATGGACGCATCGGGGAATGCAGCGGTGCGCACCAGCTGGGCGCACAGGTAGGTCACGAGTGACAGAATCAGGCCCATGCCCGTGCTCTGGAAGAAGAACCCCAGATACGGCTTGGGCTCGTCGTCGTGACCGTCATACTCCAGAAAGTAGTTCTTGACGAACGACACCATGCGCGAGGCCGCCAGCAGCACGAGCGGCATGGCGCACATGGGGAACACCACCAGATGCGCGGAGCCGAGCGCCGTTCCCAGCACGGTCGCCATGATGCACGACGCGATGCCCCATACAACAACCCAGTACTGACGATGCACGAACCAGCTGAGCACGTTCGTCGAGTCGTCCGACGCGCTATCGCCCGAGCCGACACCGGCGATCTGCAGGTCCTCCTGATGCTCCTCGGCGATAACGTCCATGGCGTCGTCGAAGGTCACGATACCCAGGATATGACGGTTCTCATCGCAGACAGGGATGGCAACCAGGTCGTACTTGGTCATCTCGTCCGTCACGTCTTCCTGGTCCTCGTCGGGCGACACATAGACCAGGTCGCGATAGGCCAGCTGACCTAGCGTGGCGTCGCGGTCGGCTACGATCAGCGTGCGCAGCGAAAGCACGCCGGTCAGCATGCCGCTCGGATCCTCGGTATAGACGTAGTAGACGCTCTCGAAGTCCTCGTCGAGCTCGCGAATCGCCTCGATGGCGTCACCGACCGTTGCCGTGGCGGGCAGGGAGACAAACTCCGAGGTCATGATGCGGCCGGCGGTGTTGTCCTCATACCCCAGCAGGTTACGAATCGCCTTCTCCTCCTTGACGCCCATCAGGCGCAGGAGCTTCTCGGCCTTCTCGTAATCGAGCTCGTCGATCAGGTCGGCTGCATCGTCCGGGTCCATCATAGCCAGCATCGACGATGCGTCCGTGTCGGACAGGCCCTCGAGCATCTCGGTCATAAGCTCGTCGTCATCGAACTCCGAGATGGCCTCGGCGGCCTGGGCAGTATCGAGCTGTGCAAACACCTGCGCACGCAGGCGCGGGTCGAGCTGCTCGATAATGTCGGCGATGTCGGCAGGGTGTAGCTCGCCGAGCGTCTTATGCGACACCGAGAGTTGAATGTTCTTGGTCGAGCGGTCGAGCAGGTCCATGTAGGACCAAGCGATGATGTCCTCACTGAGCGGCTTGCCCAGGTGCTTCATAAAGCCTTCGACGATATGCTCGAGCGCGGGGCTGATGGCGCGTAGCAGACCGCGGGCACCGACCTCGGCGCCCAGCAGGCGCAGCTGGTTTTCGCCCGACATGGAAAACTTGATGTCGTTGACGCGCACGACCTTCATGCCCTGCGTGTCGACAATCTGCTTGTTGAGCACGTCACGGGCAAGCAAGAGTTCGGTCGGCTGCAGGTACGAAAAACGGATTTCGGTGGCCGACGTCTTAAGGTGTACACCCGTCTCGTCGATACGGTCGACCCATTTGCGCCAGCTGATCATAAACGGCGTCTTGCCGGGTCCGCGGAACGCGAGCGACGTCACGTGCGGAAAAACTTCGCCGGTAGCAATGCCAAAATCGTTCACCACGCCGAGCTTTTCGCCATCGACGTCCAAGACCGGCAATTTGAGCATCTCACTCAGATAATTCAATGGTGCTCCCCATCATTATTCCCCCGAACGCGGCCGCATGTGCGGCGTCCGGAGGCTTCTGGATATGTATACGCATGCGCGGGCGGCACGCCGCTCGACGCTTACACCCCGTGCATGCGCAAAAAGCACCTGCATGGGGTCATCGACTGTATGGTCGAGGTTTGGATTTCACCTGTAACCTTTCTCTTGACCCTCATTAACCGCAGTAACTATAGCATCAGCATCGCCCTGCGGCATCGAATTTATGCGCTGCACATTGCAGGCATACCAAACGCTGACGCATCCGTGACATAGCCATTGGGGACGTTCTTAAACGACTACCCAATGACTACTCTGTGGTGTCGTCGTCCTCGGCAAGTTGGGGGAACACGGCGTCCTTGGGCATGGTGACCTTCGTCAACGAGGTGAGCTTTTTGCTCAGCGACGTGTCCGTCTTGACCAGGTCGCTGAGCGTCACGATCTTGTAGCCGTCGGCGATGAGGCCGTCGATAATCTGCGGCAGCGCCTCGAGCGTCTGCTCGGCGCATTCGTCCCTATCGGTGAGCAGCACGATATTGCCCGGCGTCACCGAATCGAGCACCGTCGAGACCTGCTCGTCGGCACCGTTGAGCAGCCAGTCGCCCGAGTCGATATTCCACGAGACCACGGCGGAGACCAGGTCCATCGCATCAATCCAGTTTTGCTCGTCAAAGGCAGCGTAGGGAGCACGCAGTAGCATCGTCTTCACGCCGGTCGCCGACTTAACCGCATCGGTGCCTTTCGTGATCTGTTCGCGTACCGCCTCACGGTCCTGACCCTTGAGCGAATCGTCGCTGTAGCTGTTGGATCCGATCTCGCACCCGGCATCGACAATCGCCTTGGCCGTGGCAGGCGAGGCCTCGACCGCATCGCCCGAAAGGAAGAACGTCGCGGTGACGCCCTTTTCCTTGAGCACCTGCAAGATCTGTTTGGTGGCGCCGCTCGGACCCTCGTCAAACGTCAGCGCCACGTACTTTTTGTTGCCCTTGGGCGCCACGCTGGCGCACGCAACGACGCAATCGGTGGCGGGCACAACCTCGCCGCGGTCTTGCGTCTTGCCCGACTGCTCACCAACCCACACCTCGGAGCGGCCCTGGACACCCCACGTCTGCACATACTCGATAGCGCCCGTGCCCTCGACCTTGAGCTTGGGCTCAATAACCGTAGCCTGAACCTCGTGCTTCTCGTAGGTATTACGGCCATCCTTGACCGTCACCTTCTCGCCACCCTCAAGTTCGCGGCTATCCCATTTGCCCTGCTTCACGCGCTTGCCGTCGACCTTCACCGACAGCTTTTCGCCCCCATGGCGCTTGAGCACGCTGTCATCGACGGCCAGCAGGTCTCCTGCGTCGTAGGTGTCAGTCAACTCCTGGTCGTCGATGAGATTCTGCAACGTAGAGCCCACGCGCACCGCGGTCTTTTGCCCGTTGAGCTCCACGTCCACGCTGCGGTTGACGTAGCCCACGACGGCAGCGATAAACAGCACGAGCGCGCAACCCACGGCGATGAGCGCATAGGGCAGGCGAGACGAACGACGGGGTGTGCGGCTGTTGCCGATGCGAGCGCTGCGGTCGCTAAAGCCGCGGCTATGGTTGAGATACATCGCGCCGGGCTTACGGTGACGCTTGCGCTGACCGCTGGGCAGCTGCCCCAGGTCGCGGCGCGCCGTCGGACGCGCACCCGAACGCCCGTTTAAGTTGGATCCGTTTTGGCGCATGTGCCCTCCCCCATAAACACAGCAAGCCGGAGCAACAGGTCTCCGGCTTGCCTCCCATCATTTGGTACGTCGCTATTTTGTAGCTTTTGACGAGCCTCCGCTCGCCTTTTGGTATTCGTCCTTAAAGGCCTTGAACATGCCGCGCGTCTTGCCGAGCTGCTTGCCCAGTGCGCGACTGCCCTTGTCCACGGCAACCGATCCCTTGTCGTCGAGCACCTTGGCGCCCTTTTTGACCTTGTCGCCCACCACGACGCTGGCCTCGGCGGCCTTGGCAGCCGCACCGCCCGAATACCCGAGCGACTTGACCTCGTCCGAGACGACCATCGCGCCGTTCTCGTAGCCGCGCAGCATCGTCGGCGGCACCTGCGTGTCACCGACCAAAACACTCGAAGCAGCACCGGCGGTCACATAGAATGCCTGCACGATGCCCGAGCGTGGCTTGAACTCAACGTCCGAGCAATAGCCCACGACGTCGCCCGATTCCGTGCGCACGTCCATACCGACCCAGATGATGCAATCGTCCAGGTTGATGTCGAGGCGCTTGGCGGCGGCGGCATCGTACGTGTCCTTGACGTCATCGACCGCGACGGCACCCTCATAGACGCCGATGGCATCGAGCGCCACAAAGCGGTCGGGACGCTCGATCATGCCCGCGATATCGGACTGGCGGACCATAAAGCCGACCACGCGCGTACCGCCCGGGGTAAAGACCGGAAAGTGAATCTTGCCGAGCTTTTTAGGGCTGCGCGGCGTGCCGTCTTTTTTGGTGCGCTTATCCTCGGTAGGCTTGCGATAGATCTTGGCGCCGACAAAATCCCCGGCGCGCATTATGCCTCGGTCGAGGGCTCCGCAGCCTCGGTATCAGCCTCGACGGCGTTCTCGACCACGACGTCGGCGGCAGGCGTCACGTTGCCGCCCGAAATGGCGTCGTTGAGCTGCTCGCGCAGCTGGTCCATGCGCTCGCGGGCCAGGTCGACCTTGGCGCGCAGGTCGTCGGTCTTGGCGTCGACCATCGGGCCAAAGTCATTCACCGCAGCACGGGCCTCCTCGGCGCTGTGCTCGTAGGTGTCGCGCATATTGTCCCAGGCGTCGTTGGCGATATCGGCAGCCATGGCGCGGGTCTCGGCGCCCGAGCGCGGGGCCAGAGCAACGCCGACAATAGCGCCGGCAGCGGCACCAAAAAGTGCGCCGGAGACAAAGCTGAAAGTCTTACCCATGATCATTCCTCTCCTGCGGGCACGTCGGTGCCCACCGTTTGAATGCTGTCCATTATACCCGCAGCGCATCACTTGCCGTCGCGCTCATCTGCGTACGGCAAAGGCGCAGGTACGTGATGGTGATAAACGCGTAGGCCTACTCCTGGGGCATAGCCGGCATGGCCACCGTGGCACCCGGGTCCTCGCCGGCGCCGTCCACGAGCGGCAGGCCGCCCTCATGCGCAGGCCCTGCCGGAACCGTCGCCGCACCGCCAAAGACGGCAGCGGAGGCCTCGTGGTTCTCAACAACCGCGCCCTCGGTATCAATCGCCACCTGGGGCTCGTCGTCAAAGTTGGGGACGCCCTGGGGCTCGGTGGGAACAGGCTCGGCGGTCGCATCGGCAACGGGCTCGGAGTCGACCGGCACATCGCCCTCGTCAGCGCCCTCGTCCTCGGCAGCATCTTCGCCGTTCGCAGCGGCGACGGCCTCGTGAGGATCCTTGCCCTCGGCCTCGGCGCGCATGCCCAGCACCAGGTTGCGCAGGCCTGCGACCGTGCCTTCCACGTCGGGGGCAGGCTGGTCGGCGTGCAGATAGGCCCAGTCCATCATAAAGGTGGCCGAAGACAGCGCGCCGATGGCCAGCGCGTCGTCGGGGCACGAAAGCTCAACCTCAAAGACGCGCTCGTCGTGCTCGCTTACGCGCGTGCGGCCGCACGAGATGCTACCGGCAAGACCGGTCTCGTTCATGAGCTCGACCGTCACATGCTCCAGCAGGTGGCAGAGCTCGGTCTGGCCCATGCAGTCCTGGAACTCGCGGCCGGAATCGCCCAGGCACAGGTGCTTGGCAATAGCGGGCACCAGGTAGTACACGCGCGCCGTGGCCTCGATGTCCTCCGAGGTCATGAGCGGCATGCCGGGGTTCACCAGCACATGCGCGCAGATCTTGTCCTCGCTGACGGTGACCTTAAGGATGTTGAACAGGCCTGCCATAACTCTCCCCTACTCTTCCTTGTCCTACTCGTCGCCGTCGTGCGGATTCGCGGAACCCGCACTCGGCGTCGTCGGCTCGTCTACCGAAGACTCGGAATCCTTCTTATCGGTTTCGGCCGGAGCGATCACGCGAATGAGCGAGATGCGCTGGCCACGCATCGACTGCACTTTAAACTTGTACCCCGCGACCTCAAACACCTCTCCGATGTCGGGCACCGAGTCGCAAAGCTCCAAAATCCAGCCGGCGATGGTCTCATAATCATCGCTTTCCTCGAGCGGCCAACCAAGCTCAATCGCGTCATCGCACGAAAAACGCCCATCAACGAGCCACTCGCGGCGCGAAAGGCGCGTGAGATACTTGTTGTCGGGGTCGAACTCGTCCTCGATCTCGCCGACGATCTCCTCGACGATGTCCTCGATGGTGATGATGCCGGCCGTGCCGCCGTACTCGTCCACGACCACCACGATCTGGTCGTGCGAGGTCTGCATCTCGGACAGCAGCGGCAGGATGTCCTTGGTGTCGGGCACAAAGGTGGCGTCGCGCAAAAAGTCGGCGATGGGCTGGTCGCCCTTGCCGTCGAGCGCGGGCTGAATCAGGTCCTTGATGTGCGCGATGCCGGCGACGTTGTCGGGATCCTCGTGATAGACGGGGATGCGACTAAAGCCGGTCTGGCGCATGGTGGACAGCACGTCGGCGACCGTCTCGTCGTCCTCGCACATGGTGGTGTCCACGCGCGGCACCATGACCTCGCGGGCAACGGTGTCGCCCAGGTCGAAGATCTCGTGGATCATGCGCTTTTCCTCGTCGAGCAGGTCGTCCTGCTCCGAGACCATGTACTTGATCTCTTCTTCCGAGACGTTCTGACGGTCGTCGGCACTCTTGATGCGCAGAATACGGGCCAGGCCATCGGAGCAAGCGCCAGTCAGCCACACGAGCGGGCGGGCAATCTTCTGGAACACGGAAAGCGGGCCCACGACCTGCTTGGACACGCCCTCGGCATTGGCCAGGCCGATGCGCTTGGGGACGAGCTCGCCGATCACGATGGACACGAAGGCGACCGCGACGGTGATGATGACCGGCGCCAGGCCGCGTGCGATGGCGGAGAGCGGCGCGATGCCAAAGCTCATGAGCCACGTGGCGAGCGGGTCGGACAGGCTCGTCGAGGCGACGGCGGACGAGGCGAAGCCCACGAGCGTGATGGCGACCTGGATGGTGGCGAGCAGCTGGTCGGAGTCGGCAGCCAGCTTAATGGCATGCTCGGCGCGCTTGTCGCCTTCCTCGGCCTCGTGCTCCAGCACGGCGCGCTTGGCCGTGGTGAGCGCCATCTCTGACATAGAGAAGTAGCCGTTGATGAGGGTCAAAACGAGGGTGGTGATAAGGGAGATGGTTATGTCCATCGGGAGTTTCTCGAACCTCCAAGATTCGGGACGTCGGATTATAACGTTGGTGGCGGATACGGCAATTGCACTGGCGACCGAGCGGGGGCACGGGCGCTGGCGTGGTCGCTAGATTACGAAGAGGATCACCGCCATGAACTGGAAGATGCTGCCGGCGAGTACCCACAGGTGAAACACGCTGTGAAGATAGCGCACGTTTTTGGCGATATAGAACGGCACGCCCGCGGTGTAGCACACGCCGCCGACGGCGAGCAGGGCAAGTGCCACGGGGTTGAGCAGCGCCACAAGTTCGGGCAGCTTAAAGACAACGAGCCAGCCCATCAGCAGATAGACCAGGCCGCTTACCCAATGCGGCTGGCGCTCGCGCAGGAAGCACTCGAGGGCGATGCCGATGATGGCGATGGCCCATACGGCAAAGAACAGCACAGCGCCGCCGTCGTTTGCGAGCGTGATGAGGCAAAACGGCGTATAGCTGCCGGCTATGAGCAGGTAGATGCAGCTGTGATCGATGATGCGAAACACGCGCTTGGCGCGCGCGGGCTGAATCGCGTGGTAGAGCGTGGAGGCTAGGTATTCGAGGATAATGCTGACGCCATAGACAATTGCCGCGGCCATGTGGGCCGGGCCTCCGCCGCGCAGGGCGGCGAATACGATCAGGAGCACCAGGCCCGCGATACCCAGCAGGCAGCCGACACCATGGGTGACGGAGTTCATGATCTCCTCACCCACCGTGTAGTGTGGAACGGCCGCGGTCTTGGGTCGCGGCTTAGAACTGTCGCTCGAATCGGACATGCCGGTTACATCCTCCAACGTAAAGAGTTCTCAACACTATATCAAAGCGTCTGGGTACGTGCGAAATTTGCACCATACGTGACCCCTTGTTTACCCATTCTTTGCTTGTTGACGCATCAACGGCAAACGTCCATAATGCGCTTGCATTAAATGTTGATGTATTAACATCTTATAGGAAAGCTTCTTATGTCTCAAAACGCACGTTCCCATCGAAAGCTCAAGATAGCCGGCGTCGTTGCACTGGTGGTTGTCGTTGCGCTGCTCGGATTTGCCGGCAACTTCCTGTTTGACTTCGCGCTGAATCCCCGCGCGCCATACACCATGAAGATGATGCAGGATAGCAAGAACGACAAAGAAGGTGAGCAGCCGGATGCCGAGGATACCGAGGCGCGGGCATGGTTTAAAGAGAACCGCGAGAGCAGCAGCCTCACTGCGGACGACGGGACCGAGCTTGCCGCCTGGTATTTTGCTGCGTCAGAGAGCACGCACGACTACGCCGTCTGCCTGCATGGATATACCAACGAGCCCATCGGTATGGCCCGATACGTCAAGCGATTCCACGACCGCGGCATGAACGTACTCGCACCCGCCGCACGCGCCCACGAGCGCTCCGGCGGCGACTATATCGGCATGGGCTGGCCCGAGCGGCTCGATGTCGTCGCATGGATCGAGCGAATCGTTCAGGCTGACCCCGAGGCGCGCATCCTGGTCTTTGGCGAGTCGATGGGTGCGGCAACTGCCATGAACGTCGCGGGGGAATCTCTGCCCGCAAACGTGGAATGCATTATCGAGGACTGCGGTTATACAAGTGTTTGGGACGAGTTTTCTCTGCAGCTCAAGGACGTGTTCGGCCTGCCCAGCTTTCCCTTGCTCGATGTAGCAAACTTGGTGTGCAACGTGCGCTCGGGTTACGACTTTCATAAGGCGAGCAGTGTGGAGCAACTCAAACACGCGACGGTTCCCATGCTGTTTATCCACGGCGACCAGGACACCTTTGTACCGTACAGCATGCTCGACCAAAACTACGACGCGTGCGCCAGCAAGGTCAAGCAAAAGCTCACTATCCATGGCGCCACCCACGCCAAGAGCGCGCAGGTCGACCCCGAACTCTACTGGAATACGGTCGACAACTTCCTCGACAAGAATTTTTAGGCAAAAAGCAACGTCTGGGGTTTTGTTGCCAAAAATCGGTTTGTAGTCGGCGGTATTCGATTTTTCACCGCACTTCTGAAAAGCCGCCCGCAAGCGTTGTGCTCGTGGGCGGCTTTTGCTCAACTAACGCTACAAAGGCGCTTGTTTTGTCCAATAGCTAGGCGCTACTTGACCTCGATGAGCTCGTACTTGCTCGTGCCCAGGCCGATCTTTTCGGCGTGCGCGATGCACGCGCGCCAGTCGGTGTCGGGATGCGTGATGCAGAAGGGATCCTTGGCCTGCTCGCCCTCCAGATGCTCGTGATTGTGCTCCATCTTGGCCGCGCTGTCGGTAAGCTCGGTGTTGGGCAGCGGTTCGGATGCCATGACGGCATCGGCGCAGGCCTGGTCGATGGCGACCGGGTCGAAGCTCGCGAACATGCCGATGTCGTTGACGATAGGCGTGTCGTTTTCGGGATGGCAATCGCAGTTGGGGCTGATATCCATGGCAAGCGAGATGTGAAAGCTCGGGCGGCCGTCGACGACGGCCTTCGTATACTCGGCGATCTTGCAGTTGAGCACGTCGGCCGCGGCCTCATAGCCGGGCTTGATGCAGTCCTGGTTGCATGCCGCAATGCAGCGTCCGCAGCCCACGCAGCGATCGTGGTCGATGGCGGCCACGTGCACCGTGCGGGTGTTGCCGTTAGCAAGCTCGCGCTCGCGAGTATCGTCAAACGAGATGGCGTTGTGCGCGCAGATCTTTTCGCAGGCACGGCAGCCAACGCAGTGCTCGGGCGCGACGTTCGGCTTGCCGGCGGCATGCTGCTCCATCTTGCCGGCACGGCTGCCGCCCCCCATGCCCAGGTTCTTCATGGCGCCGCCAAAACCGGCCTGCTCATGGCCCTTAAAGTGGGTGAGGCTGATCACAATGTCGGCGTCCATGAGCGCCTGACCGATCTTGGCCTCGTGCACGTACTCGCCGCCCTCGACCGGGACGAGCGCCTCGTCGGTGCCCTTGAGACCGTCGGCAATGATGATCTGGCAACCCGTAGCATACGGGGTAAAGCCGTTCTGGTAGGCGGTATCGATGTGCTCGAGCGCGTTTTTGCGGCTACCGACATAGAGCGTATTGCAGTCGGTGAGGAAGGGCTTGCCGCCCAGCTCCTTCACGACGTCCGCGACGGCGCGGGCGTAGTTGGGGCGCAAAAAGCTCAGGTTGCCCAGCTCGCCAAAGTGAATCTTGATGGCGACGAACTTGTTCTCAAAGTCGATCTGCTCGATACCGGCGTGACGGATGAGGCGCTTGAGCTTGTCGAGCTGGCTCTCGCGAGCATGCGTGCGCAGGTTGGTGAAGTACACCTTAGCGGGTGCGGCGGGTGTAGTTGCGGTCATAGATCTATCCCCTCGGTCTATATGGCGTTACAGACATAGAGGATGGTACCAGTTAAAGCAGAGTTAAAGTCAAGTATGGCACCTAGTCATTGGGGACGTTCTAAACGACTACTCTTGGACTTTGAGCGCCTCGGCCAGGCCCACACGTTTGATGGAACGCATGTGCAGCAGCGCCACGACCAGGTAGGTCGCAAAGCCAATGCCCACGCACGCCGCCATGGACCAAGCGGGCACGTAGATCTCGATATTGCCGTTGTAGGCGAGCAGCATCGAACGGAAGATGGCCGTGAGCGAGCCAATAATGATCGGCAGGCTCAGCACGAGCGACGCCGCCACGCACAGCGTGATCGAACGGATGTACAGATGCGAGATCTCGCCATCGCGATAGCCAAAGACTTTCATGTAGCTGATCGAACGGGCGCTGTGGTCGATCACAGCCTTGGTCAGCAGGTACATAAACAGCAGGAAGATGAACACCGCGAGCCCGACCATCATGCCGATCATTTTGCTCATCATGCCGATGAACTGGTCGCCCACGGCACGCATATCGTCGGGCGTGGTGTCGCCGGCAAAGTATCGCGCGTCGAGGTCGAGCTTCTCGTCGCTCACATAGCCGTTGAAGTAGGCCGCATCGTTGCCAAAGAGCTCGTTAAAGTCATCGATACTCATATAGATATTCATGTCCGACTTGGAGCCCCAGGCACAGTCCTTGCCCGCGTACTCAAAGGAATAATGCTCGCCCTCATACTTGTCGCCGAGCGTGACCTTCTGGCCCTCGCTCCAGCCAAACTTGTCGAGCAGGCCGCCGCCAAAGACGACGTGTCCGTCGCCGACGTTGAGGCCTTTCCAATAGCACGAATCGGTTGAAATGCCGTAGACGGAAATCGTCTCCTCGCCATTCCCATCGCCGCGGTCGTATTGCAGCTGGTAGACGGCGTATTTCTCGGCTTGCGCAATTGCGCCCGCGCCGTTGTCGATCGTATTGACCGGGTGGATGTCGTCGTTGTCAGTGTCGATCTTAGAGGCCTTGTCAATCAGGTCGATAGTCTCGTCGCGGTCACAGCCGAGGGCATCGGCAAGATCATCAAGGCGCGCATAAAGCGCATCCTTCTTGTCTTGGACCTTGGCGAGCGCGTCCTGCGCCGCGGCCAAGCTCTCGGCAGACGGAGATGCGGTCGCGGCATCGGCTGCCGTCTGCGCCGCATCGGCCGTGTCGTCAAGCTCGTCATCGGCATCCCGGGCGGCGGAAAGCAGCGCGCCGTCCACCGACTGCAAGCGCTCGAGTGCCGACCACTGCTCACGTTCCTCGGCGGTGCCCTCAAGCTCCAGCGGGGCCTTGAGCGTGTACTGGTGCTCGGCGACCAGGCTCGTCTCGAGGTTATCCGCGTAGTGCGTCATCGTGGGCAGAATCGCCAGGCCAAAGAGCAGCAGCAGCGACGCAAACGCAATACCTACGAAGAGCGTGGCGAAGTTGCCCAAGTTGCGCAGGAAGATACGCAAGCGGAAGCGGGAAACAAAACCCATGCGCTCCGGCAGTTGCATACCACGCTTGGTACCCGACTTGCCGCTCGCTTCGTGACGAAGGAACTGCAACGGCGTCTTGCCCATTTTGCGGAGCAGACCCACCAGCGTGATGAGGATGAGCGCGGCGGCGGGAACCACGGCGCACTTCACAAAGATCTCCCAGCTCCAGTACACCTGGAAGGGCGGCAGACTGTACGATCCGTAATAGAGGCTGCGCATGGGCTCGGTAAAGAACACAACGCCGAGCGCAGTGCCCAAAAGCGCCGCGACCACGCCCACGATGGCGGGAAGTGCCAGGTAGTGCAGCACGATCTCGCGTCGACGATAGCCGCTGGCGAGCAGCGTGCCGATGATGGCGCTCTCCTCCTCGATGGTGGCGTCGGTAAGGACCACAAAGACAAACGCCATGATCACGATGATGATGTCGAGCAACGTCGTCCACATCATGGAGTCGCCGTCTACGTCGTCGCGCGCGTAGCCAATGCCCTGGTTGGAATCGGCGTCGATGAGGTCATCCACGCGCGCATCGGCATCGGTCAGTGCCTCGACCATATCCTGCTCCGCATCGATGCGATCCGCGGTGGGGAGGTCGCGATCGGTAAAGGTGAAGGAGTACGTGTAGGCAGGCGCGCCGCCGGCATCCTCGAGCGCGGCAAAGCCGGCGTCGGTGACCTCGGCCACGCCATAGGTGATGGTGTTCACCGTAAAGTCCGAATTGTTGAGGAACAGCGCCTGGCTATCGGGCTGGGTCATGATGCCGCAGATGGTGTAGGTGCGACCCTCGAGCTCGACTTTATCGCCCACGGCGAGGTCGTTGTTGGTGGCGAAGACACGGTCGATTGCCACTTCATCGTCCGTTTTGGGCTCCTTGCCCTCACAGTAGGACGCGATATCGACCTTGGTGCGGTGCGCATAGGTGCGCAGCGTGCGCTTGGTGCCGTCGTCGCCAGCGGTCTTTTTGATGATGGCGTCGATGGAGAAATTCTTGTAGAGCGTGACGCCGCCGACGTCGCCGGCTGCATCCTCGGCGGCCTTGAGTTGATCGTCGGTAGCCTCGAAGGAGGTGGTCACGCGGCCGTCCTCAATCGTGTACGCATCGCGCATGTCGTCGATAAGGCAGCCGATGGAATGCGCTGCGAGCAAAAAGCCCGAGGTGAGAGCGATGCTTCCGCACATAAGCAAAAAGATGCCCAGGTACTTGCCGATATTGCGGCGCAGCTCGCGCAGGAGACGTTTTGCGAGAGGTGTCATGGCGCCGCCTACCAATCGAGCTCGGCGGCCGCGACGGGCGACTCGTTGAGCTCATCCTCGACGATGCGCCCGTCGCGCAGGCGCAGTACGCGATTGGCCATGCGCGCGATGGCGGCATTGTGGGTGACAATGATGATGGTGCAGCCGTAGGTGCGGTTGACATCCTCCATGAGCTGCAAGATTTCCTTGGACGTCTTGTAGTCAAGCGCGCCCGTGGGCTCGTCGCACAGCAGTAGGCCCGGGTTTTTGACGAGTGCGCGGCCGATGGCGCAGCGCTGCTGTTGGCCGCCCGAGACCTGGCGCGGGAACTTGTTGCGGTGCTCGTAGAGGCCCAGCGAGCGTAGCAGGTCGTCAATGTTGAGCGGCTTTTTGGACAGGTGTGCCGTGACCTCGATGTTCTCCTTGATGGTGAGATCGGGCACCAGATTGTAGAACTGGAAGACAAAGCCCAGCTCGCGGCGGCGGTACTCACCCAGGTCGGCGGGCTTGAGCACTGTGAGGTCGCAGCCGTCCACCATGATGGAGCCGGCGTCGGCATCCTCCAGGCCGCCGATCAGGTTGAGAAAGGTCGACTTACCCGAGCCCGAGGGCCCCAGCATGACGCAGATCTCGCCGCGGTTGATGGACGTGTCGATGCCATCGAGTACCGTCAGGCGCGCATCACCGTCGCCGTAATGCTTTTTGAGATCCTTAACCTGGACATAGGCTTCCTGCGTTGCCATGGTATCCCCCGTTGTTAGCCTCATACTACTTTATGAGCGTAATAGTAAACCATGGCGAACTATTTTGGAGCGAGGCCTGGATTTTATTTCAGACTAGTCATTGGGGACGTTCTTAAATGACTAGCTGTTGGGGACACTCTTTCGCCACCCGGCAGTTGGGGACGTTCCTTTCCTACCGGCAGTTGGGGACAGTCTTTGCCAACCCAGCCGGCAAAACAGCCGATCGGCAAAGACTGTCCCCAATGACTAGTCGTTTAAGTCTGTCCCCAATGACCACTCTTGGTCGTTTAAGTCTGTCCCCAATGAGTAACCGATGACTAGGTGGCTAGGCGCGGGATTTGTTGTGAGCGAGGGCTAGGCCTACGGCGGCGATGGCGGCGGCGAAGAGCACGGTGACGCCCAGGTCGCAGGCGATGTCGCCCAGCACGGTGGACGTCAGGTCCGCGGCGAGCGCCTTGCTGATCGCGTCGTTCACCCAATATGTCGGCACAAAGTGCGCCACGGTCTGCACGGCCGGTCCCATCAGCGACAGCGGCATCCAGGCGCCGCCCAAAAACGTCATGAGCATGCCGAGCAGGTTGCCCACACCGTTGAGCAGCTCCTCACGTGCACCCAGACTCGACAGCATAAAGCCAACGGCCAGCGGCGTCAGCGCTAGGGCAAACGTTGCCGCCAGCGCCAGGCACACGCGGCCCACGCCGACCTCGGCGACCGCGCCGGCAAAGCCCACGACGCCCATCATGCTCGACACAAACCAGATGCAGACGGTGAGCACGGCGGCGGCCGCAAACACGGCAAGCGAACGCCGGCGCTCGGAAATTGGACCGGCATCCATACGACGCACGCGCTCGGGCTCGTTCATGCCCGAAAACACCAAGCCCACCGACACGATGACCGACGAGATGATCGCGTACGCGCCAAAGTTGAAGTACGACTCGAGCGTGGCGGCGGCAGTCGAGTCGACCTTGACCTGCTCGATCTCGACCTTGGCACGCTTCGCGGCCGCATGTTCGGCGGCCTTGGCAACGTCGCCGTTAGAAGCAGCGGGCTCAAGCGCCGCCGCAGCGCCCGCGAGCGAGATCCAGCGCGAGGCCTCGGCAGACGAAAGCGCCGCCGCCATGGTACCGGCACCGTAAGTCACATCGAGCTTGGGCAGGGCCTCCCCCGCGCGGGCAGCCGCGACCAGGTCGTCCTCGAACCCCTCCGGGATAAAGAACACGCAGTCGGCGCTGCCCTTGGCGCTGTTGCTCTTGGAGAGCGCGTCCGCAAGGTCGTACGTGTCGTCGCCAACACCCGTGACCAGGTCAAAGCGCGACCCCAGATGCTTGGTAAGCGCACGTGAAAGATCACTGCCGTCGCGGTCGACCACGATCACGTTGGCGTCGTAGGGCTTGTACTCGGTGAGCTGCGACGAGTTCCAGCTTACCGATGCCGCGATGAATACGCCCATGAGCGAAATGAACACCGTGTAGATAAGCAGATAGAGCGGGTGTGCGAGCGCCATGCGAAGCGCGGTCTTAAAGGTGCTCATAGCGGCTCCTTCCAAAGATCAGCGTGGCGGCGGCAACAAACACCAGCGTCATGAGGACCAGCGCGCCGGCGCGAACGGCAAAAGGTCCCAGATCCTCAAAGAAATACAGGCGGTTGAACATGTCGCAGATAAGCTTGACGGGGTTGAGCCAGCACTCAGCCGGGCAGGCGCGGGCGGCGTCGTCGGCAAGCGCCATCGCCGGCTCGCCGTAGAGGCCGGCGAACAGGGCGCACGTGGTGGCAAAGCCCGTGAGGATGCCGGACTTGGACGCCTTGCCGCCCTTAACGGGAAGTGTGCCCACAAAGAGTCCCAGGCCCGTGGCGGCAAGCGCGGAAGCGGCGCCGCCCACCAGACACAGCCCCTCGCGCCCGCCAAAGTCGACGCCCACGACCAGGCGCACGTAGCCGATTGCGATCGCCATCGAGGCGAAGGAAACCAGCCACGAGCCGACAAAGATGCCGGCCAGCGACGCCGTCTTGGAAAGGCCGCCCACGCAGCGACGCGCGCCAAGGCCCGACAGATTGGGCTGCAGATCGACGACGCTCAAGGCGGCAAACTCGGCAGACATCATCGCGACCAGGCCAAAGAGCGCGTAATAGTAGATGACCGTGCCATCGGGTGTGGTGCGTGTCAGGCTTACGCGGCGGGTGCCGCCCTCGAGCGACAGGGCGCGCGCAACCGCCTCCGGGTCGGCGAGCGCCGCCGGGTTGTCCTGGGCAATCTGGGATATGAGCTCGGCATTTTGTGTATACGAGCTTGCCACCGTCTCCAAAATGCTGCGGTCGGTGAGCACCGACGAGGCGCGCGAGCTGTCATAACTCGAAAGCAGTGTGAGCTTGGGTACGCCTGCGTCGTCGACCGTATAGATGCCCACAACCTCGCCGGCCTTAAGCGCACGGTTCGCATCGGCTGCGTCGTCGCACTCGT
The DNA here is from genome assembly GCA_902465015.1 of uncultured Collinsella sp. Taxonomy (GTDB): domain Bacteria; phylum Actinomycetota; class Coriobacteriia; order Coriobacteriales; family Coriobacteriaceae; genus Collinsella. The sequence goes on from CABQLK010000001.1 coordinate 50,660, forward strand.
GGATCTCGAGCAGCTGATCGTCACCTTGCTTGGCAAGCGACGTCGCCACGCCCTTAAAGGTCGAAACGTTCCAAGCCTCGTCCGCCACGACGGCAACCGGCACCGGGTCGACCGTACCGTCGGAGCTGAGGTTCGCAAACATAAACATGAACATCGTGGAAAGCGCAATGGGAAAGAGAGCGCCCCAGACCCACGTGCTCGGCCGGCGCAGCAGCGTCTTGACCGTGGTGATGATGGTGTTGAACATGACCGCCCCCTAGTCGCGCAGCTCGCGGCCGGTGATCTCGAGGAACACGTCGTTGAGGGTCGGCGGTTCGCTCCACACGCGGCCGAGCGCAACGTCGGCGGCGCGCAATGTGTCGAGGATGTCGACCAGGTTGTGCGGACTCGTCTCGCAGGTGCAGACGAGCTCGCCGCCGGACAGCTCGACACTGAGCACGTGCTCGAGGGCGCGCAGGCGCTCGACTGTGGCGGCCTCGACGGCGCCGACCTCGACAGTCACGCGCTCGCCCATCTGAATCATGCGCTTGAGCTCGTCATTGGTGCCCTGCGCCAGCACACGTCCGCCGTCCATGATCATGATGCGGCTGCAAATCTGCTCGACTTCCTCCATGTAATGGCTGGTATACACCACCGTGGCGCCCTCGTCGCGCAGGCGGCAGATGCCCTCCAGAATGGCGTTGCGACTCTGCGGGTCGACTGCCACCGTGGGCTCGTCAAAGAAGATGAGCTCGGGCTTGTGCGCAATGCCGCAGGCAATGTTGAGGCGACGCGCCAGGCCGCCCGAGAGCTTGCCGGGGCGAAACTTGGTAAAGTCGCCCAGGCCGACAAAGTCGATCGCCTCGTCTACCAGCGCACGGCGGCGCTTACGGTCGTTAACGTAGAGGCTGCAGAAATAGTCGATGTTCTCGCGCACCGTAAGCTCGTCAAACACCGCCACCTGCTGCGGCACCACGCCGATGCGGCGCTTGAGGTCGTAGCGGGCGGGCGTCATGGGCTCGCCAAAGAGCTCGATGGTGCCTTTGTCGTAGGCAAGCAGCTGCAGAATGCAGTTGATGGACGTGGTCTTGCCCGAGCCGTTGGGGCCCAGCAGGCCAAAGATCTCGCCGGGGGCGATGCTCAGGTTAAAGTGGTCGAGCGCGATAAGATCGTCGTAGCGCTTGACGAGGTTTTCGACGTGGACGATGTCTGTCATGAGGCGGCCCTTCTGTTGCTTGCGGCCCGGTACGATTGCATCATCGCAGGAGCGGGCGGCGCGCACCAGTGAGCTTTGTCACGAGTGTGGAGGTCTTGGTCGTACGGCCCGCCGACGCCCCCGCTCTGCCGCACGGGAGGAATGTCACGGTTGCGCAGGCGGCCCCTCCACCACACGCAGCTTCGCGTACAATACCCGTATGAACAGGCTTTTCGACAAATCGATCGTGCTGGCGTGCTGCATTGCGGCCGCCGTGGGTCTTGCTGTGGATGCTCGCCTGGTCGCGGCGTTTTGCCTTGGCGTTATTGCCACCTCACTGGCCGAAGTCGCACAGGAGGAACGCACGCGACGCGCAAGCGAGACCGCGAGCTGCGCTTACATCATCGCGGCAGTCGTCGTGCCGCCGTTTGTGCCGTTTGCGCCTCTCGCTCTCTATGACATCGCGCGACGCGTTCGCCGTGAACGCATCTGGCCCGCGCTGGCGATTGGCGCCGTGTTTGTCTGCGCGCTTGTCGCGGACCTTCGCGGCAGCGCGCTCACCACCCGAACGCTCCTGCTGACCGCCATCCTTTCGGTTGCCGCCACCTTGCTATCGCTACGCACCGCCCAGCTGGAGCGCGAGCAGCTGCGCATGCGCCGTACCCGCGACGAGCTGCAAGAACGCGCCCTGGCACTCGAGGCACGCAACCGTGACCTCGCCGACCGCCAGGACTACGAAGTCGAACTCGCGACGCTCGCCGAACGCGCCCGCATCGCGCGCGAGATCCACGATAACGTGGGCCACCAGCTCACGCGCGCTTCGCTTCAAACCGAGGCCCTGCGCGTGGTCCATGCCGACGAGCCCAGGGTTGCCGCCGATTTCGCCGACGTCAAACGCACGGTTGACGAGGCGCTCCAACTCGTGCGCGCCAGCGTCCACGCGCTCAACGACAATGCGACCAACCTCTCCGTGCAGCTCGAGCGCATCGTTGAAGGCGCACGCTCGGACAGCGGTCCGCAGATTGAGCTTGAGGTTTTGGCCGAGCATGCACCCGCCAACGTCGCCAACTGCTTTGCGGCGGTGCTGCGCGAGGCGCTTTCCAACGCCATGCGCCACGCCCATGCCAAAACCATTACTGTGCGGTGCATGGAGCATCCGTCGTTTTACCAGCTCGTCGTTACCGACGATGGAACGGGCGGGGTTCGAACAAGCGCCCGCAGCGCCACAGGGGGTATGGGGCTCGCCTCCATGCGCGAGCGTGTCGAGGCGCTCGGCGGCACTTTCACTGCCGGCTCGCGAGTCGGCGCCTCCGGATGGCGCGTATTTGCCACCATTCCCAAGCAGCAAGGAGATGAGGGCCGATGAGGCTCATAGTCGTCGACGACGACCGTCTGGTGGTCGATTCACTCAAGATTATCCTGGGCGCTCAGCCGCAGATAGAGGTGGTGGGTACCGGCGCCAACGGCAACGACGCGGTTTCGCTCTATGCCGAACACGCACCCGATATCGCGCTGCTCGACATTCAGATGCCGGGGCGCGACGGACTTTCGGCGGCACGCGAGATCCTTGAGCACGACCCTGCGGCGCGCGTGGTGTTTCTGACGACATTCTCGGATGACGAGTACATTGTGTCGGCGCTCAAGCTGGGCGCCCGCGGCTACCTGATCAAGACCGATGTCGCCGCCATTCCGCCGGCGTTGGCGCAGGTCATGGATGGCAAACGCGTGCTCGAGGGCAAGGCGATCGAGGATATCGATTTTGATGGGGCGGGCACCGAAGCCGACGCGCCCCGCCGGCCCGCAGCCTTTGCCGGCCTAACCGACCGCGAGTTCGAAGTCGCAGAGCTCATCGCCCGCGGCCTCGACAACAAGGAGATTGCCGCCACCGCCTACATGGGCGAAGGCACCGTGCGCAACCACATCAGCTCAATCCTAGCCAAAATGGGCCTACGCAACCGTACCCAAATCGCCATCGCCTATTTGCGAGGCTAGCCGCTGGCTGCCGCCAATTTGATGCCATTTCAAAACTATGCCGGTTTACTACGATGAACCGCATATCTCCGACCACGGCAAATTGCGCACTTACAAAACCGCAGGTAGAACACTTGCGATATTTGCAAAAATGCGGGTGTGGTCAGGAATCTCGGATTCATCGTAGTAAACCGGCATAGTTTTGTTCGGGCGGCCCTGCACGAGTGTCTCCGCCAGCCTCGCGGGACCAAAATGATCCGTTTTCCTCCGTCCCCAAGGGATCAGCCGGAACCGCCCGCCACGAAATCGGCCCATCTACTACGTTTGACTCGACACCCCTGACCATACCTTCGTTTTGAACAAAACCGCAGGCGTACTACCTGCGGTTTTGTTTTCGCGTTTTTTAGCATGGTTGGGGGTAAGGGGCTAAACGTAGTAGATGGGCCGGTTTCGTGGCGAACCCTTCTCGCCTACGCACAAAAGCGCCGCCACGGAGGAGGGAGATACCTCCGTGGCGACTGGGGGTGGGGGTGGGGGCTATGTTCTGGCTCCCCGCCGGCCGCCCGGGGCCTTTTGGCCCCGGGCGCTGCCAGCGTGCCTAGCGCTTACGGATACCCCAGACCAGGGCACCGACGCCGGCCATGGCAATGACGAATGCCATGAGCAATGCGGCAGCCTGCTGGTCGCCTGTGGTGGGCAGGAAACCCTTGACCGTCTTGACGATGTTCGTCACGGTCTTAGGCGTGCCGGGATCGGGCGTCGGCACGGGCGTCTCGGGCTTCTTGTACGTGTTGTTGAACACGATACCCTCGACGCTCTTGTCGCCCTTGGCAAAGGCGACGCTTGCCTTGAGGTTGCCCTCGCCGTCATCGACCACGTTGACGGTCGCGGTAAAGACGGACTTATCGTAGGTCATACCGACCTCGTCGCCCTTGACCTCGCTGATGGTGTAGACGTACGTACCAGGCTCGTCGTACTCGAACTTGTCGAAGTTGATCTTGCCGTCGGCATCGTTGGTAACCGTAGACTCGATGTCCTCGCCAACGAGCTTAAAGCTGAACTCGTCCTTCTTGAGCTCGCGTCCCTCAAGCACCTTGATGGCGCCGATGGAGACCTGCGTGGGCATGGCGTGATACTTGTTGGTAAAGCCAGCCGACTCGGTGGTTCCCTCGAGCTTGTGCGTCGCGGTCAGCGTGCCGTCACCATTGTCGGAGACGGTGGTCACGACGGTGTAGGTCGTGCCGTCATAGGTGACGCCCTTGTACAGGCCGAGCGCGTTGGGGCAAGCCTCGCGCAGCGTGTACGTGTGCGTGCCGGGTGCCTCGTAGCGAATCGGGCTCAGCGTCACGGTGCCGTTAGCGTCGTTGGTGCCGTTAGCGACAACCACGTCGTCCTCGAGCAGCTCAAACGTGAACTCGCCTGCTGCAAGGTCGCGTCCAGTCAGGCGCTTGACTGTCTTGACCTGATCGGTCACGGACGAATCGGTAGGTGCCACGCCGTAGGTGTTGGTAAACGTGAAGGCAGCACCGTCGTCGCCTTCGCGCTTGACGCTCAGATGCCCGGCACCGTCGTCAGACACGGTGTAGGAAACCTTGCGCGTGGCGTTGGTGTCATTGGTCACGCCAGGGGCACTACCGGACTCGGTCACCGTGTAAGTAAAGGTGTGCGAGCGCGGAGCGGTGGGGGCTGCGGGCTCGGACTCGTCGTTGGACTCGTCGTTGGACTCGTCGTTGGACTCGTCGGTGTCGGCAGCGTCGGCGTCAACCTCGGCCTCGCCGGCGTTGGCCTCGGCATCGCTCGATGCGTCGTCAGAAGCATCGGCCGTCACGCCCAGAGCGCGGTTGAGGTCCTCGAGCGTAAAGTGGATCTTGCCAAAGTCCACGTTGCCGGCCGCGTCGTTGGTTGCGGTCGTGCGCTCGGGCATCGGGGCACTAGCCTCGTCGGCGGTCACGGTAAAGGTGAACTTGCCCGTGATGTCAGCCGGGGTCAGGCCCTCGGCAGCTTGGAGCTTCTTAGTGCCGGTGAGCGCGGCATCGACGGCTTCGGCGCCGTAGACGTTCTCGAACAAGGGCTCGACGCCGCCGTAGTCGACCGTTGCCGTCAGGGTACCGTCACCGTTGTCGACGACGATAACCTTAAAGCCAAAGCTCCACGTTGTAGCGGAAACGCCATTCGGCAGCCCGAATAAATCTTCGTAGGCCGTGTAGTTAATGGTCCAGGCAAGCTTGCCGTCCTTATCGGTACGATAAGCAAGCCCAGCAGCCTCAAGATTAGCAAGCATCTTGGTGTCGTAGTGCAGCGTATCAAAGCTCACGTGCCCGCCGATATTGGGCTTGAGATTTTCATAACCCACAAGCTCACCCTGATAGGCGATACCGAACCAGAACTCGCCGTCGACCATCGGGCGACCGGTCAGGGTCTTGGCGGCAACGACCTGAGCGGCGGTGCCGCCAGGCGTGTTGGTCGTAGCGCTGTAACTGTTGTGGAACGGCACCAGGGCCTTCTCGACCTTGTTCTCGCCACTCTTGTGGACCGTCTCATGCGTGCCCTCGGGACCGCCGGAAACGGTCGTCGTAGCAGTGAGCGTGCCGGCGGTGTCGTCGGCGATGGCGATCGTCACCGTGCGCACGGCGTCGTCGTAGGTGTAACCGGGCTGACCGTCGTTCTTCTCGGCCACGGTGTACGTAAAGGTCTTGCCGGCGTCAGCCTGCGTAAATATAACCTCATGACCAGCCAGAATGTCGATCAGTCCGACCGTTGCCTCTGCCGCTGCGGGGGACTTGAAGCTATTAGCCCCGGGCAGCAGACCGAGCGCGCGAGCCGAAGCGTCGTCAGCAGGTGTCACGGTAAAGGTGAACTGACCCTCGGTCATGGGGCGGCCGTCCAGATACTTGCTGAGCCACAGACCGCCAGCAGCGGTGTAGTTAAGCTCAGTGCGGTACGTGTTGGTAAAGCGTCCGTTTTCCTTCTTGGTGACGTTGGCGGTCAGGCTGCCATCGCCGTTCTCGGTCACGGTCACTTCGGCGGTTGCGACATGCGCGTCATACGTCATGCCGACCGTGCTGCCCGCGTTCTCGCGGATCTCGTACTTGTAGGTTCCGGTGGCCGTGTAGCGAATCTTGCCGAACTTGATGGAGGCAATGCCGTCCTTCGCATCGTGCTTGCTCACGGTTACGGTCGCAGGATCGGGGAGCGGGGCGCCATCGGGGGCGGTAATGGTAAAGCTGAACTCGTCCCCATCCGTCCACTCGCGGCCGCTGATGACCTTGCTCAGGTCAAAGTCGAGCTCTGCATCGAGCGGGGTCACGCTGTAGGTGTTCTTGAAGGTCGCAGGCGTAGCGCTCTTCAGCTCGTGCGTAGCGCTGAGGGTACCGTCACCGTTGTCGGTAATGGTGGTCTCGATGGTGTACTTGGTGTCGCTGTACGTGATGCCCTTGCTGGTGGTTCCGCCGTTGACCTCGCGCAGCGTGTAGGTGTGCTTGCCGGCCTTGGCGTAGGTGATCTTGTCCATGGCGATCGTGCCGTCGTCGGCGTTGGTGCCCTTGGCGACGACCTTGTCGCCCTCGACCAGCTCAAAGGAGAACTCGCCGTCCTTGAGATCGCGGCCGGTCAGGACCTTGGTCGCGGTGATCTGTTCGGTGACGCTCGTCTCGACAGGCGTCACGTTATAGGTATTGGTGAACGTGAAGGCCGCATCACCGTCCGGCTTGCGGGATACGCGCAGATTCCCCTTGCCGTCATCGGTCACGGTGAAGGAAACCTCGCGCGACGGCTTAGCGTCGTTGGTCACGCCAGCGACCTCACCGGACTCGGCCACGGTGTAGGTAAAGGTATGCTCGCGCTTCTCGGGCTTCTCGCCCACAGCCTTGTTAAGGTCGTCGAGCGTAAAGGTAATCTTGCCAAAGTCGACCTTGCCGTCGACGTCGTTGTGCACGCTCGTGCTCGCAGGCATAGGCGCGCCCTCTTCACCGGTCACGGTAAAGGTGAACTTGCCGGTGATATCAGCCGGGGTCAGAGCGTCGTCAACCTGCAGATTCTTGATACCCGCAAGCGATGCCTCGGTAGCATTCGTGGTGTAGGCGTTCTTGAACTCGATGCTCTTGACGTCCTTGGCGTCCTTCAGCTCGTGCGTGGCAACCAGCTGGCCCTTGCCGTTATCGGCGATGGTCGTCACGATGGTGTAGACCGCGTCATCGTAGTCAATACCGCCGGCGTTGCCCTTAACCTCATGCAGCTTGTAGGTGTGCTGGCCGATCTCGGTGTACTTGATGGCACTGAACGTCACCTTGCCGTCGGCAGCGTTCTTAACGGTCTCGATAAGCTCAGAGTCCTCATCCTTAATCTCGCGCAGCTCAAAGCTGAACTCACCGACCGTAAGGTCGCGCCCGGTCAGAGACTTGGTCACGTCAATCTTGTCGGTAACGCTGGACTCAACAGGCTCCGCAGTGTAGACGTTCTTGAACTCGGTCTCGTCGGCTTCGCTCCATGTCACCTTCACAGCGGCGCTGAGCTCGCCCCTCTTGTTGGGCGTTACCGTCACGGTGACCTCCGCGACGTTCTTGCTGTAGGCAATGCCGTCAACCGTAGTCCCGGCGTTCTTTTCGCTGACCCTGTAGACGTACGTGCCGGGCTCGGTGTATTTGATCGTGCCGAAGTCGATGACAGCCTTACCCTTGTCGTCCAGATCGTCCTTGGTCACAGACGCGGTCACGGGCGCTGTCGCGGACTCGGGTATCGGGGCACCGTTCTCGGACGTCAGCCCAAACTCAAACGTGTCCTCCTTCGTCCAGTCGCGGCCCTCGAGTACCTTGGTCAGGCCAAAGCCGGCCTTGGTATCCTTGGTATCCACCGTTACCGGCGTCATGTCGTACTTATAGCTGATCTTGCCGTTGTTGCCCAGGTAGGAATTGACATGCGTCGCGGTCGCCTTGGCGGACGTGTTGTTCCACTTGGGGTTGAGAACGTCTTTCGCGGTCTCGGTGTTGTTGCCGCCCACGTTATCCTTGGTGGTGTGGAGCTCGTCGATAAAGGCCAGGCGTGCGGTTCCCACAGTAAACACCAAGTTACCGTTCTCATCGGGAACAATCGCGCCGTCGAACTTCGCGGCGTCGCCGCCGATAAACTCGATGACGGCGGTGGCGGGCTTGGCCTCGTCGTTCTCGCCCTGCTCCTCAAACTCATCCTTGTAGTAATACTTACCGTCATCAGCCAGCGAGCCCGTTGCCGGCTTCGTGCATTCCTTATCCGTGTAAATAGGCGTCTGCTTCTGGAAGTAGTAGTAGCGGTTGGTGTCGGCCGGCTCAAAGGTCGCAACTGTATCGCCCAGCGCGCCGCCACTCCACTTGTTCGCGTAGAAGTTCACAGTCTTGGTGCCGTCAACGACGGTCGTATTACGCTCGATGTAGCCCTTGAGCCCCGTGATCTTCTCGGGCGTAAACAAGTTGTCGAGCGCAGCGCTCTTCACGCTCGAGGCATACTTCACCTGGATGGGCTTAACGTTGTCGACCGAAAGCTTGCCGTCTACGGTCTTAAAGTGGCTCAGCGGAATCAACGACGCGGGAATGCTGACCGTTACGACATCGCCCTTCTGGGGATTGTCATCACCGGCACGTTGCACGGTAATGAGCAGGTCTTTTGCCTTGCCGGAAAACTCATAGGTATCGGTCTTGGTGCTTTCGTTGACCGTCTTGCTCAGATCGGTAAACGGCGTGCCGTTGATGACGACCTCGGTGAAGCTGTCGACCTGCATAAAGTCGCCCAGCTCATCGGTAAACGTGATGTAACCGGACTTGGTCGCGTCGTAGCCCTTATCAATTTCGGTCGGATAAGGCGCCTCCGACGTAATGGCCTGTGAGATGTCGTCGAAGACCTTCTTGAGCTCTTCTGCATCGGTCGCCGACTTGTAGTAGTCGGAGTTTTCAGCGCGTGTGCCGTGGGTATCCCACGCCGTGGCATTGGGGTAGTTGCTTGAAACAGCCTGCATGAACTTGTTCGCTTTATTCGCTTCGTCTGTTCCTAAATCTTGAATGCCGGCACTGGGATTCGCTCCACCAAAGATACCGATGGTATAAACGGTGGCTTTGCCGTCCTTCATGCTCTTGGCAGCCGCCACACCATCATTGGCGACATCCGCATCGAATTTATTTTGCTTTGTTGGCGTACCGTCGGTAAAGAACACAATAATCTTCTTGGCGTCTTTGCGGCCAGAAGTGATAGTGATTCCCTCGGCCAGCTCTAGGCCATAGTCGGCGCGCGTGGCGCCGGCAGGCTGAATTTGATTAATTGTATTCTTCTTGAGATCATCCGCATTGCCGCCGGAACAGTAGGTCAATTCTTTCATAACCTGGGTGTAATTGTAGGAGTACCCTCCGTCGCGATACATATCGTTGCCGATATCGTTGGACTTCTTACCCGCAAACTTAACAATGGCAACCCTATGCTGCCTATTGACGCCCTCGATGCCCTCGTTTTGCTTGGCAATGGTATCGATAAAGCTATTCGCAGCGTTCTTCAACGCATCGATACGCTTAGGTGAGTCTCCACCGCCCATATGATCATCCATCGAGCCAGAGGCGTCCAGCACCATCACGATGTCGAGTGGCGTGGTAACCGTTACGGTTGAATTAGAGGTCGAGGACATCGCCGAAAGCGTAGTCACAAAATCTGACGCTTCGTTTTCTCTGGCTTTCTTGACCGTCTTGTCGGTCCAGATTCGGCCGACGTTTTGAGTCGTTACTTTGTTACCGTTGTGACCGGCCGCCCAGATTTCCCAGCGTCCGCTGGTGTCGGGGTCGACGACCTTTCCGCTCATTGTCGGTCCGTCCATTCCGGTGCTGGACCTGGCGTTGGCCTCGGGCAGCATGGCAAATGCTGCAGCCGGTAACACCAGCACTACGGCCAGTATCACCGCCAAGAGACCCCTCGTGTACTTACTCATCGCGTCTCCCTTCTCGCGGTCTCAGACCTTGCATCAGCCTAAAGTTACGGAATGAGACACAATTAGGGCAGGTGACACATGTTCCAGATTCGGTTTTGGCCGTGAGACAAATGTCTCAACAAAGTTGAGACACGAAGGTTTTCGCAGGAAAACGGATGCGATTCAAGATTGACGGGGACAAAAGGACGCGTTTTCCTCCATCCCCAAGGAAGCAATCGATAGCGCTCGCCAGAAAACTAGCCCATCTACTACGTTTGACTCGATACCCCCGACCATAGCCGCTTTTCATGAAAAATCGGAGGCGTTCTACCTGCGATTTTCATTTCGCATTACTTGCCGTGGTCGAGGGTTGCCACCTAAACGTAGTAGATGGGCCCATTTCGTGGCAGGCGGGTCACGTGACAGCCCTCGCAAGGCCAAAATGATCCGTTTTTCTCCGTCCACGGGAGATCAATGGATGTTACTGATTTGGCGCCATTTCAAAACTATGCCGGATTACGGGGCTAAAGTCGGAGCCCTCATCCATACCTTCATTTTTTCAAAAACGGAAGGCTATCTACCTGCGGTTTTGTTTTTGCGTTTTTCTGCATGGTGGGAGGTTCGCTATCCAGCCCCGTAATCCGGCATAGTTTTGTTCACGGCGGCTCCACCGCGCGTTTAAGCGCGGGGCCGGTGGGGCATTTTTGCCCCACCGGCCCCTATTCCAGCGCTATTCCGGCTTGGTTTCTACTGTGGGAGTCTTGTCCGCTGCGACTGGGGTGCGGGCGGTGTCCATAGTCAGGCAGTGCTTGGGGCAGCTCTCGATGCACTCACCGCACACCACGCAGGCATACGGATCGATCGACCACGTTCCGCCCTTTCGATCGACCGCGAGCGCGCCCGCCGGGCAGCGACGCGCGCACATGCCGCAGCAAATGCACACGTCCATGTCGTTAACGATGTGCCCGCGCAGGCGCTCGGGCGCCGCGAGCTTCTCCTGCGGATAGCACACCGTTACCGGCTGCTTGACCATAGAACCCAAGGCCGTCTTGGCAAATGTCAGCAAACTCATGCCGCGCCTACCTTTCCGTGCAGCTAATGCAGGGGTCGATGGTCAGGATAATCATGGGCACGTTGGCAAGGAGCACGCCCTGCAGTGCATGCGTCAGACCCGCCAGGTTCTGCGACGTCGGCGTGCGCACGCGAAAACGGTCCAGGTTCTTGGTGCCGTTGCCGCGCACATAGTAATACGCCTCGCCGCGCGGCTGCTCAATCACAACCTCGCCGCGCGCGCCGTCGGCCGGCGTGAGCTTGGTGCGCCCGCCGATTCCGTCGTGCGGTATCTTGCCCACAAGCTCCTTGATGATGTCCATGGCCTGCGTGACCTCGGCACAACGCACCTGGCAGCGGGCATAGCAGTCGCCGTCGGTAGCCACGATCGGCTCAAACGCAGCCAGATCCGCATAGGCGCCGTCACCGAACATGCGCACGTCGTAGTCCACGCCCGAGGCGCGACCGAACGGGCCGACCATCGAAAGCTCCAGCGCGTCCTTCTTGCTGATCACGCCTACACCGTGCAGGCGCTCGCCGCAGCTACTGTCGTCCAAAAACGTATGCACCAGGGCCTCGTAGTCGGGACGCATGGCATCGAGCGTCTGGACAATGCCCGCCAGCTCGGAGTCCTCGATATCGTGCTTAAGGCCGCCGATCTCGTTAATCGACAGAATCACGCGCCCGCCGCAAGTGCTCTCAAAAATCTTGAGTATCTGCTCGCGCAGGGTCCACGACCGATAGAACAGCGCCTCAAAACCAAAGGCGTCGGCGAGCAGGCCCAGCCACAGCAGATGCGAGTGGATGCGCGAAAGCTCGTGCAAAATGGTGCGGATATACTGCACGCGGCCGGGCACCTCGATGTCGAGCATGCGCTCGCAGGCGCTGGCATAGCCGTAGCTGTGGCCCACGGCGCAGATGCCGCAGATGCGCTCGGCAATGTAGCCAAACTGATGCATGTCGCGCTTTTCGGTGAGCTTCTCGAGTCCGCGGTGCACAAAGCCGATCTGCGGAATTGCCTCGATGACGCAGTCGTCCTCGATCACCAGGTCCAGATGAAGCGGCTCGGGCAGCACCGGGTGCTGCGGGCCAAACGGAATAACGGAGCGATGTGCCATGGACCTTACGCCTCCTTTTTCTGCTTGTCGCGGGCGGCCTTGGCGGCAAGCGCCGCGCGGACCTTGGCTGCTTTCTCGGGATCCATGGCAGCGAGCTTTGCCTCCATCTCGGCAGCCTTGAGCGCGGCCTTCGCAGCAGCCTCATCGTGCTGAGCATCGGAGCCGGCAGCCGCAGCGGGCTGAGCAGCGGCGCCCGCGGCATCGCCGGCGCTCGCAGCGCCCTCCCCTGCAGCAGCCGCAGCAGCGGCGGCCTTTTCGGCAGCGGCCTTGCGCGCCTTGGCTTCGGCGGCGGCACGGACCTTCATGGCCTTCTCGCGCGCGGCCTTCACCTCGGGCGTGATAACGCTCATGGGCTCGGCAGTCGAAACCTGGTAGAAAAAGCCCTTAAAGTCGACCTGCATGTCGGTGATGGCAAGGCCAAACAGGTCGTGGGCCTCATTTTCAAACGGGAACACCGCGGGGTAATACGAGCTGATGGACGGAACCTCCTGGTACTGGTCGATGCCCTCAACCACCAGGTTCTCAATCGCATAGCTGCCGTCCTGCGCAATATGCTCCTGAGCAGCACGAACGTTGATAAACGTATAGACCAAGCGATACGAGCCGTCGTCGACGTTGCGTTCAGCGTGCATTTGCACAAAGCGCGCGCCGACGCCCTTAAGCGCCTGGACATGCGACAGGAGCTCTTCGATCCCGACGGTGGTATAGATAGCCTTTTGCATTACTCGGCCTCCCTTGCAGCGGCGGGCGTCTCAGCAGGTGCGTCGCCAGCGGCGGTCGCGTCGCCGGCCTCCGCAGCAGCCACAAACCCGTCCTCGCCCAGCTCAACGCCACCGTCCCAAGTAGCGGCACCGCCCACGGTAAGCGGGTCGCCGCCGGCGCGCATCACGGCCTCCTTCTGGTCCAGGATGCCACACGCCTCCACGATGGCATCGATCACCGTCTCGGGGCGAATGGCGCACCCGGGCGCGTACACGTCCACGGGAATCGCGCGGTCCACACCGCCGATCACGTTATAGGCATCGCGGAACACGCCGCCCGAACACGCGCAGATGCCGCACGCCACCACGCACTTGGGCTCGAGCATCTGGTTGTAGATCTGGCGCACGACGGGCAGGTTCTGGGCATTGACCGACCCCGTCACCAAAAAGATATCCGCATGCTTGGGGTTGCCGGTGTTGACCACGCCAAAGCGCTCCGCATCGAACAGCGGCGTGAGCGAGGCCAGCACCTCGATATCGCATCCGTTGCAGCTCGAGCCGTCGTAATGAATAACCCACGGCGAGCGCGACATTTTATGATCCATGGATGCCGCCTCCTAAATAAATACGTCGACGAGGATGGGCATAAGGTTGAGCAGGCCAAACACCAGCGCCACGCCCCATCCGAGCCTAAAGCAGCTGCGCCAGGTGCTGCGTGCGAAGGTGTTGTCGATCAGGACCTCGACAAAATACGTCGCGGCCATCACGACCAGGGCTACAACCCAGCTCACGGGGTTGTCCCAGACAAAGAACATGCCCACCCACATCAAAAACAGCACGGTCTCGCACCAGTGCATAAGGGTCATCTTGGCCAGCGTGCCGCCGCTCATCTCGGTGGCGACGCCCTGGACGATCTCCTGATGCGCGTGATGCGAGTACGAAAGGTCAAACGGCGACTTGCGCAGCTTGATGGTAAGCACCGCGAGCAGCGCGAGGAAAATGGGCGCGCTGTACACGATGATGGGGGCCGACTGCCCCGTCACGGCGATGGAATCGAAGCTATCGGTGGCAAGATACAGGCCCACGCTCATCAGCAGAACGGCGGGCTCGTAACTCATGACCTGCAGCAGCTCGCGATCGGCGCCAACCTGGGCAAACGGGCTTTGCGTCGAGGCGGACGCCAACACCACAAAGATCGCGGCGAGCGTCACCATAAAAGCGCACAGCAGCGTGTTGGAGCCCGACACAAAGATGCCGCCGCCCACGACGGTAAAGATGAGCGCGCACGCCATGTAGGTGTCGTCCATGGTGTTTACGCTGGCGGGGGCCTTGCGCAGGAGCTTGGCCACATCGTAGAAGGGTTGCAGCAGGCGCGGGCCCACGCGGCCCTGCATGCGAGCCGAAAGCTTACGGTCAAGACCGTCGATCAGGCCGCCCACAAGCGGCGCCAGCAGGGCAAACACCACGGTACCAATAAATATGCCCACGACGCCCGAGCCTTCAAAATACTTACCGCGCAGCACCGAGGGCGCGCTCATGGCAAGTCGCTCGGGCCCAATCCACGCGCAACACAGCAGCGCAAACAAGATAATGCTGCAGCACACGACGCTACCCGCGGGGCCAATGCGCTTCTCGCCAAGGGCGTCCTCCGAGTACCAATTGCGCTTTTCGGCCTTCACCTCGTGTCCCATCGAGCCGCGGAAATGGCGGTAATTGTCGGTTCCCACACCCGAAAGATATACGTTTACGTGCGGTTTGTTGCTCACGCGGAATGAAGTCAGCAGCACCACGGCGATAAACGCCACGATAACCACCATCAGATACATAGCGTCCTTGCCGATAACGTACGGCACGCGGCCAAACACCATGGCCAAGTAAGGCGACACCAGACCGCTCGAGATAATCGGAAACGCCACGCAGCACAGAATCAGCAACGCGGCGATGGTGTTGAGCGCCATCCATTCGGTCTTATGGACATTGACCTCAACGTTTTGAGCCGTGGGGTCGACGCCCGAAAGCTTGGCAAGCCACTTGCCCCAGAAGAAGAACGTCGCGGCCGAGCCAAAGGCAAGCACCATGATCATGAGCACGTTGCCGGTCTGGGCAAATGCCACCAGGGCGCCCCACTTGGACACGAGCATGCCAAACGGCGCCACAAACATGCCCATGATGCCCAGCATCATCAGGCGCGTCAGGTGCGGCATGCGGCTGAACATACCGTCCATGTCCTCGATATCGCGGCTGCCGATATGATGCTCGGCCGTGCCCACGCACAGGAACAGCAGCGACTTGGCCACCGTGTGGAACAGGATCAGGAAGATGGCCGCCCATACGGCCTCGGGCGCGCCGACACCCAAGCAGGCACTGATGAGGCCCAAGTTGGAAATGGTGGAGTACGCGAGCACGCGTTTGGCATTGCTCTGCGAGATGGCCATGAGGGCAGCGAGCAAAAACGTGATGGCACCCACACTCGTGACCATAAAGCCGGTCACAGGATAGATGGCATAGAGCGGGCTCAGCTTGACCATCAGGAACACACCGGCTTTGACCATGGTTGACGAGTGCAGCAGGGCGCTCGTGGGCGTGGGGGCGACCATGGCACCCAGCAGCCAAGTGTGGAACGGCATCTGTGCGGCCTTGGTGAGTGCGGCGAGCGACAGCAGGATGACCGGCATCACCAGCAGCGCGGATTGCGCGGTTCCGGCGCCGGAAAGCTCGATCATACCCGAGATGGTCAGCGGCATGCCGTTAACGTGCAGATACATGAGTCCGGCCAAAAACGCGATGCCGCCCAGCATGTTGAGGACGATCTGGGTGAAGGCGTTCTTGATGGCCTCGGGCGTGCGCGTGTAGCCAATCATGAGGAACGAGCACACGGTGGTGATTTCCCAGCCGCAGAACAGCCACTCAAGGTTATCGCTCGTCACGATGACGAACATGGCCGAGAGGAACAGGAACATAAGCGCCAGGAACTGCGGGCGACGGTCGGGCGCGGTCTGCCCGCGCAGCGCGGCCTCGTGCTCGTCATGGGCCTGGAAGTCCTTCATGTAACCCAGGGCATACACGCAGATCAGGCTGCCGACGATACCGACGGCGAGGACCATGATCACGCTCATGTAGTCCAGGTAGAGCGGCGTCGCCGTGACGGCTTCGGCCGCGGGCAGCGTCATGGCTGCAAAGGCGAGCGAGCCCACCAGCTGGACTATGCCGAGTACCGTTGTGAGCGCGTTCCCATATTTGAACGCGTTGTACAGGATAACGGCGCACAGAATCACGTCGATGGCGGAGCTGATGATCGAGAGCACATGCGAGGTGCCGGGGGCAACCTCAAAGCTCTGCGGACCCGTGCCAAAAAACATGACGGCGACTACAACTGTCACCGCCATAATAATGCCGGAACCTATGAGCCCCACCGCATCGCGGGCGCGGTCACCGCGCGCGAGCAGCATGCCCAGCGCCGGTACCAGCGGAAACAGGGTAAGGAAATACAGTAGCGTCATACCATCACTCCCCCATGCAAAAACGCTGCAATTGTTTAACGTTATAGCTCAATTGAGGAGCAGCGGCGGCAGGTTTTCGGTCAACTGGGGAGTTTTAGGCGTACGGGGTAAGGGCACGTCCGCTTTGGAGTAGAGGGGTGACGTCCCCTTACCGCAGCGACGGACGCGCGGGCCGCTGCGCGCGGTTTATTGGGCACTTTGAAGGATGTCCCGATAGGCTCGCGGCAGTCCAAAAAGTTGACGCGGCAAGAAAAATGCGCCCCCGTGGGCGCACCATCCCGTTTGCTATTCCGCCTTTTTAGCGCGCGGCTTGCGACCGCGCGGCTTATCGACCAGTGCGGACTCACCGCCCTCGCGGTACTGACGGCACCAAGCCTTGACCGAAGACTCGCTGGGAATCTTGTGCTTGATCATGGCCTCGCGAACCGTCAAGCCGTTTTCCAGACGGTCCTTAACCACAGCGAGCTTTACGTCGTACGAATAGGTGTGATGATGCGAACCGGCATTGAGAACGGCGTCAGCACCGCCCACGGCATACGCGCGGGCCCACTGACGAGCCGTGGCCTGGGGAATGCCAAGCTCCGCGGCGAGGGCGCGATGACCGACCCCCTCTTGGAGGATCTCGACGGCGCGCTGCCTAACCTCGGGCGCATGCGTGCGAGTCCTAGTTGCTTCCGACATACCTGCCACTTCTTAGCCTTAACCGTTAATCTGCTTTCTTACGTGCAAGTTAGATAGTAGCATTTTACTGTTTGCTCAAAGCAGTTAATTAAAGTAGACGCGGCGTTATCTGGGCATTTGGCACCAAATTACGACATTTCTTTATCGATTATTTACGCTGGTAGCTGACTCGCAGCTAATCGTCATTCGCTTGTCAACAAAATTGACATCTCTTTATGTCCTTTGGTATAGAGGATATAGTTATTAACCCCTCCCCCAATAATTTTGAGTGATCTGCAAGGCAGTAGACGTCCTCACTCCTCATGATTACCGCGCATTGCCATCCACCGGAGCAAAACAAAAAGGGCGGGACCTGCTGCGCTTGCAGGCCCCGCACCGGTTGGCACCCGACGGGACACAGCCGGGCGAGGCGGATCCGTGCTACCGCCCCGCCTGGCCGCGAAGTTAACTACAGCTCGTTGGCCGCGTGATACGCCGTGCGAATGGCGCTCGCGATGTCGGCGGTGCGCTCGCCCGAGCAGTCTCCCACGCAGGTCACGGGCACCGTCACGCCGTCCAGGTCAAACGTGTTGGCCTTGGAGCCCACGGCCATCACCACGAAATCGCAGGCGATCTTCACCGGCTCCTCGGCGCCGTCCTCGGTGGCGCGAACAGCCTTCACGCCCTCGTCGGTAATGGCGGTCAGGCGGGTCTTCACGTGCTGCTCCACGTTGTGCTCTGCAAAGTCACTCATAATCAGCGGCAGAATGGTCTCGGACTCACCCGCGGCAATCTTGTCGAGCATCTCGACGATCGCCACCTCGCAGCCGTGCTGCAGCAGGTACTCGGCAGTCTCGGTGCCCACCAGGCCGCCGCCAATGACGGCGACGCGGCCCGCAAGCTCCACCTTGCCGGCCAGCACGTCCCAGCTCGAGACGACCTTCTCCGAATCGGCACCCGGAACGGGGATGACCACGTCGTGCGCGCCCACGGCCACAATCGCGGCGTCGGCGGCGTTGAGGTCCGCGGGGCTAGCGACGTGGTTGAGCTCAACCTTCACGCCCAGGCCAGGCAGAATCTTCTCGTAGTACTCGACCGAGCGCATGATCTCGTCCTTGCGCGGGGGCGCGGCCGCCAGCACAATCTGGCCTCCCAAGTGATCGCTCGCCTCGTAGATGGTCACGTCGTAGCCGCGCTTGGCCGCCACGCGTGCGGCCTCCAGGCCGGCGATGCCGCCGCCCACCACGGCGATCTTCTTGTCGCCCTCGCCCGGCTTAATGGCGATGGTCGCCTCGTCGCCGTTCTCGGCATTGAGCACGCACGAGATGTACTTGCGATTTTGAATCGCGTCGACGCAGCCCTTGTTGCAGTTGAGGCACTCGCGGATGGGCTCACCCGTGGCGGCCTTCAGCGCAATGTCGGGGTCGCACATGAGCGAGCGGCCATAGGCGATGATATCGGCCGCGCCGTCTTCCAGAATCTTCTCGCCGGCCTCAACCGAGACAACGCGGCCGACGGTTGCCACCGGCACGGAGACCAGGGCCTTGACGCGCTCGGCCACGGGCAGCGTCCAGTTGTAGGGCATGGCGCCCATGGGCGGAATGGTGTCGCCCATGTTGCCGGTGTGGTTGGCCTGTGCGACCTGAATCATATCGATGCCCGCGCCCTCGAGCAGCTTGGCAAGCTCGCAGGCCTCGTCGGGCTGCAGGCCACCCTTGCCGCGCGGCGTGCCGTCGGGGTTCTCCATGATCACGGGGAGCTTGTACTCCACCATCAGCTGCGGCGCGGCTTCCTTAATGGCAGCGACGACCTCGAGCGCATAGCGGACGCGGTTCTCGAACGAGCCACCGTACTCGTCGGTGCGCTGGTTGAGGATCGCGGAGCACAGCGAACCCACCAGACGGTCGCCGTGGACCTCGATGGCGTCGATGCCGGCCTGCTGCGCGCGGGCGGCCGAGGCAGCGATGGCCTCCTTGATCTGGGTGAGCTGATCCACGCTGGCCTCGTTCACAAAGTGCTGCATGTCGTGGTGCAGCTTGGCGTAGGCCTGATTGCGGATCTCGTTGGACTCGGCCATCTTGGCGGCAAAGGCCTCCTCGTCGCCGGCGGCCTTGGCCTCCTGCGCGGCCTTGGCGGCGGCCATGGAACCCATGACCATGCGGCCGACGCCGGGCACGTCGTACTCGGGGTGGAACAGCTGCAGCGCGACCTTGGCGCCGTGCTTGTGGACGGCATCGGCCAGGGCCTTAAACGTGGGGATTTGGGCGTCGGTCGCCAGCTTGGGCGTGGGGCTTGCGGTCATGACGGGAGCAACGTCGCCGATGACGATGTAGCTCACGCCGCCACGGGCCAAGCGCTCGTAAAAAGCCAGGCTGCGCTCGCCAATGGAGCCATCGCGCTCCTCGTAGCCGGTGGTCAGCGGCGGGAACATAATGCGGTTTTTGAGCTCAAGGGGGCCAACCGTAATGGGCTGGAGCAGCTTGGGTGCAGGTGCGGTCATGGACATTCCTCTCTTGTAGGCGCGGCGGCGATGATGCCGCGTAGTTGTCTAGAGGATATGGCATGGGAATACAACAGCGCAACGGAAATCGGCGGACAGCAGGTAGCGGCAGGTGGATGGGGATGGGCGGGGCGGCCCGTCGGTTTATCTCAATCTGTAACAGTTACGCGGCAAAACTGGGTCTTACTGTTACAGATCGAGACATTCCTCTCGGCCCATCCTCAACAATCTAGATCTGTAACAGCTAGGCCCACTTTTGGCCCCTATCTGTTACAGATCGAGACAAACCAAACCCGCCTGCTAGAAAATCTCAATCTATAACAACAACTCGGCAAAATCCGTCCCTCGTGTTACAGATTTAGACAAACACGACCCAACCCACCGGTATATCTCGATCTGTAACATCTAGCCGTCCAAATCGGGCCTACGTGTTACAAATCGAGATTTTGTTTGAAAGGCCGAGAATCGGACCGAAAACACGGTCCCCAGATAACAAAAAAGCTCGCCGGCTAGGCCGGCGAGCTGCAAGTTCTTGGTCGCGGGGGCAGGATTTGAACCTACGACCTCCGGGTTATGAGCCCGGCGAGCTACCAGACTGCTCCACCCCGCAATGTCTGGGCGCCTCATGTGCGCAAGAAAGAATATTACGCGGGAGTTCGGTAAACGGCAAGGAAAATCTCGTGGAGCATAATTCCTTCATATTTAAACCCCTCAGCCCCTATCACCGTAAACGAATCGCAGCCGAGAGCCGTCGGCGGCGCGTATACAATGGTGCGCGTCCTTTTATGCCAACACTGGGAGTAGACATGCTGCTCGCTATCGATATGGGAAACACGCAGACGGCCATGGGCCTGTTTGACGGAGACGAGCTGGTGCAGTCGTGGCGCATGCCCACCGACCGCTCTTATACCGCCGACGAGATCCATGTGCGCCTGATGGGTTTCTTTAAGATGTACGGCCTTTCGCTCGACGCGGTCGACGCGATCGCCTTTGCGGGCGTGGTGCCGCAGCTCTCGCGCGAATGGCACGCCGTGGCCGACCGCATTGCCGCAGACGCCATCGTCATTGGGCCGCAGACGGCTGCGGTGACCAAACTGCGCGCGGCGCGCCCCCAGGCCGTAGGTGCCGATCGCGTCGCCAACGCCGTTGCGGCCGAAACTTTCTACGGCGCGCCGGCAATCGTGGTGGACTTTGGCACCGCGACCAATATCGACGTCATCGATGAGGACGGTTATTACATTGGTGGAGCGATTGCGCCGGGCATCCGCATTTCGATGGACGCGCTCGCCGCCCGAGCCGCCAAGCTCGCCAGCGTTCCGCTCGAGGCGCCCGAGCACGCCATCGGCCGCGATACCGAGGAGTGCATCAAGGTTGGCGCCGTGGTGGGCGCTGCCGCCATGGCCGAGGGCCTGGTCGCACGCATGAAGCGCGAGCTGGGTCGTGAGGACGCCACCGTTATCGCCACGGGCGGTCTCGCCGGCATCGTCGCCGATTCGACCGATGCCTTCGACGTGGTCGACGGACAACTCACCATCAAGGGTATCTGCGAAATCTACCGCCGCATGCAGGAGCTGGGATAGAGCAGGGGCTTAAGTCGAGCACGCCCGATGCCACAGTCCCCGCAAAGGCTCGCCAAGCCTATTCCTCAGATAGGCGAAACCCTCCCCGGCACAGGCCGAGAAGGGTCTTGTTGCCATCGTTATCTTTGAGCGCTGGCGCCCCGCGCTACAGCCCGCGAATTCGTACAGCCTCGGGCGGAAACTCCTGCTCGCCGGCATCGGTCTTGATGGTCGCGCGGCCCCAGATGTCCAGGCCCGCAAACACACCGACCGCAAGCGGCAAGCCGTTGGGAGACACCGCCGCAACCTGGCGGCCCAGCAGCGGCACCATGTCGAAGTACTCGCCCAGCACGGGAGCCAGCGGCCCTGCGGCGCCTTGCGGCGTGTTGGCAACAACCGCCCAGGCGTCCACGCGGGCCAGCACGGCGGCGGCCAGCGTCTCGACCAGCGCTTCGTCAGCCACGTCCACACCAAGCTCGCTCAGCGCCGAACGCTCAATATCCACCGTCACGGCACCGAACATGCCCGCAGCACCGGCACCGCCGTTCACGGCAACACGCGCGAGCGACGTCTCAAACGCAGGCGCACCGCACACGATATCGCTCGGCCACTGGATACCCACCTTACCGGCAAGGCCCAACCCCGGCGTCGAAGCCGTGCCCACAAGCGCGTCCATCATGCCCATAGCCGCCACAAACGGCAGGCCGTGGAAGGCATGCATGTTCACATCGGGGCGCACGACCAGCGAAAACATCAGCGATGCATCGCCCGCGCTCCACGCGCACCAGCCCGCGGACATGCCCTCGCGGCCCGCGTCGCGCGCCGCGTCGAGCTCGGTGCCAGCGGCAACAGCATTCATCTCGATCATCTACATACGCCCCAATTCGCCCACGATATGGCCCACGCGGTCCTCGGGCTCCTTGACCTCGACGCCGTTGTAGCGGAAGAACCGCGCCGGGTCGTGCATCAGGTCCTCGAGCGGCACCAGCACAAAATCGCGTTCGCCGATCAGCGGATGCGGCAGGCGCAGCTTTTTGCCGCCGTGGGTCTCGCCGTCCATCCACAGCAGGTCCAGGTCGATGGTGCGCGGACCGTTGGCCTTGGCCTTTTTGGAGCGGTCGCGCCCCAGCTCGGCCTCGATCTTCATAAGCTCGTCGAGCAGCACCAACGGCGCCAGCTCGGTCTTGATCTCGATGACGGCGTTGGCAAACGCGTCCTGGCGCGTCTCGTAGGCAGGCTCGCTCTCGTAGATCTTGGAGGAGTTGGACACGCAGGTGAGTGGAATCTCGGCGATCATCTCGCGTGCAGCGCGGATGTTGTCGCAGCGATGCCCCAGGTTGGAGCCCACAGCCACAAACGCGCGGCGCGGCTGCGGCTTGGCAACCGCCCAGTAACCGTTCAGGAACTGCGCAAAACCCGCGGCGTCGTGCACGCGCACGATGTTGGCACCGGCCTGGATGGCGCCCAGGCACACGCCAAACGTAGCGGCATCGCGCTCGGCGGCCTCGGTCACACCCGAGACGGCGCCCACAAAGCGCTTGCGCGACACGGCGCACATGAGCGGATAGCCCAGTGACGCCATCTTGGCAGTCTCGCGCTGGATGACGATGTCCTCGTTAGCCGACTTACCAAAGCCCGGGCCAGGATCAATGCAGATGCGGTCGCGCGACACGCCGGCATGGATGAGCGTGCGGGCCTGGTCGGACAGAAAGCCCATGACGCGGCGCATGATGGGCGCCGAATCGGGCAGGGTGAAGCGGCGGAGCTGCGAGGTGGGCACGTAGGCTTCCTCGCGGCGGGCGCTGCGGCGCATCATGGCGGCCAGGCGGTCATTGGACTCCGATGCGGCCTCGGTGGCTGCGGGAGTGGCCTCGGGCGCGGGCGCGACGGTCTCGGCGGCAGTAGCCTGCTCGGCGGCCGGCGTCTCCTGCTCGCTTGAAGGCTCGGACGTGGGCTCCGGTTCGCCAAACGGCAACGAGGGCTGCACCACGCCGCCCGGAAGCTTGGCCTCCGGCTTAGGCTCGCCCAGCAACTTGCCGCGACGGCGGCGAGCCGGCTTCTCGGCCTCACGCGCGGCCTCGGCAGCCGCCTCGCGCGCCTTCTCGGCAACAAACGCCGCTGCCGAGGTATCGAGCTGCACCGTTGCGTGTGTGCGTGCGGGCGCGGCGACCTCGCCGGCATGCATCACGATGACGCCGCAGGTGCTCGTCTTAACAAACTCGACCATCTTGGGATCGGTGAAGCCGGTCACGTCGTTGACGATCGAGGCGCCGCAGCGCACGGCCGCCTTGGCAACCGCCACGTGGCGCGTGTCGATCGAGACGATGGCACCCTCTTTGGCCAGCGCGCGCACAACGGGCAGCACGCGGCGAGCCTCCTCGTCGGGGTTGACCGGAGTAAAGCCGGGACGCGTGGACTCACCGCCCACGTCGATGATGTCGGCGCCGGCGTCGAGCATCGCCAGGCCGTACTCGATGGCGGCATCGGGGTCGAAGTGCTCCCCGCCATCGCTAAACGAATCGGGCGTCACGTTGAGGACGCCCATGATGCGCGGACGGTCAAAGCTGAGCTCGTACTTTCCGCACCGCCATGTCTTGCTGTCGTTCGCCATGAACATCCTCCTAAAATGCCCACGCCGCCGAGCTTGGAGAGCTGGCGGCGGGGTCGCTTTGCACTCAGTCTTTCTATTGTATCCGCGCGCGCGGGCTAGAACGCAAACGCGGCCGCGATGTCGCAAGAAATCAGCAGGTCGGCATTTGCATCCTGATCGGTGGGAGCAAGGTTGCATATGGCCAGCGTATCGCCGGTAAAGTAACGCGTAAGGCCCGCCGCCGGATACACCACGAGCGAGGTCCCACCCACAATGAGGGCATCGGCCGCGGCGATGGCGGCAACGGCACCGGTCAGCACATGCTCATCGAGCGGCTCCTCGTAGAGCACCACATCGGGCTTGATGCGCCCGCCGCACGCAGGACACACAGGCACGCCCGCGGCGTCCTCGTGCTCGCGCGAGCAAATCCACTCGGCGCTATAGACCGCGCCGCACGACTGGCAAATGTTGCGATGGACCGATCCGTGCAGCTCGAACACGCGCTGCGAGCCCGCCATCTGATGCAAGCCGTCGATGTTTTGCGTCACCACGGCATCAAGCTTGCCGGCGCGCTCCAGCTCGGCCAGCTTGGTGTGGCAGCGGTTGGGCTTGGCGCCAAGCGCGATCATCTTGGTCCGGTAGAAGTCGAAGAACTCGGCCGGATGCGCCTCGTAAAAGCTATGCGACAGCATGGTCTCGGGCGGATAGGCAAACTGCTGGTGATACAGGCCGTCCACGCTGCGGAAATCGGGGATGCCACTTGCCGTGGAAACACCCGCGCCGCCAAAGAAGACCACGCGCTTGTGAGTGTCAAACAGATCCGCCAGCGCGGCGGAGGCCTGCCTGGGGTCCGATATTGCCTGCGTCATATTTGTCCTCCGTCCTTGTTAGTCGGGCAGCGTTGGGCGACGTCCCAGCATGCGGCCTTTAAGTCAGCATGCGCGGAGCCCACCCCGCCCCTGTTGCGCTAATCTTAAGCCTGCCAACCCCGTCGAAAGGACACCATGCCTCAGACTTACACTTTCGCCTCGTGGAACGTCAACGGCCTGCGCGCCGTTCTCAAAAAGGACCCGAGCTTTATCCAGATCGCGCAGGAACTCGATGTCGATGTCCTGGCGCTGCAAGAAACCAAGTTGCAAGAAGGCCAGGTTGATATTGACCTGCCCGGCTATCACCAAACCTGGAGCTACGCCGAGCGCAAGGGCTACTCGGGCACTGCGGTCTTTAGCCGCCAGGAACCGCTGCGCGTGCTGCACGCCGACGCGCTGCTACCCTACGCCGGCGAGGGCGAGGCGGCCGAGCTCGTCGCCCAAGCCGTAACCGAGGGCCGCGTCTGCGCGCTGGAGTTCGACAAGTTCTGGTTTGTGGATGTCTACACTCCCAACGCGCAAAACGAACTCGCCCGCATCGACGTGCGCATGGCCTGGGACGATGCCTACCGCGACTTTTTGAGCGCGCTCGAGCGCGAGACCGGCAAACCCGTCGTGACCTGCGGCGACTTTAACGTGGCGCACGAGGAGATCGACCTTAAGAATCCCAAGTCCAACCGCGGCAACGCCGGCTTTTCGGACGAGGAGCGCGGCAAGTTTACCGAACTGCTCAACGCCGGGTTTACCGATACCTGGCGCGCGGCAAACCCCGACGTCGAGGGCGTCTACAGCTGGTGGAGCTACCGCTTTAATGCCCGCAAGAACAACGCAGGCTGGCGCATCGATTACTTCCTGGTGAGCGACGCAATCGCCGGCAATGTGCGCGACGCCGGAATCCGCGGCGACATCTTTGGCAGCGACCACTGCCCCGTCACCCTCGCGCTAGAGCTCTAGCGCCAAGTAATTCCTGGGGGACAGAGGAAAACAGATCATGTGGCCCCTCTCCCCCTATAAGTTGCGGTGGAATAGTTCCTGTTTGGGCAGCAAATAGCCAAAAACGAGAACTATTCCACCGCAAGTTCGTGTGGGAACGCGAAATGCCTTACAGCCCGTATTTCACGACGACACGGTTAATGCGACGGCACCAGGGCTTGTACAAGGCGGCCAAAAACACGCAGGTCGCGAGTCCGTGCGTGATATCGAACGGCACGGCGGTGGCAAGACGTGCCACGGCACCTGCCCAAGTAAGCGGCTGTACAAAACCAATGATGTCGTAGGCGTTGATCACAACGCCGTACAGCAAACCCGAAGCAAAGCCGTAGGTCAGCAGCGCCGGCATACGCACGGTGCCATCGGCGCGGTCGAATGCACCCGCATACGCCAGCGCACCGCCAACGTATCCCACGAGCCCCCAGGCATACATCTGCCACGGCGTCCACATGCCCTGCCCAAAAAAGAAATTGCTGGTCAGCGCCGCCAGCGCGCCAACCATAAAACCATTGCGGCGACCAAGCGTCGCCCCCGCGATAATGGCGATGGCGCTCACCGGTTTAAAGTCGGGAATGGGCCCAAACAGAATGCGCCCCGCCGCCGCCAGTGCCGCCAGCACCAGCGTGGGCATAATCTGGCGCAAGCCCGGACGAGATGCCTCGTAACCCGCAAAGAACAGCGCGAGCACCAGCGCCACCACGACCAGCATGGCAAGTGCCGCCTGCTCAACGCCCGCTAGCAACGCCGCAGCCATCACCGCTGGCACCGCCAGCAGCAGCGGGATCTCCAGTTTTGTAAGCAGGCGCGCGACGCGATAATCCGTCATCCCATCACGCCCTATAAAACACGTTGTCGGCAAAGAAGTCGGCCGGGGACTCCATGCAGGCAATCTCACCGTCAAACATCATGGCAACGTCATCGGCAACCTGCTCGGCAAAATCCAGATCGTGCGTGGCCATGATGACGGTGCCGCCAACCTTCGCATGGTCACGCAGGGCGCGGGCGATGATGCGGCGGCTCTCCAGGTCCAAACCCTTGGTGGGCTCGTCAAGCAGCAGCAGCTCGGGGCCGATCAGCAGCAGCTTTGCCAGTGCGAGCAGCTGGCGCTGTCCGCCCGAGAGGTCGTAGGGGTGGCGCGTCTCCAGGCCGTCCAATCCCAGTTGCGCCGCACGCTCCAGCGCCATAGCCTCGTCATATCCGCAGGTCGAGGCCCATTCCATCAGCTCGTTGCGCACCGTCTCGGCAACCAGCAGGGCCTTGGGGTTCTGCGGCAGCAGCGCAGCCGAGGCCGCTCCGCGCACCATGCGGCCGCGCTGCAGCTTGGCGGTCTTCGCCAGCACCGAGAGCATCGTCGACTTACCGCATCCGTTGCCGCCCACGATCGCATGCACCGCACCGGCCGAAAACGACGCATCGAGCCCACGCAACACCCAGCCGGACGCTCGATCGTAGCGAAACCAACCTTCCGACAGGGTGGTAGCCGACCCAGCGTGCATTTTTTGGAATATTCTGCTTCCATCCGTGCGCGAGAAGGCTTCCAAGCCGTTCTCGAGCGACGTTTGCGCCACAAATTCGGACGATTTGTCCAATTCCAAACTTTTTTTCGCGCTCGATACGTCCCCGGGCGGCTCCAGAGAGCCCAAATTGTCCTCACGCCTGCTGAATACTCCGTTTTTTGCACATCGGATGGCACCCCACCCCAACATGTCATCGGAAAACAGCGATTCTCGGCGTACCAAAGAAGCCATATCCGCCGCCTCGTGCACGCGGCCATCCTCAATCCGGTACGCACACGTCGCGTATTCGAGCATTGGGCGCGGCTGATGCGTCGCCACAACAACCGTGCAGCCCAGCTCGCGATTTACACGAAACAGCGCGTGCAGGAAATTCTTCTCGGCAACGGGATCGAGCTGAGACGTGGGCTCGTCGAGCAGCAGCACGTGCGGGCGCAGCGCCAGAACGGCGGCAAGCGACAGCAGCTGCTTGCGGCCACCCGAAAGCGTATCGGTATCACGATGAAGCCAGTCCTCCAGACCAAAGAAATAGCTGGTCTCGGCAACACGGCGGCGCATCTCGTCGCGCGACACACCCAGATTCTCTAGGCCAAACGCCATCTCGTGCCACACGGTCTCGCACACAATCTGGTTCTCGGGATCCTGAAACACATAACCCACGCGCTCTGCCGATGCCCGCACGTCCATGTCGGCAACGTTCTCGCCCAGCACGCGCGCATCGCCAGTGCGCTCGCCCGCTGGAGCGATCTCGGGCTTGAGCAGCGAGAGCAGCGTCGACTTGCCCGACCCGGTACCACCAACAAGCAGTGCAAACGCCCCTTGGGGAACACACCAATCGAGCTTCTCGAACACCGGTGCCTCGGCCCCGGAGTAGGCAAAGCGCAGGTCCCGCACTTCAATCGCCGGCGCATCCGAGCCGCACGCCACGCCCGCCATTTTGCTCTCGTCCAACCGGGTCATCAGCCAAACCTCTTCTCGTCAATCGCGTGCAGCACACAGGGCAGCGCCATCCAGGCCGCGTATACGACATAGCCCGGCCACGGCGCCGGCACCGAAAGCTGAGGGTAAAACGAATACTGCGTCGTCGCGGTCCACGCCACTGCCGCCGTGGCCACGCCAAACAGCGCAAGCCCAACCAGCGCGGCAACATCGCCGCGCCCCAGCCGATACCGCGCATACGTCGTACGACGCGTCGCGGCGCCCCACCCACGGGAGCGCATGGCGTCCGCGCGCTCCAGCGAATCTTCCATGCCCCAGCCCATCAACACGCTCGATGCCCGTAGGCGCAAACGCACGGGGTCGGCCGGCGCGCGCCTCGGTACATCAATCGCATCCTGTACCGCCAGTACCGTACGACCGCGGCGCAAAAACTGCGGGATAAGCCGCATACACATCGAGATCATGAGCGCGATCACCGGCGCGGTGTTACCCAAAAGCGCAAGCACCTTGTCGTAACCGAGCATCGATGCCGCAGCCTCAAACCACAGCACGCTCGCCACAAACAGCCCACCCATGCACAGGCCGTATACCATGCTCTCCAGATACACTGCGCGCATGCCAATACGGAACAGCTCCGTCGAGCCCGAGGCGCTAAACAGCGGATTGAGCACCGCGATGATCAAAATCACCGGCAGCTGCCAGCGAAGTGCCCCCAACGTACGCGCGGCGCCGCGCGTCGCAAACCCGTACGCCAACCCGCCCGCAAGCGACAGCGCAATCAGCACCGGCTGCATCGAGAACATGGTGAGCCCCAGCGTCAGCACTATATAGAGTGCCGGCACAGCCGGATGCGACATCGAGAACGCCGCGACGGGCTCGCCGCCAAACTCCTCTTGTACGTTGTCCACGGGCACCCCCGTCCCCTCGCTCAAACGACAGCTCCGCAGCACCGCCAACGCCGCACGCAAGCAGCGCAAACGCCACGCCGGCGGCGCAAGCCTCAACCGCCGCAAACCAATCGCTACGCGCTCAACATATGCCTGCGGTATCATATTGCGCCGTGTATCGTTTCCAAACACACGTCTCTATAACGTAACAGGAGATCACATGGACGCAACCGCAATTATCCTCGCTGCCGGCGAGGGCACCCGCATGAAGTCGAACCACTGCAAGGTTTCGCACAAGATCCTGGGCAAGCCCATGGTTCAGTGGATCGTCGACGCCACCATCAAGGCCGGCTGCAGCCGCGTCGTGGTCGTCATCGGCAGCCACGCCGACGAGATGCGCGCCCTCATCGACGGCGCCTACGCCAGCAGCGCCACCAAGGTCGAGTGCGTCGAGCAGACCGAGCGCCTGGGCACCGGCCACGCCGTCAAGGTCGCGCTCGAGGCCTGCGGCATCGCGCAAGGCCCCGTCGTCGTGCTCAACGGCGACCTGCCGCTCATCACCGCCGACACCGTCGCCAAGTTCGCGCAGACCGTCGCCACCGGCGAGCTCGCCTGCACCGTCATGACCATGACCCCGCCCGATCCTTTTGGCTACGGCCGCATCAAGCTGGGCGCCGATGGTCAGATCGAGCGCATCATCGAGCAGAAGGACTGCACGCCCGAGCAGGCCGCCACGCTGCTGGAGTGCAACGCCGGCTGCTACGCCTTTGACGGCGCGCAGCTCGCCGCCCACATTAACGAGATCGGCAACGACAACGCGCAGTCCGAGTACTATCTGCCCGACATGCTCGAGATCCTCAAGGGTCACGGCCAGGCGGTCTCCATCTTCCACTGTGACGACTACCGCGACGGCCTGGGCGTCAACAGCCGCATCCAGCTCGCGCAGCTCACCGCCATCGCGCGCGACCGCATCAACGAGCACTGGATGGCCGAGGGCGTTACCTTCATCGACCCCACGCAGGCCTGGATCGGTCCCGACGCTACCATCGGCCGCGACACCGTCGTGTGGCCGCAGACGCATCTGATCGGCCACGTCACCGTGGGCGAGGAGTGCCAGCTCGGCCCCAACAGCCGCCTCACCGACACCACCGTCGGCAGCGGCTGCATCATCGATGAGACCATCGCCATCGAGGCCGTCATCGAGAACGGCGTCGACTGCGGCCCGCGCGCCTACCTGCGCCCGGGCACCCACATGCTCGACGGCTCCAAGGCCGGTACGCACGTGGAAATCAAGAAGTCCACGATCGGCGAGGGCTCCAAGGTGCCGCACCTGTCCTACATCGGCGACACCACCATGGGCTCCGGCGTCAACGTGGGCGCAGGCTCCATCACCTGCAACTACGACGGTGTGCACAAGCACAAGACCGTCATCGGCAAGGATGCCTTCATCGGTTCTGACACCATGATGGTCGCGCCCGCCCAGATCGGCGACGGCGCGCTTGTGGCCGCCGGCTCTGTCATCACCGAGCCGGTCCCGGCCGACGCACTTGGCCTGGGTCGTGCCCGTCAGGTAAACATTGAGGGCTGGGCCGCCGATTACCGCCGCCGTCTGCACGAGGACGACGAGGTATAACGTTTTACCAAGCATCTAAGGAGCTGTTCCCATGGGGGCGGCTCCTTTTTCTATCGTGACCTGCGCAACCGGATGAGTGGTCGGTTCGTGTCCGTTGACGGTAAAGACGTTATCAAGACCCGATTAACCCCGCCGCACGGTTACAATGCAACAAGGCATCTATATGGCATTCGATGTATAAAGGAGAAGGGTAATGCCGATTAATGATCCCGAGAAGTCGGAGAATATGCGCAAGTCCATCCGCGTGTATTCCGGTTCCTCCAACCGTCCCCTCGCTCAGAAGATTGCTGAGTACCTTGGGGTCGAGCTTTCGGGCCTTACGCTAAAGCAGTTCGCCAACGGTGAGATTTACGCCCGCTACGACGAGACCGTCCGCGGCGCCGACGTCTTCCTGATTCAGTCCGTGGCCGGCGGCAACGTCAACGACATGCTCATGGAGCTGCTCATCGCCACCGACGCTGCCAAGCGCGCATCCGCCCGCTCCATCACTGCCGTTATCACCCACTACGGCTATGCCCGCCAGGACCGCAAGGCCGGCCCGCGCGAGCCCATCACCGCCCGCCTCGTCGCCAACCTGCTCGAGCGCGCCGGCGTCAACCGCATCATCACCCTCGACCTGCACCAGGGCCAGATCCAGGGCTTCTTCGATATCCCGGTTAATCACCTGTCCGCACTGCCGCTGTTTGGCCAGTACTACAACGACATGCACTTCGACACCGACAACCTGGTTGTCGTCTCCCCCGACGTGGGTCGTGCCAAGGCCGCCAAGAAGCTGTCCGACATGCTCGGCTGCGACCTGGCCATCGCCCACAAGGGTCGTCCGCGCCACAACGCCGCCGAGGTCATGGGCATCATCGGTGACATCAAGGGCAAGACCTGCATCATCAACGACGACATGATTGACACCGCTGGCACCCTGTGCGCCAACGTCAAGGAGCTCAAGGCTATGGGCGCTGGCGACATCTACGTCTGCGCCACCCACGGCATCTTCTCCGGTCCGGCCATCGAGCGTCTGAACGACGCCCCGATCGTCGAGTGCCTCGTCACCGACGCCATTCCCGTCGAGGTCGGCGGCAAGATCAAGACCATCTCGGTCGCCGAGGAGTTCGCTCAGGCCATCTCCGCCGTTTACCACGAGGAGCCCGTCTCTACGCTCGTCGGCGGCGACTTCGCGCTGTAGCCTGCCGCGCATCGCATCATCTTTGATGCTTTTAAAGGGTCGGAAGCTCGCTTCCGACCCTTTTTCTATCCCTCGCCAACCCGCCCTGGACAGTTAGTTCAGATACGTATTTTTTAAAGCCCCAAAGGGCCGTTCGGAGCCTTCTGAGCTCCCCGGCGGATGCCATGCCGCCCAAAGCTCATCGTTTTCGAGTACAACCGCCGCATATTTACCCTCAAATCACCCTCGAAGGCCCTTAGAAACGCCTCGAATGCCCGTCGCCTTATACGTATCTGAACTAACTGTCCAGTAGCTATCGTCAACCTTCGCGGCAGAGCTCAATTTCCTGCAATCCCCTCAGCCGATTCCACCGATTTCATAACACCCAGCCGTTCATGGCGCGCAGCACCCCGCTGAGCGAAAAGAACGGTATGGGGGTCGCATTCTGCCGCCAACTTAGTACGTTATAGCTATGACGACCGTGATTTCACATTTCTCCGCCCTCCGCGCAATTCGTCGCGCACGACGGGCGTACTCTGCCCTACCCTGGGACTCCGTTGATAGTGAACAGCAAGCACAGGCCTTGGCTAGCTGCATTCCCAATAATGACGCGATAGACTTTGCCGCACTTTCGATACTCGACGCCTGGAATGAAGATGATTCCGAACTACTCGATCTTCTCGTTTCAAACGAAGACAACAGACGCCCCGACAAGCGACTTCTTCAGCATATTCTCTCTGCTCCGCTTCCTGAAGGTGCAATTATGCACATCGAGGCCGACATCTACGCAACGTCTCCTGCCATGACAGCCATGCTTTGTTCCAAAAATGAATCAGTCGCCAAAACCTTGATGCTTCTCATGGAACTGCTCGGAACCTACTCCCTTCCTCCCGGGGCAACATACCCCATTGCCTATGACGACATCTGGCCCAAGGGCGATGTCTACGAAGCGATGGACGACCTCGATTGCCGGGGCGACCAGTCGGCGGCCGAACAGCAGAACGAAACCCGCTATGAACAGGCACACTACAAATGCGAGCCTGCCACGACCATCGAAGAGCTCGAGGCGGTCGCACGGTTCGCCAAAAGTAGCTCATACGCCTCGTTTCGCACGGCAGTCAAACTTGCCCGACCCGGATCTGCATCCCCAGCCGAATCCCTAATGTTTGCCGTTCTCGGAGCGCCTATGCGCTTTGGCGGATTCGGATGTTGCAGTCTGCCCATGGGAGGCCTGCTACTCAACCATCGAATCGACTTCGACACTCTTGCGGTCAACATGTCCTCCGGCATCCCTTACGCCATCTGCGACCTATATTGCCCGGCCGCCGGAGTCGACAACGAATACAACGGAATTGGGCATGCGCTTCAAAACGCTCGCATCCACGATGGCAATCGAAATAATGGCCTCAAGGCAATGGGCATCCACGTCCTGGTTATCAATCGCGACCAAATGAAAGACCTTGTTGCACTCGAAGCCTTCGCCCAAACGATGCATCGACTCGCAGGAGTCCGATTCCGATATCGCATCAAGGGCTATCGCAAGCGTCAGGCCGCTTGGCTCAACGCTCTGCGGGCCGGAATCGGCCTTGCGCCGGTCTAAACGGCGAATCACCCGTGCGCCGTCGAACAGGGCTGGACAGTTAGTTCAAATACGTATAAATAGACACATTGAATTAGGCTGTTTTGCAGCTATCTCTATACCATTCGCCCTATTTGAAAGCGGGGTAGACTTCAAAACAGCGTCATATGGACTAACTAAAGTTCCAAAACAACGTATCGGCGTTGAATTGAGCAATTCGAGTCCTCAGAACTTATACGTATCTGAACTAACTGTCCACCTCGGATTTTGACGGCCGTCCAAACGCCCCCAAACAACCTCAATTGCCCTCCATTTGACAGCGGCAACAGGGTCGCTCACCATAGCAGGCGACAAATCAACGAAAGGATGAACATGGCAGCTGCACAGCCGCTTAAGATTCGCATGGTTGCCGGACTTGGCAACCCTGGCGATGAGTATGCCGAAACCCGCCACAACGCCGGCTTTAAGGCAATCGACGAGCTGGCCCGTCAGGCCGGCGTCACGTACTGGAAAAACCAGGCAGGCGCCGAGGTCGCGCTCATCAATATCAACGATGCCGAGGAAGAGGGCGGCAAGCGCCAGATCGTGCTGGTCAAGCCGCAGTCGTATATGAATACCTCGGGTGGTCCCATCTCCAAGCTCTGCCGCGAGTACAAGATCAAGGCCGAGGAGCTGCTCGTGATTCACGACGAGCTCGACATTCCCGCCGGCGACGTGCGTGTTAAGGTGGGCGGCGGCCATGCTGGCCACAACGGCCTGCGTTCCATCATCGACAAGATGGGCAGTCGCGACTTCAGCCGCATCCGCACCGGCATCGGCAACCCTCCCGGCAAGATGGCCGTAGCAGACTACGTGCTCAAGCAGCTGCGCGCCCGCGAAGCCGAGGATTTCCAGGACACCTGCGCCCGCGCCGCAGATGCCGCCGGTCTGGCCATCGTCCACGGCGTAATCTACGCCCGCGATCACGTAAACGGTTCCGCCTCCGCCAACGGCAAGCACTAAACCTACTATTTAGGGACAGGTTTATTTTGGCAGGTTTTATCTACGGAAACGCCGCGGCAGCCGCGCCGTAATAAATCCTGTGCCGCCAAAC
Source organism: uncultured Collinsella sp. (assembly GCA_902465015.1). Taxonomy (GTDB): domain Bacteria; phylum Actinomycetota; class Coriobacteriia; order Coriobacteriales; family Coriobacteriaceae; genus Collinsella. The sequence goes on from CABQLK010000001.1 coordinate 85,062, forward strand.
ATATACAGCGCCCCAAAGGGGGCCGGCCTCATCACAACCCGAGGCCGGCCCCCTTTGCCGTTTTTCCTGATAAAACCTGCCAAAATAAACCTGTCCCTATTTGGTAGGTCGAAGTGGATAAACCCTGCTCCCAACCGCCGAAGATACACGTAAGCGACATGCCCATGAGGGTATAATTTGCACCGTATGTCTGCACAACGCCTGTGCGCGTACGGTTTTATTCGGGCTACCGTCCATTTCCGTGGAGGCACGGTTCGGCAGCCCTAACAAGAGAGGGGTTCTATGTATAAGATCCTGGAGAAGACGCAGTTCTCGGAGAAGGTGTTCAAGTTCCGCATCGAGGCGCCTGCAATCGCCAAGCATGCGCACGCTGGACAGTTCCTCATGGTTCGTGCCAACGAGACGGGCGAGCGTGTCCCGTTTACCCTAGCTGGCTGGAACGGTGACGAGGGCTGGGTCGAGTTCATCTTCATGGTGATCGGCAAGACCACCGAGATGCTGTCCACCTACGAGGCCGGCGAGTCGCTGCGCGACGTCGTGGGCCCGCTGGGCGTTCCCACCGAGATGGCCGAGGGCCCCTGCGCCGTCATTGGCGGCGGCGTCGGCCTGGCAATTGCCTTCCCGGTCGCTAAGCACCTGGTCGAGACCGGCCACGAGGTGCACGCCATCATGGGCGCCCGCACCAAGGACCTCCTGCTCATGGAGGACCAGTTCCGCGAGCTCCTCGACGAGGACCACATCCACATCACCACCGACGACGGTTCCTACGGCGAGCAGGGCGTTGTCACCGCTCCGCTGGAGCGTCTGCTGCAGGACAAGGCCGTGAGCCAGGTCTTCTGCGTCGGCCCCGTTCCGATGATGAAATTCTCGACCCTCACCGCCCAGAAGTACGACACCCCCATCACCGCGTCCCTCAACCCCATCATGGTTGACGGCACCGGCATGTGCGGCTGCTGCCGCGTCGAGGTGGGCGGCGTGACCAAGTTCGCTTGCGTCGACGGCCCCGACTTCGATGCCACCCTGGTCGACTGGGATGACCTTCGTGCCCGCCAGGCCGCTTACCGTTCCGAAGAGGGCGAGTCCCTCAAGGCCTATGAGGAAAAGAGCTGCGCATGCCACTAGTTAACGGTCGTTTCGTTGCCGATATGAAGTCGCCCCGCACCCCCGATAACGAGGAGCCGGCTGCCGAGCGCGCCTGCGACTTCCGCCCCGTCGACAAGGGCTTCACCGAGGAGATGGCGCTGGCCGAGGCTGAGCGCTGCCTCAACTGCAAGAAGCCGTTCTGTGTTGAGGGCTGCCCCGTCAACATCAACATTCCCCGCTTTATCGAGCAGATCCGCGCGAAGGACTTCGGCGGCGCTCTCGATACCATCCGCGAGGACTCCATGCTTCCCGCCATCTGCGGCCGCGTCTGCCCGCAGGAGAACCAGTGCGAGGGCAAGTGCATCCGTGGTAAGAAGTCCGAGCCCGTGGCCATCGGCCAGCTCGAGCGCTTCCTGGGTGACCGCCCCGAGCTCGCTTCCACGCCCAAGATGGCCCCCAAGAACGGCAAGAAGGTCGCCGTCGTCGGCTCCGGCCCGTCCGGCATCACCTGCGCCGGCGAGCTCGCCCGTAACGGCTTTGACGTCACCGTCTTTGAGGCCTTCTTCACCGGCGGCGGCGTGCTGGTCTACGGCATCCCCGAGTTCCGTCTGCCCAAGGCGGTCGTCAAGCGCGAGATTGACGGCCTGGAGGACATGGGCGTCAAGTTTGAGTACAACTCCGTCGTGGGCAACATGGCCACGGCCGAGGAGCTGTTCGAGCAGGGCTTCGACGCCATCTACGTGGCGACCGGCGCTGGCCTGCCCAAGTTCCTCAACGTCCCCGGCGAGAACCTGCCCAACGTCTTCTTCGCGAACGAGTACCTCACCCGCGTGAACCTGATGAAGGCCAACAAGTTCCCCGAGTACGACACCCCCACCAAGCACGGCAAGAACGTCGTTGTCTTTGGTGGCGGCAACGTGGCTATGGACGCCGTCCGTACCGCCAAGCGCCTGGGCGCCGAGCACGCCATCATCGCCTACCGTCGTACCGAGGACGAGATGCCCTGCCGTCGCGCCGAGCTGCACCATGCCAAGGCCGAGGGCGTCGAGGTTCTGCCGCTCGTCTCCCCGCTCGAGTTTGTCGCTGGCGAGGACGGCTCCGTGTGCGCCGTCAAGGTCCAGAAGATGGAGCTCGGCGAGCCCGACGAGTCCGGCCGCCGTCGTCCGGTGCCCATCGAGGGCGCCATCGAGGAGATCCCCTGCGACGTCGCGATCTCGGCTATCGGCACCAACGCCAACCCCTTCGCAAAGAAGATCGGCGGCAAGATGGAGCTCAACAAGTGGGGCTACATCGTCGCCGACGAGGAGACCGGCCAGACCACCGATCCCCGCATCTGGGCCGGCGGCGACATCGTCACCGGTGCCGCTACGGTCATTCTGGCGATGGGCGCCGGCAAGAAGGCCGCCGCTTCCATCACCAAGAGCCTGCTGGGCGAGTAATCACCCACAGCGCTAGCCACCAAACGGCAAAGTCCCCGTCGAGCACACGCCCGGCGGGGACTTTTTCTATGTCGGCCGACCGACCACCATAAAGGGGCGGCGCCTTCGTGGTGGTTTTGACCATCTAGCCTTCGAGCTGTGCCACCTTGTAGCGGTAGGCAGCGGCGATGACGTCCTTGCAACCCTCGCGGCCCAGCTTGGCGCGGTTGACGACGATGTCCTTGCCGCTCGTCATCTTCCACTTTCCGGCACTGTAGCGCTTATAGAACGCCTCACGCGCCTTCTGCTGCTGCTTGACCAGCTTGGCACCCTTCTTTTTGTTGAGGCCGCGCTTCTTGCGCACGATCTCGACGCGGTCCTCAAAGGGCGCAGTCACCAGCACGGCGATGTGGTTGGGGTTGTTGCGCAGCAGATAATCGGACAGACGGCCTTCGATAATGCAGCTCTCGGTCTCGCCCAGATCCAAAATCACCTGGCTCATCTTTTGGAACAACTTGTCCGAGTACGAACGCGCATCGTAGCGGTCGGGCAGAAACGCCATATTCTCCACGGCCAGACGTTCGTCATAGGCGGCCATCTTATCGAGCGACTCGCCCGCACGCAGCGATGCGCGCACTAGCAGCTCGTTGTCATACAGTGGAATCCCCAGCTCGTCGGCAAGCATGCGACCAATCTCGTGGCCCTCGGCGCCAAAGTCGCGCGCGATGGTAATGACCACAGGACTCTTCTTATTCACCAGATCGCTCATCGCGATTCCTTTCTAACAAATGAGAAATAGGCGATTCCTGATTCCCATTTTGACACTTACGACCGTCCTGGTTTCCCAAGTGCGGCAGATTGCCCCGAAAGAGGAGCGCCGCGTACTAAATGTACGCAAGCGACGATTGAGGGGCAAGGTGCCGTGCTTGGGGAAGCAGGACTATGCAGCCACGATGCGGCGTTGATACGCCCTCACCAGCAGCGAGATACCAAAGTTGAGCACAAAGTACATCGCAAACACCAGGCCGTAGAGCATAAGCACCTGCGACAGATCGATCGCGTGGGCCATCACGACGTTTGCCGTGTACATGAGCTCGGCCACGTTAATGCCCGAAAGATACGAGCTGTCCTTGATGACGGTCGTGCACTGGCTAAACAGCGCCGGAATGATCGTCTTAAACGTCTGCGGCAGAATGATGTAGCGCATGGTGGCAAAGAAGCCAAAGCCCTGGCTCTGCGCCGCCTCAAACTGGCCGCGCGGAATCGAGTTGAGGCCGCCACGCACAATCTCGGCCATAACAGCGCTGGTAAACAGCGTAAAGGCGATGGTCGAAATCACAATGTCCAAACCCTGCACCGTAAAGTAGATAAACAGAATCCACAGCAGGTTCGGCGTGCAACGGAACAGCTCGATATAGGCGCTCACCAAAATACGGAACGGGCGGGGCGCATAGCTTTTAACGAGCGCCAGCACCGTGCCAAAGATGAGCGAGAAAAAGATCGACAGCGCCGAGATCTCGATTGTCTTAACAAAGCCGCCCCAAATGTAGAGCAGGTTGGTCGCGTTGAAGATTTCCATGCGCTAGGCCTCCTCTACATTGTCGAGCCCCAGCTCGGCCAGGCTCACGCCGCGCGGACGCTCCTTGGAGCGGCGCTCGAGCCACTGCACCAGCATGGCGAGCGGAAAGCAGATGATGAAGTACATAAGGCAGCAGACGATGTATCCCTGCAGGTAACCGTACAGACTCACAAAATTGTCGGAACGGTACATAAGGTCGCCGCCAGCCACAAGTGCCAACACCGACGTGTTCTTGACCAGGTTGAGCGCCTGGTTACACAGCGGCGGCAAAATGATCTTGAACGTCTGGGGCAGCACGATGTACCAGTACGCCTGCGCACGGGTGAAGCCCTGGCTCTGGGCCGCCTCCATCTGACCGCGCGGAACCGCCTCGATACCAGTGCGGATGACCTCCGAAATGTAAGCCGCGTGATACAGGCCCACACCCAAGAAGCCCAGCACGAACGGCGCGATGCGCACCGGCTGGTCGGCACCGGTTATGGCCTGCAAAAACTGCGGACCGGCCATGTACATAAAGAGCACCTGCACGGGCAACGGAGTGTTCTGGTAAAACTCCACATACACGCGGCTTATGGCGCGCAGCACGCGCGAACGAGTGGTAGAGAACACGCCCAGCAGCGTGCCCAGCACCAGCGACAGCAACAGACCGGCAACGACCACCTGCAGCGTCACGCCAAAGCCCTCCCAGAAGGGCCCCATGTTTTGAAATGTCGTCGACCAACGGTCGGCGTCAAACAATCCTTCGAGCATTTGATTCCTTCCTTGGACGATGCGCCTAGACAAGACCCCAGGTCTTGACCTCTTGGTCGAGCCAGCCGTCGGCCAGGCGATCGCAAACCACCTGATCGACCACGGCCGAAAGGTCGCAGCCCTTCTTGGTCGCCACGCCGTAGCCCTGCTCACCAAACTTGACCTCGGGCTGCAGCAGCTCAACGGTCTCGTTCATATAACCGGCCAGCGTGGAGCGGTCCATGGCAAAGACGTCGATATTGCCGGCGTCGAGCGAACTCTTGATGATGGGGTAGCCGCTAAAGGCCCTAAACTCGGGCTTGCAGCTAAAGCCGTTGTCCCTGATCATCTGCTCGATCAGGCTCTGCGTGGTAGCGCCCTGGCTCACGCCAATGACCTTGCCGTCCAGGTCCTCAATCGAGGTAAAGCCCGAACGCTTCTTGACCATGAGTCCCACATAGTCGGTGCGGTACGGCGTCGAGAAATCCCAGCTCTTCTTGCGCTCGTCGGTGATGGTGTAGGTCGCCGCGACCACGTCAAGTTGGCCGTTATCGATCAGCGGACCGCGCGTCTTGGGCGTTACGTCGGTAAACTCGACAAGCTCCTGGGCGCGGGCATCCTTGTAGCTCACGCCAAAGACGGCAGCGGCGATCTGGTAGCACAAATCGACTTCCATGCCCTCAAAGCGGCCCTTGGCGGTGTCGTAATAGCCGTAGCCGGGAACATCCTTCTTAACGCCGGCATTCAGATGGCCGCGCGACTTAATGGCCGCAAGCTTGGACCCCTTGTCGGAGCCCTCGCCGCTGGTGGAGTCGCCGCAACCGGTAAGCGCGGACCCCGTCAGCGCAAGCATACCGGCGCCCGCCAGCTGCAAAAAGTGACGGCGCGACACGGCCGCCCTCGTCATATCCGTCATGTCCATCACCGCGCCTAGTGCAGAATCTTGGACAGGAACTCGCGGCAGCGCGGGTTCTCGGGGTTATCGAAGAAGTGCTCGGGCGTGCCCTCCTCCAGAATGCGGCCGTCCTCCATAAAGATGACGCGGTCGGCCACCTGGCGCGCAAAGCCCATCTCGTGCGTCACGCAGATCATGGTGATGTCCTCCTGCGCGAGCTCAATCATAACGTCCAGAACCTCCTGGACCATCTCGGGGTCGAGCGCCGAGGTCGGCTCGTCAAACAGGATGATGGGCTGCTTGGTGCACAGGGCACGGGCGATGGCGATGCGCTGCTGCTGACCGCCCGAGAGATTCTGCGGATACTCGCCGGCCTTATGCGCCATGCCGACGCGCTTGAGCGCGGCGATGGCGATCTCGGTCGCCTCCTCCTTGCTCTTCTTTTGCAGCTTGATGGGCGCGAGCGTCAGGTTGCCCAGCACCGTCATGTTGGGATACAGGTTGAACTGCTGAAACACCATGGAGCTGTACTTGCGAGCCATCTCCAAGTGATTCTTTTTGGTGAGCGGCGTACCGTCGATGACAACCTCGCCCGACGTGGGCTCCTCCAGATAATCGACGCAACGGATGAGCGTCGACTTACCCGAACCGGAAGGCCCGATCATTACGAGCTTCTCGCCGCGCTTGACGGTGAGATTGATATCTTTGAGCACATGCAGGTCGCCAAAGTACTTGTTGAGATGCTTGATCTCGATCATGTCTGCCATGAATGTCCCTTCCCTGCGTTTACACGAGTTGAACTATTGTACGGAAAGAACCACGTTTCCGCAGCCCACACTACATTCCCGTAAAGAACCCGCAACCTTCCACCTGCTCGTTGGCACTCATTGGGGACAGACTTAAATGAGTACCTGCTCATTGGGCACTCATTTAAGTCTGTCCCCAATGAGTGCCCGCGGGGGACGCCCTTCCTCCAACCGCCCTTGTTGAGCATAAGTCAGCGAAAACCCGTACACGCGAGCAAGGTGACGTGAAATGAAAGGGCGCAGACCTTATGGTCGCGCCCTTGAAATTGAACGTCAGATTGCCGTGTGTACGGGTTTGCAGCGTCGAGCCGTTACGCGGTTTGGTAAAACCGCGTAACAAATTACGCTAGTTTAGCGCCGACGATCTTTGCTGCTGCCGGCTTATCGAAGTTACCGCCAGTGGCCTTACCCAGAGCGCCCATGACCTGGCCCATCTGCTTCTTAGAGGTCGCGCCCAGCTCGGCGATAACCTGCTCGATCAGGGCCTCGAGTTCCTCGCCCGAAACCTGCGCGGGCAGCAGGCTCTCCAGAATCTTGACCTGCTCGGTCAGGTTGTCGGTACGCTCCTGGTCGGTACCGGCCTTAATGGACATCTCCAGCGTCTCGCTCGTCTGCTTAATCAGACGCTTGATCATGCTGTTGACGTCTTCCTCGATCACATCACGACGCTCGTTGACCTCGATGTTCTTCACCTCGGCCTTAACCTGGCGAATGATGGACAGGCGAACCTTGTCCTTAGCCTTCATGGCCGCGATCATTTCCTTCTGCAGCTCTTCGTTGGTCATCTGCAAATCCTCCTCAATAGTGCGGGCGGCACTCACACGAGCGCCGCCCCATGATTACTTAGTCGTCGACGAATCGTCGGTCGAACTCTTGGTGACGCCCTTCAGGCTGACGTTGTACGGCACGTCCTTGGGCATGGGGTTAACGGTGATGTCGGCGTCCTTCTTGTACTGCTCCAGCCACTCGCTGTACGCGGTGCTTGCCGCCTGCGTCTTCACCACGTTGGAGACGTACTTCTTGATGTCCTTGGGCACCTGCTTAATGTCATCGACCTGATTATCGACATGGAAGTAGTCGGTGCACTTGATGATGTGATAACCATAGGTCGACTCGACGACGCCGCTCACATCGCCCTTGTTGAGTCCCTCGAGCGCCGCCTGGTAGCTGTCGACGAAGGTGGTGAGCTTGTCCCAGCCCACATCGCCCTTCTTCTCCTTGGAGCCGGTATCGTCGGAGTGCTGCTCCACGGCATCCTCAAAGCTCAGCTCGCCGGAGTTGATCTTGTCCAGGCACTCCTGCGCCTTGGCCTTGGCGGCAGCCTTGTCCTCGTCGGAAGCGTCGGAATCGACCTTGATCAGGATATTCGACGAACGACGGGCATCGTTGTAGTTGGACAGGTTCTCATTGATGTAATCGACAATCTCGCTGTCCTTGGGCTTGCTGGTGGGTGCCACGGCATCCTTGAGCTTCTGCTGCGCCAGGCTCTCCTTGAGCGAATCCTTGTAGGTGTCCTCGGTGTAGCCGTAGGTCTTGAGAGTCTTCTTAAAAGTCTTGGCGCCGCCTGCGCTCTTGCACGCGTCCTTCCAAGCCTTCTCGACCTCCTCGTCCGACACCGTCACGCCATTCTCCTTCTGCGCTTGCTGAAGCAGGATCTGCTGCGCGTAGGAGTCGATGAGCTGCTTGCGGTACTTCTTGGGCGTGAGGTCGTTGTCGACCAGGTACTGTGCCCAGTCCTTGTCCTTGGTGTAGCCGTAGGACGTGCGCATGCTCATGATCTGCTTGGTCACGGTGTCCTCGGTGAGGTTGGTGCCGTTGATAGTGGCAGCCACACCGCCGGTGAGTTTGTAGCCTGTACTAGTGTCCTCGGTCTGCGACATCAGGCCGGAGCACGCCATGGCCGAGACGGAGAGCAGCATCGCCAGCACGCCGATGACCACCAGGACAATCTTGACGGTCTTGGACACATAGGTCTTGCGCTGCTTCTTGCGAGAGCTGGAGGCGGCGCGAGCCTGTTGCTCGGGCGTCGGCGCGACCTCGGGGTTCTTTTTCTTATTTGCCATGTTTGGCCTTTCGCATCACGAATCGAACAAACGCCATTGTGTCACAACGCAGCCCCCGCGGCACACCTGGCGCATGGGGGACAGGTTAATCTGCACCATTTTGGTGCAAAGGGGACAGGTCTGGCAGTTGGCAGTTAGGGACGTTCCTTTTCTGCCGGCAGTTAGGGACAGTCCCCAAATGCCGACTTAGAAGTGGCGACGGATGGCGTCGACCATGCCCTGCGGCATGGTTTGGCCAAGCACATCGGCTGCAGCGTCGGCGTCCATAAAGATATTCATGAGCGCCTGAAGCGCCTCGACCTGGCCGCCCGGCTCGGCAATACCCAGGTTGATGACAATCTGCGCAGGCACCGGGGCACCCATGCCCGCCATAGCATTGAATGTCACGGGCACAGCAGGCTTTACCACCGCGATATAGGGCTTGGCCACAAATCCCGGATCGGTGTGCGGGATGGCGATGTTTGCCGCCGGCATAGCGAGACCCGTGGGATAGGCGTCCTCGCGCGTGCGGACGGCGTCGAACCAACCGGGCGCAATGTAGCCGCGCGGGGCAAGCTCGTCCTCGAGTTGCGCAAACACTTCATCCGGCGTCGCACACTCCCAATCAAAAAACACCAGATCAGGCGTAAACAGCGCTTCGTTATCCGCCATGCGCTCACCTCTCTCACCTAGTCACCTGGGACGTTCTTAAACGACTAGTCATTCAAGAACGTCCCCAATGACTACCTAAAACAAAGGGTGGCCACGTGCGCCTTGGCGCCAATGACCACCCTGACTACTCGGCTAAATTGTACTGTGCGCCACTAGCCGCGAGGCGCATCAATTGCGACCTTGCCGCTCTCCAGCACGTGAACGCGGCCGTCGGCGAGCATTTGCACGACCTCGGGATACAGCACATGTTCAATCGCGTGGATGTGCTCCTCGAGCGTGTCGACGTCCCAGCCCTCCTCGACAGCCAGCGCACGCTGGGCGATGATGGGGCCGTTGTCGTAGATCTCGTTGGCAAAATGCACGGTCACACCGGTCACCTTGACGCCGCGCGCAAAGGCATCGTCGATCGCATGCGCGCCGGTAAAGCTCGGCAGCAGCGCCGGATGCAAGTTGACCACGCGGTTGGGAAACGCCGCCAGCAGCGGCGTATGCACCATGCGCATGTAGCCGGCCATGACCACATACTCGCAGCCGCGCTCGAGCAGCTCATGCGCAATGATCTCGTCAGCCGCGATGGGATCGGCATAGACATCCTTGGACAGTGTGAGCGTCTGGATGCCCGCGCGCTCAGCGCGCTGCAAACCCTTAGCCGAAGGACGGCTCGACACCACAAGCTCAATCGAGGCGTTGAGCTTGCCGGCGGCGATCAAATCGATCAACGCCTGCAAGTTGGTACCCGACCCGCTGATGAGCACGCCGATCTTGAGCGGCTCGGCGGTATCAGTGCCGGTCGGACGGTTATAGGGCACAAAGCCCAGGCCCTCGGCAGCAGTCATCTGCTCGTTAGCGCTCATCGGAGTACACGACCTTACAGGAACCCTCGACGCACTCGCCCACGCGGAACGGCTTCTCGCCCAGCGCGACCAGGGCCTCGGTAACCGCAGCCTCGTCCTCGGGGGCGACGATCAGGCACAGGCCGACACCCATGTTGAAGGTCTTGCATGCCTCGTTGGGCGCAAGCTCGGCCTGACGCGACACGTAGGTGATGACGGGCGGAACATCCCAGCCCATCTCGGCGCCGTTGCGGGTGACCACGGCGTCGACGTCGTCGGCGAGCGCGCGGTTGAGGTTCTCGGTAATACCGCCGCCGGTGATATGGGCAATGGCATGAACGTTGGCGCCGCCGCGCAGCAGCTCCAGAATCGGCTTGACGTAGATGCGCGTGGGGGCCAGCAGAGCGTCTGCCAGCGATGCGCCGCCGAGCTCCTCGAGCGGACGGCTCAGCTCCTCGGCCTTAGCGGCGGCCTCGGGCGTGCCCGGCTTAATGCCGTCGACACCGATGACCTTGCGCACGAGTGAGTAACCGTTGGAGTGCACGCCGGTGGAGGGCAGGCCCAGGATCACATCGCCGGGTCGAACGTTCGCGGGGTCGAGCATCTTGGGACGATCGACAACACCCACGGTAAAGCCGGCGAGGTCGTAATCGGCGGGGGCCATGACGCCCGGGTGCTCGGCCATCTCGCCGCCCACGAGCGCGCAGCCCGCGAGCTTGCAGCCGTCGGCCACGCCCTTGATGATCTTTGCCATGTGCTCGGCCTCAATGTGACCGATGGCAACGTAATCCAGGAAGAACAGCGGCTCGGCGCCCGAAGCCAAAATGTCATTGACGCACATGGCGACCAGGTCCTGGCCCACCGTCTCGTGACGGTCCATGATCTGGGCGAGCACGAGCTTGGTGCCCACGCCGTCGGTGCCGCTGATCAGGATCGGGTCTTCCATATCCTTAAGCGCGGCGGCCGAGAACAGGCCACCAAAGCCACCGATGCCGCCGATGACCTCGGGGCGGTTGGTGTCCTTGACCATCTGCTTAATAGCGTCGACGGCGCGGCCGCCCTCGGCGGTATCGACGCCGGCGTCCTCATACGTCACATGCTTGCTGTCGCTCATCTGAGCCTTCCTCTCCCACTACCGTGGCGCCGCGCGGACGCCAAACGGTGCTCATAGTTGCGTTCATTTCGGCGCGTGCCATAACGGCACGCGCCGTCATATCAACAAAACAGCAGGTAAAACCTACCAAAATAAACCTGTCCCCACATGGCAGGCTTTAGGCCTCGCCGTGCTCCTCTTCCCAGCTGCGGTCGTCGTATTTCTCGACCACGGCGTCGTCGTCAAAGTGCAGCGGCTTGTCCAGGTTGCGGGGCTTAAAGCCCTCCATGAACTTGTCGCGGCCAAAGCTCTCGGGAATCGCCACGGGGTAGCGTCCGGTAAAGCACGCATCGCAGTAACCGCCCTTGGGCATGACCTTCAGCAGGCCCTCGACCGAAAGGAAGGCCAGCGAATCGGCGCCGATATACTCGCAAATCTCGTCGACCGTCTTGTTGGCGCTGATAAGCTGCGACTGCACGTCGGTATCGATGCCGTAGAAGCACGGCCAGATGACCTCGGGCGAGTTGATGCGGATATGAATCTCCTTGGCGCCGGCGTTGCGCAGCATCTTGACGAGCTGCACCATGGTGGTGCCGCGGACGATGGAGTCGTCGATGACGACTAGGCGCTTGCCCTCGATGTTGTCGCGCAGCGGGTTGAGCTTCATACGCACGCCCATGGCACGCAGCTCCTGCGTAGGCTCGATAAACGTACGGCCCACATAGCGATTCTTGATGAGGCCCTCGCCAAAGGGAATGCCGCTCTCGTGCGAATACCCCTCCGCGGGCGGCAGACCGGAGTCGGGCACGCCGATAACCAGGTCGGCCTCGACGGGCTCCTCATGTGCCAGCTGACGACCCATGTCATAACGGCAGGCGTAGACGCTCTTGCCGTTCATGATGGAGTCGGGGCGAGCGAAGTAGACCTGCTCAAAGATGCAGTTAGCAGGCTCTTCGGCGGCAGGCACGCCCTGCTCAGACACAAGGCCCTCGGCGCTGATGCGCAAAATCTCGCCGGGACGGACGTCGCGGACGTACTCAGCGCCCACAATGTCGAGCGCACAAGTCTCGGAGGCGACGACCCAGCCGCCGGCGCGGGTGACATGGGTGGTGGCGTCGACCGTCGCGGCGCCGTCCTGCGACGGCAGCTGCGAAACGGATGCGGCGTCGGCCTGATCCAGGCCCTCGTCCACGAGCTTGCCCAGCACGAGCGGGCGAATGCCGTGCGGGTCGCGGAATGCGTAGAGCGCCTGCTCGTTAATGAGCGTCATGGCGTAGCCGCCGCGCACAAGCTCCATGGTCTTACGAATGCCCTCGCGCAGGTGGCCCGTACGCTGGGTAAAGTAGCCGATAAGCTTGGTCGCGACCTCGGAATCCGAATTGGAGAGGAACGGTACGCCCAGCTCGATCAGCTGGCGGCGCAGCTCGTCGGTGTTGACGAGGGTGCCGTTGTGCGCGAGCGCGATAATGACGCTATTGATGGTAGAGAGGTGCGGCTGAGAGGCTTCCCAGCTCTTGGCGCCGGCGGTGCCGTAGCGCACATGGCCCACGGCCAGCTGACCGGAGAGCGTCGACAAGTCGGCATTGGAGAACACACGGTCGAGCAGGCCCAGATCCTTGCGGACCATAACCGTACCGCCGTCACCAACAGCGATTCCCGCCGATTCTTGGCCACGGTGCTGCAGTGCACGCAGGCCAAAGTACGTCAGTCGAGCCACGTCGCGATCGGGCGCCCACACACCAAAAACGCCGCATTCCTCATGCAGCTGGTCGGAGTCCGGATCATACGTCGACATGGTGTTCACCTGTCCCGCGGCACGCTCGGCCGCGCGGATGGTTTCTTGAGACATGGCATCCCCTCAGAGCCTCGTATTTTGGCGTTACCCGCCTTATTATACGCACGGCGCGACACGCTCCCCAGCGCATGAGCAGCGCTTTTTAAAAGCCCACCGAGCTAATAATCCGTTTTGCGGCCAAACATTTTATCGGTCTGTCCAGTGCAAGCACCCGCGCTCCCAGATGGCCGCCGCGTCCACCGTTGGGGATTACAAAGTTGCAATTGGGACGTTCGTCCTGTCTTTTGGCAGGTCGGCGGCGTATCCTTATAACCTACAACAAAGCGAGAAAGGTTCTGTATGGATCGAAACGAACTCGACCCCAGCGTCCCCAGCGCCACGGAGGTCAGGAAGATCCCGCTCATCATTAAGGTGTACGCCGTCCTGTGCATCCTGTCCGGCGTGGGCACGCTCCCGTCAGTCGGCGCCTTTATGTGGCAGGTCATCACCGCGCTCATTAACGGCAACGCCGCCGCCAAGCTCGGCGACAACACGCTCGTCGCGGTCGGCCTTATCGTCGCCGGCATCATGCTCTCTGCGGCAAGTGCCGTCATCCTGATCATCTTTGGCCTGGACCTTATCAAAAACCAGCGCCGCAACGCCGCCCGCCTGTCCTACATCCTTATTGCATTCACCGTCGTCGAGCTTTTGGTCGACGTGATGCTCCAGGGTATCGGGCTCTTCTTGCTTCGTCCCGCCGTCCAGCTCGGCATCCTCATCGCGCTTTCGGCAACCGTCGACCCCACGCTGCGCCAGGAGCGCGAACTGCAGCGCCGCCTGCAGGAGATGCTCGACCGCGACGCCGCGGACGAGGGCATGCTCGGCCGCGATGAAACCGGCGAGGGCTATATCAAACTCAACTACTTCAACCTGTTCTGGGTATTCCTCGTCTGCTGCGTGCTCGGCCTGATCGCCGAGGACATCTGGCACATGACGGTCGACGACCCAGGCGTCTACCAGGACCGCGCCGGCATGCTGTTTGGTCCCTTCAGCCCCATCTATGGCTTTGGCGCCGTACTCATGACCATGGTGCTCAACCGCTTCTATAAAAAGAACCCCATCATCATTTTCCTGGTAAGCGCTGTGCTCGGCGCGAGCTTTGAGGTGTTCGTGGGCTGGTTTATGCAGACCTCATTTGGCGTGGTCTCGTGGAGCTACTCGCACATGAAGCTGTTCGGCATGCCCGACCCACTCGCCGTCCTTACGGGCGGACGCACCTGCACGGGCTTTGCCTGCCTGTGGGGCCTGGGTGGCCTTATCTGGATCAAGCTGCTGCTGCCGAGGCTGCTCAAGCTCATCAACATGATTCCGTGGAAGAGCCGCTACTCGGCTACCGTCATCTTTACCGTCATTATGCTGGTCGACGGCGTCATGACGCTACAGTCGCTCGACTACTGGTACCAGCGCGTCAACGGCACGGAGCCGGATATTCCCGTCGCGCAGTTCTACGGCAAGTACTTCGATAACGACTACATGGAGAACCGCTTCCAGAGCATGACCATGAGCCCCAAGGATGCGACGCGCGTGTAGCGCCCACCGCGCCCAAAACGTAAAATGCCCGCCGGTATCACACGTACCGGCGGGCATTTTTATAAACGACCCTTCTATCGACGCAAGCCCCTACGCCTCGCGCTCGACCTCGCTCACACACTCATTTTTGATGGTACCGACGAGCGCCTGCAGTGCGTCGACCACATGCGGGCGAATGTCTCCGCCAATGAGCACGAGCATGATGTCGTCGCCCACGGTAAGCTCACCGCTCGCCAGCCACACGCGCACATAGCCGATACCCGGCATCGCGCGCGTTGCCTCGATAGCAGCCTGCACCTTATCGGCATCGAAGCCAAACACCATGCCGCCCACCTTATGTCCAGGCGCCACACCATCTGTCTCGACCCCACGCACCTCGGACTTAGGCGTCGCACGCACCACGCCGTTGTGTGTCAGGTACATCCCACAATTAGCCGCCGAAACATCGGCCTTGGCTTCGCGCAGCCAGGCATCAACCGAAGGCATCGATTTGCCGTTCTCAAGCATCATTTCTCCTTTTGATTTCCAGGGTTATCTTTTGGGACGGGGCTTTTTTAGCTACTCTCGAACCACTTATTCCTCGACCGGCGTGAGTACCATGACGGCGCGTGTGTTGCTCAGCGACAGCGAACGGCAAGTCACAAGCGTTACGATCTTGGTTGCCGAAGCGGCACGATCGGTGGCATCGCTCGCCACGGCCGAGGCACCATCGAGCATCTCGGACAGGTAATTCTTCAGTCCGTCATCGCCCTCAAAGTTGGGCGTGCGCGCCTTGGCATACGTGTCCTCGACCACCTTGGTCGCCAGCGGGCGCAACTTATACGTCGCATCACGCGTGATGTAGTACACGTATTCCATGCTGTCGAACGTCGCCTGATCGGTCGTATCCGAAATCACGTTGAACATCGAACCGTCGTTCATATGATGACCGTAAATCGTGGTCTGCTGATCCACCATGCCCGGCGCGGTGTCGTCGCTATCCAGGAAGATGGCGCCCGACGCATTGGCCGTACCGTCAAACAGCGTGTTGAGGTACTTGGAGTTGTTGTTGGTCTGCACCACGGGGTAGTTGATGTTGGTGCCGGGCGCGTAAATCCAACCCACAACCTCGGGATTTGTCTGGGCCAGCGCATTGAAGTCGACAATTGGCACGCCACTGGCGTCCTTGTCGCTCACATATTGATTTTCGATTTTTTGATACGACTCGCTCGCCTGCTTGTAGCCAATCTGCGCGTTGATAAAGATGGCGGCAGCGGCAACGATCAGGCCAATGCCGATAATGATGAGCAAAATGGGAATGACGGAGCGGCGCTTTTTACGCGACGGCTCGGTATAGCTCGATGGCGCGGCATGCGCCGAAGAGCGAGGTGGCTTCTTGGCCGTACTGTATGACGAAGGGCGATATGCAGCCGGCGTATCCTGACGGCGATGCTTCGCCGGCGTCACGGGACGCGGCGCGCGCGGCTGCTGAGGAGAGGATGTCCGACCCTGCTGCGGCGCGCGGGCTGCTCCCGACTTGGCTGGATCGGGAATCCGAGAAGCCGAAAAACGCTTTCCCTGATAGTCGGACATGGCTCTCCTTATGCTGCAAATGGACTGGCAGAGCGCTTAGGCGTCAGCCATCTCCTGCTTCATCTTCTCGATAACCTTGCGGTACTCGGGGTCGCAGGCGCCCAGGATCTGCGTGGCGTAGATGGCGGCGTTCTTGGCACCGTTGATGGCAACACAGGCAACGGGCACGCCCGAAGGCATCTGCACCATCGACAGCAGCGAGTCCATACCACCCAGATCGCTCGTCTTCATAGGCACGCCGATGACCGGCAGCGGCGTAAACGCAGCCACGACGCCGCCCAGGTGAGCAGCCTTGCCGGCGGCAGCGATAATCACCTTGATGCCGCGGTCGGCAGCGGTCGAGGCCCACTCATGGACCTTCGCCGGCGTGCGGTGCGCGCTCGCGATCACGAGCTCATAGGGCACACCCAGTGCCTCGAGCTCGGCGGTGCAGCCTTCCATAACGCCCAGATCGGACTTGGAACCCATGATGATCCCGACAACCGGCTTTTGATCTGCCATAAACAAAGACCTCCTGTTGAGAGCGGTGACGCGGCGAATCCGCGACCCTTAACTGCAAATAATTCAAGTATAGCCGCCGATGCTGATGTGTTCGGCGGGAGACGGAACGCTTTGCGAGATTAAGGCCGAAGGGTCGGAGCTTTCCGCCTACATTCAAAAAGCGTGCCCACCGTCCTTGGGTGGGACGGCGGGCACGCTTGCTTAGCTGTTGCTGGGGCTACTTAGCCTTGCTGCGACGATGGAAGAAAGCGCCGATCGCGGCGATGATGGCGCCAAGACCACCGACGGTCGCGACGGTCGCCGCCGTCTGGTCTCCGGTATTGGGAATCGCCGAACCGTTCTTCTTGCTGCCCTGGGCCTTGTCGCCTGCGGGCTTGCCCGCCTGGTTGCCGCCGTTCGAGCCATTGCCGGAACCCTGGTTGCCCGAGCCGCCCTGATTGCCGGAATCGGCATCCTTGAGGCTCTCAATAGCCAGCTTGAGCTGGTCATAGGCCGCCTGGAGCTGGGTGTCGGAAGCATTCTCAGCACCCAAGACGTCCTCGGCGTAGGTAATGGCATCCGTCAGGGCCTTGACAGACTCGGCCGTCTTGCCCCTAGTGTCAGTCTCCTTCGCCTGCTTGACCAGGGCCTTGAGCTGCTTCTTAGTCGGTTTCTCGACCGGGGCCACCGGGGTCTTCTCGAGCGCGCCGCGGGCGCTCTCGAGCGCCCTGAGCGCCTGGTCGACCTCGTCCTGCGTGGCTTTCTCGTCGCTCAAGATGGCGCGGGCGCTCGCCAGGGCGTTCTCGAGCGCCGTCCAGGAGGCCTCGGTGTAGTCACCGGCCTTGAGGTCGCCGGCAGCAACCTCGGCATCAACCTTTTCGATCGCGGTAGCGAGATCATCCTTCGCCACCGGATCGGGGACGGCCGTACCGTAGAACTTGAGCTCCGCCATGCTGCAGTAGGCATCAACGTTGCCACCGCCGGCGTGAATCACCTTGACGGTCACGTAGCGACCGCGCGCGGCGCCAAAGCTCATCTGTTTCCAGTCGCCACGGTCGGTGAGCACGCGGCCGTCATTGTCGAAGGCGAACGTACCCATCGACGCGGCGGTGCCCATCTCATAACCGTCGGCAGTGTCGGAGACCAGTATCTCGGCCTCGAAGATATCGCCGTTAGTGCCGCCGTCCTGGCGCGGCAGGAATGTAACGTCGGTGAGATCGTAGTCGCGGCCCAGGTCGACACTCAGATACTGGGGCATACCGGTCCCATGGGCCCAGTCGCTGTGCCAAAGCGTCCGCTCGTCGCCGTCGAGAGCGTTGACGGCGTTGCTGCCCTCGTAGTCGGCCTCACTCGAGAAGCCGGCCACCTTGACGTTCTTGCGGTTCTCGGGCGTGTTGATAAGAATCTTCTCATCGACAGGGCGCATCTTGAGGCCGTCGATTGCCTTCTCGATCTTGGCTGTGGCGTCTGCGACATCCTTCTTGCTATAGCTGCCTTGGCCGCCGTCGAGGAGCTTCTGAGCCGCCTCGACCGCAGCGGTGAGAGCTGCATAGGAATCCTTAGTGTAGACGGATTCGCTGTAGCCCGCGGCCTCGGAAAGCGCTGCCACGAGCGCAGAGGTATCGACACCAGCCTTGACTTCGACCTCATAGGATGCGGTCTTGGAGGGGTCGAGTACCGACGCCACCGTGATCTTTGCCTTGCCGGCCTTGTTGGCACGCAGGTAGTAGCTCACGCTATCGCCAGCCTGAACAGCGGAGACGCTTACCACAGAGGGGTCGGAGCTCTCGACCGTCACATAGGGGTAGCCGGCGCTCTCAGGCGTGGCCTTGGCGTCGACGAGCGTAGCGTCGCCTTCAAAGAACTCGGTCTGGTTCTTGCCTAGCTCGACACCCTCGATGGCCTCGACACCCTGCGTGTAGTTGAAGTTGACCTCACGCAGTGTGAGCATCTGGTCACCCGATGCCTCAAGCGGCGTGACCTCGACCTTGGTCGCCTTCTTGCCCTTGTTCTCGGCAGAGAGGCCAAAAGCGTAGCGAGCCCGGAAGGAATCGTACTCCCCGCCCGCGAACTCTTGGGTCGAGCCATCCTCGAACGTCACGACAGCCTTGATCTTCTGCACGGTTCCGTTGCCACCGTTGCGGTTAACGACCTCGACACTATCGAGTTTCGAAGGCGTCTTAAATGCGAATGTCATCGTGGTGGGAAGCTTCACGTAACTCGGAAGCTTACCCTCGCTGTCCCAGTTGCCGCTCCAGTTCCATAGGAACTCAAAGCCGTTGTCGCCCTCGTTATTATCGAACAGCGCGTTATAGCTCTTCTGCTGGATAAGTTTCTCGACGTTGGTCCCGTCGTCGGTCGTGAGCTCATCGTTGGTCATCGTGATGTTGAAGGCATCCTGACCGTACTCGGCGACCGTTGGCTGAGGAACATCCGGCATCGTCACCGTGCCGTCGCTCGCAAACTCAAGTGCGTCGCATGCCGGACCGATGAGCCAAGATGTCGAGGGCAGTTCGACCTTGCCGGCGGTCTTGGCCTTGAGCTTGAAACTCGCCACCGCGCCGGTACCGTTGTAGAGCTTGCCATCGCCGCGGTTGGCAAAGGCGAGATTGATAGTCTGCGTTCTGTCCGCGAACTGGACCTTCTCGCGAGACAGGTTCTCCATGCCGGCAGTCGAGCCGTCCTGCGCGATGCTCTCGGACACAAACTCGAACTGGTCGCTCTTGAAGTTGACGAGAGCGCCCAGGGCGTTGACGTTCTTGGCGTCGGCCGCATAGACATCAACGGTGATCTCATCACCGGCCTCGACCTCGGTCTTGCTCGGAATCACCGCGAGCGAACCTGCGACCTTGCCCTTTTGTTTAGTGCCGCCGTCAAGACCCGCCATGGTGAACGAGTAATCGTAGACGTCGTAAACGCCGTTATCGTTGAGGTCGGCGAAGTGGTCGCGGATCTGCGAACCGAACGTCGGGGTATCGGGCTCGCGGTTCTCGAGGCCCAGATAGTTCTTCATGTTGGAGTAGTCTCCGTCGGAGATCGTGGCCTTGTTGAGGTTGGAGCCCACGGCGAAGCCATCCGTGCCGTCGGTCTTGTAGATGGCAATCTCGGACGCGGAGAAGAAATTGCCGACCGAGGCGAGCGGTGTCATGCGCACGTAACGGGCGGCCACGGTGCCGTCAAACGCTACCGTCTTACAATCAGCGGAACGTGCCCAATCGACCTCCTGGCTCGTCCAGTGGACGCCATCGAGACTCGTCTCAACACGCATCTTGGTCACAGTGCCGTTGCCGGCGTCATCGCGCGGATAGTACTCGAGCTTATCGAGCTTGTAAGCGCGTCCATAGTCAACGGTAAGCGCCTTGCCCAGATCGTTGCCACCGGAGTGGAAACCGCCGTCGCCCGACTGGAACTCATGGTCGAAGGCAAGCTCGGCCTTATGGCTGCCGTAAAGTGAGCCCTCCCAGGTGATTTCCTCGGCGTCGGGGACGTTCCGCCACGGATCGAGTGCGGAGTTCGCCTCGAGCACATCGCTCCAGGCGGAGTAACCCTCGGCGTTGCGCGAACGAATCTGGTAGGTGTGCTTGCTATTGTAGGCGAGGTCGGTGTGCGTGAACTCGGCCGCATCACCCACGGCAAACACAGTGCCGTCGACCTTAAGGTCGTAGGAGGTAGCACCATCGACCTTTCCCCAGGTGAGCTTTATGCTCGTTGGGGTCGTGACGTCCTCGGGGGCAGCAAGGTTCGTGGGTGCGGAGAGGTTCTCGTTGAGGCGATCGGCTGTGAGCGTGGCGTCGGCATTCATGAAACCGCCCAGCTCAAGCGTCTGCGCCGCTGCAGCAACATCGGTCTTCGCGAACTTGACGTAGACCTTGGGGTTCGTGGTGATCTTGGTGTTGTTAAAGCTCTCGCCCTGCTCGGCCTCGGTGCCGTCCGCATCGCTGCCGTAGTGGTTGAGGTTGGGGGTCTCGCTGTAGAAGTAGACCGCCTGGCCGGCCTCGGGGGTCGCGGCGTCAAAGGTCTCCTGCGAGTCGACCTCAACCACGTTGAGTGCGGATCCGCCGTTCTTGGCGACAACGCTCGTGGGCTTGGCGGACACATTGGCCACGAAGGTCGTGGTGCGGTTGGAGTCGTAGCCGTTGTAGCCGCCCTTCGAGGCCTCGGCGGTAAAGGTCGCGGTGCCGCCTGCGGCCTTGGAGCTGTAGACGGTGCTCACATGCTCACCGTAGGAGATATTGTCGATCGTGCCGTAGGAATCGTCCTCAGTCGTGTTGTTTTCGATGGAGGAGCCGTCGTCCTCGTACTGCGTAAAGGTGCCGTCGCCCTCGGTGGCGAAGAACTCGACGATACGCTGACTGCGGTCGGTACCCTTGGTGTTGGTGTCGCTCACTGCCTCGGGGTTGTTGTTCTCGGCGTACATCGGCACGATAGCGTTGGCCTTCACAAACAGCGGCAGCTTCCAAAGCGGAGCCTCGTAGTTGTTGAGAACCTGGCCGCCGCGATACTGCTTACCCGAGAAGTAATCGATCCAGATGGTGGGATTCTCGTCGGTGCCGTAGTTGGGGAGGTAAATCCCATTGCGAATGTCGTTGCCGTTCTCGTCTGCCTGGGTATCCTGATACACCGGTGCCACTAGGAAGTTCTCACCGAACATATACTGGTACTGCGTCGAAGTGCTTGCGGCGTACTCGGAGTTGTCGGAAAGCAGCATGGCGCGGATCATGGGCAGGCCGGCATCGCCGTTACCCGTGTCGATGTTGGCCGCCGAGGCCGCGCTCGTGTAGATATAGGGCATGAGCTGCGCCTTGAGCTTGAGGTAGAAGCGCGAGATGCCTGTGTAGGGATCGCCGTGCGTCATGGGCGATTTACGGTAGGTGCCCCAACCGTCCATGTCAAGCATAGAGGGCGTGAACGTCTTCCACTGGTAGTCACGCGCAGAGATGATGGGGTCGCCGCCAAAGATGCCATCCATGTCGGAGCCGATGTTGGGGTTGCCCGAAAGACTCTGACCGATATACGTGGGGATATGGAAGCGAATGTACTCCCAGTTACCGCCATACTGGTCGCCGGTCCAAATGCCACCAAAGCGCTGCGTGCCGGCCCAACCATCGAGCGTGATGATGTTGGGGCGCTTGTTAGCGCCGGTCGTCACCGTGTCATAAGCTGTCTTGATGCCATTAAGACCAAAGGAGTAGCCAGATCCAACCCAGGCAACGTCGGTCTTAAGGGTAGAGATGCCTCCCGTCTTGACCTCGGCGTCGAAGTCGCGAAGCAGGTGCCACGGGGTCTCGGAGTTGCTGTCGGGCTCAAGGTTGGACTGGGTCCACAAGCCCGTGCTCACACCCTTGGAGTTGGCATACTCGGTGAACTTCTTAAGGTTGTCGACATTGGCACGCACAGCGTTAAGACGGTCGGCCGAGCTCGTTCCGTCGGAGTTGACGCCGCCGGTCTTGTAGTAACCGTTCTGGCCATAGCCGGCGCCGTAGCCGTCGTTCGGCAGGAACCAACCGAGCGGCATGTCGTTGTCCTCGTAGTCATCGATAACCTGCCGAGCAGAGAACTGGCGGTCGAAATCGGTCGCTTTCATGTTCTCGGTATCAACCGAAGGGCCCTCACCGTTGAGCGTCTCGGCCGCAAGTGTGCCGTCGAGCTTGTAGCCCGTCGACATGCCAGACTCGTACTTAACGTCGCCCTTCTCGCTCGAGGACTTGCTGCCCTTGGTCTCCCACTTCTTTTGACCCGAGGTCGTTGACCAGCCATCACGGTTATAGGCATTAAGATGACCAAGGTAGAACCCGTACTCGGGCAGCAGTACCGGGTTACCGGTCACCTTGTAGTAGTCCTGCAGCATCTCGGTTGCCACGTTCGAAGCGCCCTCGTTGGTCGCCACGAAGTAGTAGGCATCAAACTCATTCTCGCTGTGCAAAGTCGTGACCGTCGATGAGTCCGTGGAACCGAAGTCGTAGGAACCCTCTGCAAACGTGTTTCGGAGTACGCCGTAGCCGTCACTCGTCCAATAAAACGGGTTGGGCGAGGCAACGCCGCCATCAGTCCAGTTGTTCGTGTTGGAGATGGCGATGGTCTGGTTGGTGTGCAGGAAGCGTCCGTTCTGGGTGCCGCCGCCAAAGAAGTTCTCGGACTTCTCCTTGGCGAGCGTCTGGACGGTACCCTTCTTATCAAGGTCGAGGGACGCGGACTCGGAAACCACGACACGGTCGCCTGACTTGATACTCATCTTGCCAGTCGCCTTGTCCAGGATCACGGTCGCCTTTCCGCCGGTGATCTCGATAGTGTCGCCCTTGTCGGCAACCGTCGCGCTCGGCTTGCTGTAGGTGTCCGAGGTATCGGGCTGAGCCTGGATTTTAGCCGTGTGGGACTTACTGCGCGGTGTGGCGTAATCGGAAAACTCACCCTTGGGGTCGACGTTATAACGGAAAATACCGTCCTCGAGGAACGTAATACGGCCCTTGATGCCGTCAGCGAAATCGATGTCGACGACATTCGAGGCAGACTGGGACACGGTCGCTGAGTCGACGCCCTTGAGTGGCGTGGCAATCGCCTGCTGGGGATTGGCAAACACGAGCGTCGCTGCAGTGGCAACGAGGACCGCGCTTCCCTTCACCCACCGTTTCGTAAAAATGGAATTCCTGCGCACCTGGGCTCCTTTCTTCCGACATGCCGAGGACGCCCCCCCCCGGCAGCATGGGAAAACGTATCAAACGGGGATGTTCGGTACATTCCGCACAATGGGGCCACCCGTTACCAAGGGGCCAACTGGTAGTAACCAGATAGCCACCTACTAGGTCATATCAATATATGGGAGCACTTGCGCAACCAAGTTCGGAAGTCCACCAACGGCAGTAAAATGAGCGTCAACGGCAAGGTAGGCTTAATAAGCCATACCAATTGGTTCTTCAGTCAAATACCAATCTAGCAAAAATGTACTGTTTATCTGGTATTACACAGACCATACCTTTCCCTCGGGAACTGGGCTTCGCGAAGTTTCCCGAGGGAAAGGCTCAGCCGCCACCCTGCGACCTACCGGGGGTTGCCATGGCGTACGTTGGCTGATTTGGTTTGGATAAAAAGGTTGGCGGAGAGTGATGGGCAGTTAGTTCAGATACGTATAATTTGGCCGTGGCCTTGGGCACGAAACTGCCGCTTGGAAGCCGGCGCGGACCCAGTATTGGGCCGTTCCCAGCTTGACAGAGCGTCTTTATCGATTCAGATTGCCAAAAATAGGCTGAATGAGTCCAAATCGATCTTCTCCTACTCTCTAGAAAACACGAATTTGAACTAACTGTCCAGAGGCGTCCTCGACTAACAGTAAAAAGGCCTCCATACAAAGAGTGGGCCCTGCCGCTCGAACGAACGGCAGGGCCCACACTCACTTTCTTTTTCAGCCCTAGTCATCGCGCAAAGCCCCTTCGGCAGCACACGGTGCAGCCAAGTCACCGCAGGCCGGGGCGGGAGGCGGTCCTTTCTCTCGGAAAACTTCGCGAAGCCCAGTTTCCGAGAGAAAGTGTCCGGCTGCCGCCCCGGCCGGCCAGGTCAACTACACCGTGTGCTGCGGCAGGTCCTGCAGGGCGATGACGTCCATGCCCATGTCATTGGCGCTGCCATGACCCTGCTGGTCCTCGCGCACGGCCTCGATGGCACTCACGTACGTGTTGGCGGCAGACATCGCCGTCACGCAGGTCACACCGCGACGCACGGCCTCGGTACGTAGCAGGTAGCCATCGCCACGCGAGCCCGGACCGTACGGCGTATTGATGATCACCGCGATCTTGCCATCGGCGATCAGGTCACCGATGTTGGGACGCTCGCCGTCGTGCGGACCGCTAATCTTCTCCACGACTTCGCACGTCACGTTGCCTCCGCGCAGCACGCGCGCCGTACCCTCGGTAGAGCAAATGTCAAAGCCCAGGTAGCGCAGGATGCGCGCGACCGAAAGGATGTGGCGCTTGTCGCGGTCGCACACGCTGATGAAGACCTTGCCGGCACTGGGGTCGGGCAGCTTGTAGTCGATCGCCAGCTGCGTCTTGGCGTATGCCTCGGGATAGCTCTTGGCGATACCCATGACCTCGCCCGTCGACTTCATCTCGGGCCCCAGGATAACGTCGGCACCGGGGAAACGACCCCAGGGCATGACGGCTTCCTTCATGCAGAACCAGTCCAGCTGACGCTCGTCGCTCGGCAGGCTCAGGCTCGCGATGGAATCGCCCGCCATGATACGCGCCGCGCACTTGGCCAGCGGCACGCCGGTGGCCTTGGAGATAAACGGCACGGTACGGCTTGCGCGCGGGTTGGCCTCGATCACGTAGACGGTCTCGCCCTTGATGGCGTACTGCACGTTGACCAGGCCGCGTACGCCCAGCGCCATCGCGATGCGGCGCGTGGTCTCGCGGAGCTTCGCCTGCAGGCTCTCGCTAAAGCTGAACGGCGGGATGCAGGTCGCAGAGTCGCCGGAGTGAATACCGGCCTCCTCGATATGCTCCAGGATACCGCCGATGTAGACCTCTTCGCCGTCGCACAGAGCGTCGACGTCGGACTCGATCGCGCCCTCCAGGAAGCGGTCCAGATACACCGGGTAGTCGGGGCTAATGCGCGCAGCCTCGGCCATGTAATCGCGCAGATGCTCGGCATCGTAGGCGATCATCATGCCGCGGCCGCCCAGCACGTAGCTCGGACGCACCAGCAGCGGGTAGCCGATGTGCGCGGCCACGGCCTCGGCCTCCTCAAACGAGGTGGCCTGGCCCGCCGGCGGATACATAATGCCCAGCTTGTCGAGCAGGGCGGCGAAGCGCTCGCGGTCCTCGGCAAAGTCGATGGCGTCGGGCTTGGTGCCCATAATGTTCACGCCACTCTCCTCGAGCATGCGCGCCAGCTTAAGCGGGGTCTGGCCGCCGAGCGTCACCACGACGCCGTCGGGACGCTCAACATCGATGACGTCCATAACGTCCTCGTAGGTGAGCGGCTCAAAGTACAGGCGGTCCGAGGTATCGTAGTCAGTCGAGACGGTCTCGGGGTTGCAGTTGACCATGATGGTCTCGAAGCCGCGGGCCGCCAGCGCGTAGCTCGCGTGCACGCAGCAGTAATCGAACTCGATACCCTGGCCAATGCGGTTGGGGCCGGCGCCCAGAATCATCGCCTTGGGCTTGTCCGCCGGCGTGGTCTCGTCGGGAGCCACGCACTTCTTGGCATCCGGGCTCGTGCGGTAGATGTTCTCGTACGTCTTGTAGTGGTACTCCGTGGCGCTCGAGAACTCCGCAGCGCAGGTATCGACCGTCTTCATGCTGGGAACCACGCCCAGACCCTTGCGATAGGCGCGCACAAAGCGCTCGTCCGAGCCGGTCAGCGCGGCGATCTCGGCGTCGCTCGTGCCATACTGCTTGAGCAGGCGCATCGCGTCGGCGTCAATGTCCTCCACACGCAGGCCGCGGATGCTCTCCTGAACCTGCACCATATCGTTGATGCGGTTGAGATACCACGGATCGATGCCGCAGATGGCATGGATGTGCGCGACATCCCAGCCGCGGCGCAGGGCCTCGACCACAAAGAAGATGCGGTGCTCGGTCGGCGTGGCCACGGCTTGAGCGAGATCATCGTCGCTCAGCTTATCGGCACCCTCCTTGCCACCGGCGCAGATACCCTGGTGACCGTCCTCCAGCGAGCGCATGGCTTTGCCGAAGGCCTCCTCAAAGGTGCGGCCAATCGCCATGATCTCGCCCACGGCCTTCATGCGCGTGGTGAGCGTGGGGTCGGTACCCTTGAACTTCTCGAAGGCAAAGCGCGGCACCTTGACCACGCAGTAGTCAATCGTGGGCTCAAAGCAGGCGGGCGTGGCCTTGGTGATGTCGTTGACGATCTCGTCGAGCGTATAGCCCACAGCCAGGCGCGCGGCGGCCTTAGCGATGGGGAAACCCGTGGCCTTGGAGGCCAGCGCGGACGAACGGCTCACGCGCGGGTTCATCTCGATGACGATCAAGCGACCGGTGTTGGGATTCACGGCAAACTGCACGTTGGAGCCACCGGTCTCGACGCCGATCTTCTCCAGAATGGCGAGCGAGGCCACGCGCATGCGCTGATACTCAAGGTCGGAGAGCGTCTGCGCCGGCGCCACGGTGATGGAGTCGCCGGTGTGCACGCCCATGGGGTCGAGATTCTCGATGGAGCACACGATGATGCCGTTGCCGGCGTGGTCGCGCATGACCTCCATCTCATACTCTTTCCAGCCCTCGATGGACTCCTCGACCAGCACTTCATGAGCAGGCGAGAGCTCCAGGCCCTGGCTCACGATGGAGACGAGCTCCTCGTGGGTATGCGCGATGCCGCCGCCGGCACCGCCGAGGGTAAAGCTCGGGCGCAGTACGCAGGGATAGCCCACGCGCTCGGCGATAGCCTCGGCGTCGGCCACGCTATAGGCATAGCCCGAGCGCGCGACCTCCAGGCCAATCTCGGCCATGGCCTCGTTAAAGAGCTTGCGGTCCTCGCCGCGCTCGATAGCGGCCAGGTCGCAGCCGATCATCTCGACGCCGTACTTGTCGAGCGTGTCGTCCTTTGCCAGCTCGACGGCGGCGTTCAGACCGGTCTGGCCGCCCAGCGTGGGCAGCAGCGCGTCCGGGCGCTCTTTCTTGATTACGCGCTCGATAAACTCCGCGGTGATGGGCTCGACATAGGTGCGGTCGGCAAGACCCGGGTCGGTCATGATGGTCGCCGGGTTGGAGTTGACCAGGATGACCTCAAAGCCATCCTCCTTGAGCACCTTGCAGGCCTGGGCGCCGGAGTAGTCGAACTCACAGGCCTGGCCAATAACGATGGGGCCCGAACCAATGACGAGGATACGCTTGATGTCAGTACGTTTAGGCATGTTAGTTCTCCTCGGTCGCAGCGTTCTCGGACTCGGCGAAATTCCAGCCGGCAAGGCGGTCCTTCGCGGTGTCGATGTCCAGGTAGTTCTCCTCGCCGTCCATGAGTCGCGTAAAGGCGGTAAAGAGATAGTGGGCATCGGTGGGGCCGGGCGAGGCCTCGGGGTGGTACTGGACCGAGAAGCATGGGGCGTCGAGCAGCTGGATGCCCTCGGCGGTGCCGTCGTTGAGGTTCACGTGCGTCAGGCGAATGCGGCCGAAGCGCTCGTTCATCACGACCGGCGCGATGCCGCGACGCACCCAGGCGCGCAGGTCGCCATCGGCCGCATGCTCGGTCTCGCCGCCGGAAAGCTCCGGGATCAGTTTGCCCAGACTGGGGAACAGCAGGCCAAAGCCGTGGTTTTGCGCGGTGATCTCCACGCGACGGCTCACCAGGTTCATAACCGGCTGGTTACCGCCACGGTGACCGAATTTAAGCTTTTCCATTTGGGCACCGCACGCCAAGCTGATCATCTGGTGACCAAGGCAAATGCCAAAGACCGGCACCTTGCCGATCAGCTGCTGCACCTGCTCGTAGGTCTCCACCACGGCATCGGGGTCGCCGGGGCCGTTGGATAAAAAGACGCCGTCGGGATTCATGTCGAGCACCTCACTCGCGGGCGTATCCCACGGCACGACAGTAAGGTCGCAGCCGGCGCGGACCAGACCCTCTAGGATGCCGCGCTTGACGCCGCAATCGTAGGCGACCACATTGTGGCGGGCAGGAGCGGCAGGGGCAAGCGCAAAGTCATGCGTAGCGGGCAGGTCGGCAGCCACAAACTCGTGAGGCGCGGGGCAGCTCACGGTCTTGACCAGATTCTCGCCAACCAGCGTCGGCGCTGCGGCCAGACGATCGGCAAGATCGGCGACGTCAAAGATTTCCGTCGAGATAATACCCATCTTGGAGCCGTTGTCGCGCAGGTGGCGCACCAGGGCTCGGGTGTCGATGCCCTCGATAGCGACGATGTCATGGGCACGCAGGTATTCCGGCACGCTGACGGCCGAGCGCCAGTTGGAAGGCGTGGCGCACATGTCGCGGACGATCATGCCGCGCATGGCGGGAGCGCTCGCGGGGCGGGTAGCATCACCGGGGAAGGCCGACTGGACGTCGGTCTCGTCGATGCCGTAGTTGCCAATCTGCGGATAGGTCATGGTTACGATTTGGCCGGCATAGCTCGGGTCGGTCATGACCTCAAAGTAGCCCTCAAGCGAGGTGTTGAAGCAGACCTCGCCGGTCGCGGTACCCTCGGCACCGCATGCACGGCCATAAAAAATGGTCCCATCCTCAAGGTACAGGATGCAGGGACCGCAGGTGCCCTTGCTGGTTTTGGCCAGCATGCGCTGGCAAAGCTCGCTGGGCGCGAAGGTGCGGGCAGCAGTGCCCGCAGTATGGTTGTTCGCCATAATTCTCCTTCCCGGTCTCTCCGGACCGGCTTAAAGGTTGGTAGTTAGGCCTTGCGGTATTTTAACCGCAAGTATGCGCCATGGCGTTAATTTCATCGAAATGTTTACGAAATGATAATTATGACTTTCCATGCATAATGATTTTTCTGGGACGGGGAATAAAAAATCATTCTGAGCGCGGGACTTTGTCGCCAACTGCATACATAACAGAATGATTATTTAATCCCCGTCCCAGAAAAATCATCCCGCGCGGGCACTTGGCTCACACGGGATGATGGCGTCTTATTTGTCCTGCTCCAGCAGATCAGACGGCGTGCGGTCGGGCTTGCCACCGCGGAAGATCTCGCGACCGTGCAGGCGATGTTCCAAGTCGCGCTCAGCCTTTTCTTCCGTGATCTTGGTCTGGCTTACCGCCGGGTCCTCAATCAGTGACGATACCGAGTTCACCTGCTTTTGGATGCGCTCGGCAATCGTGTCGTCCATGCTCACGATACGCATCTTCCAGTCGATACTCGTGGCATTTGACGAGCTCTTGGTCCACACAAACGTCAAAATGGCGCTCTGATGACCCCGCGCGGGGAACATGCCAAAGAAGGAATCATGCTGGATATTGCTGTCCTCGTCGATATAGGCGTGCACGTTGTACACCACGCGGTCGATCTTATCGTTGAGCAGCGCGTTGGTCGCAAGCGCTGCAGCCTGAATCTGCCCGTTAGACAGCAGCTCGAGCTCGTTGGCAGACGACGTGTCCAACACCGTCACCTCAACCGTGCCCGTACGTTCGTCCGCCTCGTCGACGCTAAAGTCGAGCGGGAACTGCGTAAAGCCGTTACCCCACTCAAGGCCGCCCTTGAGCGCCGTCGAAACGGTATCGACCGAAACGCTCTCGGACAGATTGGCGGTATTCAGACGGCGCATCACGCCGTAGCCAATCTGCATGCCCACGATCAGCACCAAGATGCCGATAACCACGACCATGGCAGTCTTCGTAATGGTATGGCTCACCTGCGAGCCCGAAGGATCGTCCTCGGACAGTGGGTCGATATGTTTTGCCTGGCTCGCGCGATCCTCGCTGCGCAGCCGCGCCAGCGTCGCCTTGTCACCGCGCTTGACGGCAGCCTCTTTCTCGCGCATGCGCTCGGTACGCTTTTTGGCGAGCGTAGGATCCAAGACGCCGGATGCATCGATTTCGGAGAATAACTCCGTCACTTCTTCCGGAGTCAAAGGGTTCTTGTCAGCCATAAACTTCCTGTCATATCAATCAGTCGAGCTCGTGCGCACGCGCACCTTCGAACTGCATTCGATAGTAACGGGCATAGGTGCCGCCGCGGGCGAGAAGCTGCTCGTGCGTACCACGTTCCACAACGCGACCATGCTCGACGGTCGCAATCTCGTCGGCATGTTTAATGGTCGAGAGACGGTGGGCGATGATAATCGTGGTGCGACCGCGCGCCAGGCGCTCGAGCGACTCCTGCACCGCCTCCTCGCTCTCGTTATCCAAGGCGCTCGTCGCCTCGTCCAGGATCAGGATCTTGGGGTTCTTGAGAAACACGCGCGCAATGGCTACGCGCTGCTTCTGGCCGCCCGAAAGACGGCTGCCGCGCTCGCCCACGACCGTGTCGTAGCCCTGCGGCAGCGACTCAATGAAGGCATCGATATTGGCGCGGCGGGCGGCCTCGGCGACCTCTTCTGCCGTGGCGCCTGGCTTGCCGTAAGCGATGTTCTCGCCAATCGTACCGTCAAACAGATAGACATCCTGCTGCACCAGGCCAATGGCGCGGCGCAGGCTCTGCTGCGTCACGTCGCGCACGTCTTGGCCGTCGATGCTAACGGATCCAGCAGCCACGTCATAAAAGCGCGGCAGCAGCGAACACGTTGTGGACTTGCCACCGCCCGAGGGGCCAACCAGGGCAATGGTCTGTCCGGGCTTGATGGACAGATTCATATGGTCGATCACGGGACGAGCCCCTTCGCCTGCGCCGAGCTCAACGTCCTCGTAGCTAAAGCACACGTCGCGATATTCAACCGCGCCAGCCGTCACCTGCAGGTCCGTGGCACCCGGCTTATCCTGGATATCCGGGGCGGTCGAAAGCACCTCGTCCATACGCTTAAAGCCGGCGATGGCCTTCTGATACGTCTCAGCCGAGTTCACAAGCGTCTCGAGCGGGGTGCAGAACAGCGAAATATAGAGTGCAAAGGTCGCCATATCGACCGCCTGCAGCTGTCCCTGGGCGACCAGCCAACCACCCAGCAGCACCACGATCACGTACAACACGCCCGAGAGCAGGCCATACGTCGCAGTGTAAACGCCCATGGCGTGATACATATTCTCTTTGGACGAAAGATAGCGGTCGTTGGAGGCGCGGAACTTGGAGCGTTCAGCCTCCTCGTTCGCAAAACTCTTGACCACGCGCATGCCGGCCAGCGAATCCTGCAGCTGAGCATTAATACCGCTGATCTTTTTGCGGTTGTCGCTAAAGACCTCGCGCATGCGCATGTTCTGCCAAAACATGATGACCGCAAACACCGCCGTCACCACGGCCATAGCAAGCGCCAGCACCGGGGCAATAGCAAAGAGAATCACAAACGAGCCGACGATCTCGATGCCGCAGATGATAATCCACTCGGGCACGTGGTGTGCCGCCTCGCAGATATCGAACAGGTCGTTGACCACGCGGCTCATCATGTCACCCGAGCTGTTGCGATCGAAATACGCAAAGCTAAAGCGCTCGTACTGATCGAACAGGTC
The DNA here is from genome assembly GCA_902465015.1 of uncultured Collinsella sp. Taxonomy (GTDB): domain Bacteria; phylum Actinomycetota; class Coriobacteriia; order Coriobacteriales; family Coriobacteriaceae; genus Collinsella. The sequence continues at coordinate 116,685 of CABQLK010000001.1, forward strand.
CTCGCGCATCTTGGACTCCATGCGCGCGCCCATCACGTGGCCCCAGTAACTCACAAAGTAGCGACAGGCGCAACGGATGGCATACATCAGCACCAGACCAACCGCGATCATACCGAGCGCCTGCATAATAGCAGCCTGACCCTGGGTAAAGAGCCCACCAGTCAGATTGCGCAGAATAATAGGAAACGCCAGGTCGATGGCGGCAAGCACCAGGGCGCAAACAGTATCGGCAACAAAAAGCCCCATCTGGGGCTTGTAATACGAAAGAAACCTCTTCAGCATGTGATCCTCAAAGAAATATCGGCAACGTAAGGCCCTGGGACAAAGCAATCATCAGTACTTGTCCCAGGGCTATCCCCACTCGTTAGAGCTCCGCGCCCCCAAGGCGATGCGCGATGCTATCGCAGGCCAAGGCGCCCACGACGGTCTTGGCATCTTCGATCTTGCCGTCGAGCACGGCGTCGATCAGCTCGTGCAGCGGCACCAGATCAACGTTGACAAACTCGTCATCATCGGGGTTGGGCGCATCGAACTCAAGCTTGGTGGCCAGGTAGATGTGAATGATCTCGTCACAGAAGCCGCAGGTCGTGACGATCGACGTCAAAAAGCGAATGCGACCGGCCCTAAAGCCCGTCTCCTCGTGCAGCTCGCGCTTGGCGCAATCGAGCGGGTCCTCGCCTGGATCGAGCTTGCCGGCGGGAATCTCGACCGTCACGCGGTCGATGGCGGTGCGGTACTGACGCACCAGTACGATCTTGCCGCTCTCGGTCAGTGCCACAACGGCCGCCGCACCCGGATGGCGAACGATATCGCGGGCGGAGCGGTGACCGTTGGGCAGTTCAACCTCAAGACGATGGACGTCGAGGATCTTGCCCTTCCAGGCGCACTCCTCCGAAAGAATCTTCTCGTGCAGCTCGGCATCGTGCGGGTCGTCGTCGCCCAGCACCAGCGCCGGCTCGTCAGCGACCTCGCCACCAGGCTCGCCCTCGGCGTGCCCATACATGCGGCTGTCCTCTTCGACGATCTGCGCGTCCACGAGCTCTTCGTTCTTCTCGTCCATCCGTCTCATCCCTCTCGGACTTTAGGCATCCCAGGCGTCGCGGCCACGCAGCGCGCGCAGGCCGATGTCATGACGCAGGGTCTTGCCCTCAAAATCAATCTTCTCGCAGGCCTCGTAGGCAAGGTTGCGAGCGTTCTCGAACGTGTCGCCCAGCGCGGTCACGGCAAGCACTCGGCCGCCGTTGGTCACGAGCTGACCGTCCACCACGGCGGTGCCGGCATGGTACACGGTCACGTTCTCCATGGCCTCGGCGTCGGCGATGCCGGTGATGACTTTGCCCTTCTCGTAGCTGCCGGGATAGCCCGCGCTCGTCAGGACAACAGCCACGGCCCACTCGTCACGCCAGTCGAGCTCAATCTGATCAAGCTCGCAGTTGGCGCAGGCGAGCATAACCTCGACCAGGTCGTTCTTGAGGCGCGGCAGCACGACCTGCGTCTCGGGGTCGCCAAAGCGGGCGTTGAACTCCAGCACCTTGGGGCCGGCGGGGGTGAGCATAAAGCCGCCGTACAGGCAGCCGCGGTAGTCGATGCCCTCGGCAGCAAGCTCGGCCACGGTCTGCTCCATGACCTCCACCATGGTGGCGTGCTCCTCGTCGGTCACGATGGGCACCGGGCTGTAGACGCCCATGCCACCGGTGTTGGGGCCAAGGTCGCCCTCGAGCGCACGCTTGTGATCCTGCGAGGTGGCCATGGGGCGCACGGTCTTGCCGTCGGTAAAGGCCAGCAGCGAGCACTCGGGGCCGGTCAGCATCTCCTCGATGACCACAGTATTGCCGGCATCACCAAAGGTGCCGCCAAAACACTCACGCACGGCCTCCTCGGCCTGCGCAAGCTCAGTCGCCACGATAACGCCCTTGCCTGCGGCCAGGCCGTCTGCCTTCACGACCAGCGGGGCGCCCTGCTCGCGCACGTAGGCGAGAGCTGAAGCCTCGTCGGTGAACGAGCCGTAGGCGGCCGTCGGAATGCCGGCACGCTCCATGAGCTGCTTGGAGAACAGCTTGGAGCCCTCCATCTGAGCGCCCTCGGCACCCGGGCCAAAGCAGGGAATGCCCGCCGCGCGCACGGCATCGGCAACGCCCGCCACGAGCGGAGCCTCGGGGCCAATCACCACGAGTCCGCATCCGTGGCTCTGGGCAAACGCCGCCACGGCCGCAGGATCGCAATCGTCGAGAACCACGTTCTCGCCGCAGCTCGCGGTGCCGCCGTTACCCGGCGCAATGTAGAGCTTGCCGGCGCGCGGTGATGCTGCGAGCTTAGCTGCCAAAGCATGCTCGCGGCCGCCGCTGCCCAACAACAGGATGTCGATGGTTTGAGTGTCCGCCTTCAAGGGTGCCTCCTCTATGGATTAGCGGCCCGCTCCGCGCGAGCCCTTTGCAAGCAAATATACCCCTCAGCCGCCCGTCCGGGCTGCAAAGGGGTATATCGCAATAACCGAATAGTGCCGATTACTTCCAGAATCGGTTGATGATCTGCTCGCGACCGGCGCCGACGCCAATGAACGTCACGCGGGTGTGTGCCAGATCCTCGATAAACGTCACGTAGTCCTGAGCCTCCTGCGGCAGCTCGTCAAAGCTGCGGCAGCCGGTGATGTCGCACTTCCAGCCCGGGAGCTCCTCGTAGATGGGCTTGGCGTGCTCAAAGCGCACCTGATGCTCGGGCACGCTCGTGTAACGCTCGCCGTCGACGTCGTAGGCAACGCACACCTTGACGGTATCGAAGGCCGAAAGCACGTCGAGCTTGGTCATGGCGATATCGGTGAGGCCATTGACACGCGAGGCGTAGTTGGCGATGGGGCCATCGAACCAACCGCAGCGACGGCGACGGCCGGTGGTCACGCCGTACTCATAGCCCTCCTCGGTCAGCGTATGGCCGGCCTCGGACTCATAGGAAAGCTCGGTGGGCATGGGACCCGAACCGACGCGGGTGATATAGGCCTTCATGACGCCCAGCACGCGGTCGACATTCTTCATGCCGACGCCAGAGCCGGTGATGGCGCCGCCGGCGGTGCAGTTGGAAGACGTCACGTACGGATAGGTGCCGTGGTCAATGTCGAGCAGCGTTGCCTGGGCGCCCTCGAACAGCAGGTCCTTTCCCTCGTCGATCATGTTGTTGAGCAGCAGGCTCGTCTCGGTGATGTAGGGGCGCAGGCGCTCGGCCATGGGCAGATACTCGTCGCAGATCTGGTCCACGGTGTAGGTGGGCAGGTGGTAGATGAGCTCCAGCTCGGGATTCACGCGGGCAAGAGCGGTCTCCAGCTTGTCGCGGAACAGCGCCTCGTCCAGCATGTCCTGCATGCGCAGGCCGATGCGGGCCATCTTGTCCTGGTAGCACGGACCGATGCCGCGCTTGGTGGTACCAATGTTCTTCTTGCCGAGCTTCTGCTCAAAAGCACCATCCAGATCGATGTGGTACGGCATGATGATGTGCGCGTTGCCACTGATCTTGAGGTTCTTGGTGGTGATACCGTCGGCCTCGAACATGTCGATCTCCTCAAGGACAACCTTGGGGTTGACGACGCAGCCGTTACCGATCACCGACATATGGTCGGAATACATGATGCCGGAGGGCACCTGGTGCAGGCCGTACTTCTTGCCGTTGACGACGATGGTGTGGCCGGCGTTATTGCCGCCCGAATAGCGCACGACGGCATCGAAGTCGCCGGCGACCAGGTCGCAGATCTTACCCTTGCCCTCATCGCCCCACTGGGCACCGACCAAAACGGTTGACGGCATGTTTACTCCTTACATTCATGGACTGTCTACGCGCCACGTTGGCACGCAGAAGCACAAAACATTCCCAGTATACCCGTGCAACGGGCGCCTGTCCTACTCCTCGGTATGCGCCCCATCAAGCTCATAGAACTTGGTGGATGCCGGCAGGAACATCAGGTCGACGTCACCGATCGGGCCCGAACGGTTCTTGGCCACGACGATACGCGTAACGCCCTCGTCGGGTCGATCGTCACGCGAGGCCTCGGCCTCATCGGCGGAGCGGTCCAAGAACATAACGATGTCGGCGTCCTGCTCGATGGAGCCCGATTCACGCAGGTCGGACAGCTGCGGGCGTTTGCCGGTACGGGACTCGACCTGACGCGACAGCTGCGACAGCGCAATGAGCGGGATCTTGAGCTCCTTGGCCATGATCTTTAAACCACGCGACATCTCGGAGACCTCGACGGTACGGCTCTCGGAGCGACGCCCCGGCGGAGGACTCACCAGCTGCAGGTAGTCTAGGATGATGATGGCCTTCTCCTTGTTGTGGAGCATGCGGCGGCTCTTGGCGCGGATCTCGGTCACCGTGGTGCCGGGCGTATCGTCAATCAGAATGTCGAGCTTAGACAAGGTCTGCGTGGCCTCGTTGATATTGGCCCACTGCTCGGGGCTAATGCGGCCCGTACGGAAGTCGCTAATTGAAATCATGGCGTAGGCGCAAATCAGGCGCTGGGCAATTTCCTTGCCCGACATCTCCAGCGAAAAGAAGCCGACGGTATAGCCCGCAGCGGCGGCATTCAGCGCCAAGTTCAGAGCGAACGACGTCTTACCCACGGCAGGGCGGGCGCCGATAATGATGAGCTGGCCCTCGCGGAAACCCATAAGCATGCGGTCGAGCGACGGGAAGCCGGTGGGCACGCCCGCGGCCTGTCCGCCGGCCTTACACACTTCCTCGGCCTCGTTATAGGCCTCGACCATAAACTCGGTCAGTGTCTTATAGCTCGACTTGACCTCGCGCGCCGTGACCTTGAGCAACTTGCTCTCGGCCAGCTCCACGACCTCTTTGGTGTCGGTAGGGGCGTTATAGGCCAGGGCGTTGATCTCGTTGGTGGCACCGATCAGCTCGCGCAGCATCGAGTCGCGACGGACGATGGCGGCATGGTGCTGCCAGTTCACGAGCGACAGGGTCTGGCCCATCAGCTCCAAAATGTAGGCCTCGCCGCCCACGGCATCAAGCTTGTTAATGCTGCGCAGGTAATCGATCAGCGAGATAGAGTCGATGGGAATGCGGCTGTTGTACATATCGACCATCGCGGTGTAGATGGTCTTATGAATGGGCCGGTAGAAGTCATCGGGCTGCAGCTCAACCTGGGCCTCCTCGACCACCTCGGGCGATAGCAGCATAGCGGCCAATACGTTGGCCTCTGCATCTTGGTTTTGAGGGAGACCCAACTTGGAGCCACGGTCCTCGACCGTCAGCCCCATCTCCCTTTCGTCATATGCCATGAGCATCCTCATTCATATCGCTTGCGAGCATCCATAGTATCAGCCACGGTTCCAAAACGGGCCGCGCCCCGGCAATCATCACCGAACGAAACGGATGAACGGTCCCGTATATAGGACTTCGACGCAACGTTCACCATGACACTCACTCAGCGCAAAAAAAACAAAAGGGCGCCCTGGTCTCCCAGAGCGCCCTTCTTAGAACAAGATTGTTGCGTTGCAGCAAATGCTACTCGGCAGCAGCCTCAGTCTCGACCTCGGCGGTCTCGGCCTCGGCGACCTCAGCGGTCTCCTCGGCCTCAGCCTCGGCAGCGAGCTCCTCGGCGGTAACGCCGACGAGAACGACAACCTCGGCCTTGATCTCGCGGTACAGCGAGATGGCAACGGTGTGGGCACCGGCAACCTTGATGGGCTTACCGAGCTCGACGCGCTTGCGGTCGATGTCCATACCGAGCTGAGCCTTGATGGCGTCAGCGATCATAGCGGCGGTAACGGAGCCAAAGAGGATGCCCTCGTCGCCGACCTTGACGTCAACGGTGACCGTCTTGCCCTCGAAGGCAGCCTTGGTCTCGTTGGCGGTAGCCAGACGGACGGCCTCGCGCTTGGCGATGTTGTTGCGACGCTCGTCAAGCTGCTTGAGGTTGCCCTTGGTGGCGGCAACAGCGAGCTTCTTGGGGAACAGGAAGTTCTCAGCGTAACCCTGAGCGACCTCTACGACGTCACCCTCGCCGCCCTTGCCCTTGATCTCATCGAGAAGAATAACCTTCATGATGCGTCTCCCTTCTTAGCCGCGGTCGCGGTTGCCACGAGAGGAAACCACGGGGACGGTGTACGGCAGGAGAGCCATCTCGCGGGCGCGCTTGATGGCGTTGGCGATGTCATGCTGATGCTGCGTGCAAGCGCCAGTGACGCGACGGGGCTTGATCTTGCCACGGTCGGTCATGTACTTACGGAGAAGCTGAGTGTCTTTATAGTCGATGAACTCAGTGTTCTCCTTGCAGAACTGGCAGTACTTACGACGCGGCTGACGTGCAGAAAAATCATTAGCCATGTCAAAATACCTTTCATTTGGCAACTTCGGCGAACCGAAGCCGCCTCTCACTCAAAAATAGGTGAACAACCCTTAGAACGGGATGTCCTCATCGTAGACGTCGACCGCGGGCGGCGTTGCCACCGGTGCGGCAGGACGTGCTGCGGGCGCGGGAGCTGCGGGGGCGTAACCGCCCTGATCGTAGCCACCCTGGCCACCACGGGAGCTCATAAACTCGATCTCATCGACGATGACCTCAAGCTTGCTCCTGCGCTGACCGTCGCGCTCCCAAGAGCTGTAGCGCAGCTTGCCCTCGATCGCGACCTTGTTTCCCTTTGCCAGGAAACGGCTCACGGCCTCGGCGCGGGTGCCGAACATAGTGCAGTCGACAAAGTTGGGATAGTCCTCCCACTCGCCAGTCTGCGCGTTGCGGCGACGATCGTTCACGGCGACGCCAAAGGACAGAACCTGGGTTCCGCCGGCGGTGGCGCGCAGCTCGGGATCACGCGTGAGGTTACCGGTGATGTTCACTCGATTGATGCTCATAACTCACTACTTCCTCTTGGGGCACAAGCCCAGTCCAAAACGACAGTCTTACTCCTGGTCGTCGCGACGGACGATCATGTGGCGGACCACAGCGTCGGTGATGCGCAGGACGCGATCAAGCTCGGCGATCTGGGTAGGATCTGCGTGGAAGTTGATGAGGGTGTAGTCACCATCGGTGAGGTCGTTGATCTCGTAGGCGAGCTTGCGCTTGCCCCACTCGTCAACGGAGTCGACCTTGCCAGCGCCCTCAGCGATCGTGGTATCGATACGCTTCATAACAGCGAGACGAGTCTCGGGGTCGAGCGACGGGTCAACAAAGAACAGCAGTTCATAAGCCTTCATATTGTCACCTCCTCTGGGCAAATGTGGCTTCAGGTCGTGAAGGTGCGCCTGAAGCAGGAAAAGACTTGGTAATAATATCTTTCAACCTCCCAGGCTGCAAGAATATGCAGCTACAACCTCATGACCTCCACATATGTCCATACTCGCACGGCACTTCATGCGTCTTCCAACCAAATGCTGACCAAATGCTTGACGAATCCGTGGACAAGATACGGCGATGCGAGGACAAACCAAATCAAACTGCAGGTCAGCAATTGCAAAGCTGTGGTCGCGAAATGCATACCAGTGGTTCGCAACACCGTTCAACGATTTTTAAAATTGCCGCCACGTCGTTTATAAATACTCATTTTGAACAATTTGCTGTATGCAGCCATGCTGGTCAGAGCCCGTTTTTGGCCTCCTAGATCCCGTCACGAAGCCAAGCGTTTCAAAAAATGCCAACTTTTCTGTTTGCACTTTGCGATTCCTCGTGTATACTGACTTTCGCATTTAACGGAGAGTTGTCCGAGTGGCCGAAGGAGCACGATTGGAAATCGTGTAGGCGTCAAAAGCGTCTCCAGGGTTCAAATCCCTGACTCTCCGCCAGTTAATTCCAAAGCAGGCCTTCGAGCCTGCTTTGTTTTTACCCCACGCGGAGGGGTGGCAGAGTGGTTGAATGCGGCGGTCTCGAAAACCGTTTGGCCTGTATAAGGTCACGAGGGTTCGAATCCCTCCTCCTCCGCCATTAGATGGTATAAGCCCCAGCAATGGGGCTTTTTTATTTTCGGGCACATTTCAATAACGCGCAGGAGGAGGGATTCGAACCCGCCAGGGCGCGGAGCGTAAAGAAAACGCGCCCGTGGCGCGTTTTTAGCGCAGCGCGGTCGGCGTAAGCCGACCGGGTAAATTTTGAGCTCCGCCCAAAATTTAGACATCCCTCCTCCTCCGCCATTTTGATTGAGAAAGCTCCCAGCAGCGGGAGCTTTTTTGTTATCGAGTCATGTTCAAGCAAATACGGCTGAGGAGGAGGGATTCGAACCCGCCCCTCCCTCAAAAACATGTACGTCACCCTCCAAAACCGACATTTTTCGACATCTTTGAAGGCTGACGTACACGTTTGGATTGAGCTCACGGGAGTGGCACTATTCGGAAGGTGCCTCTTCGTCTCGCATGCCTTTCCAGTTGCGGATAAGCGCCTTGCGTAGTTCGTTTTGCTCTCGCTGGTACCCGGTGTCGGTACAGCGAGGCATGCCGAGTGCTTCGCGAATGTTGTTCATGGCGCGGTGAAAGGCGAGCTGGCTACCGAACTGAGCCGAAGTGAGCGTAACGATTCGATATCCCATTTGGGAGAGAACGGCCTCTCGCTCCGCATCTGCCCCCTTGCGCTCGAACTCATCGTGAAAGCCGCCCTTATATTCGATACCGAGCTCCCTGCGCTTGTAGGTAACGAGCGCATCGATTTTGAGTGTTCGAGCTTTGGCGCAATGCCAGAGACGTTGAGGAATCTCGAGCGGTTTGTTGAGTTCGATACCTCGGATGCCAACGCCGCCTTCGCTTGTTGGGAGCGAGAGGGCGATTGCCGAAGCGGTCTCCATAGGCGAGGCCGAGCGATTGTAGATGTGCCTGAGCGCGAGCCGTGCACGTGTGGCACCGGGTTTGCCGGGGTGCCGATCGAGCAGTTCGGTTATTTCATCCTTGGAGGTGGTGGCTGGTTGCTCGGTATAAGGGTCGGCGGGATTGAGCCCCATGCGATAATCGCCGCAAACTTCATAGCCATATTCGAGATATTCGATCCTATCCATCCACTCGGCAGCGAGCACGAAGGTGAAGGCTTCGTCGGTGATGAAGATTCCGGGCGTCAACTCGTCAATATGCTCGTAGGGAAGATTTTGTCCAAGAATGTGGCAAATGACGCCTTTGGCGCGAATTCGCTCGAATTCGAATACAACCGAGATATCGATAGTCTTGAGCATATCGGACGGAATGCCGCAGTCGGTAAGGGCCTGTCGTATGCGCGCAACACGTTGCTGGGTGGAGATGCCTCGTGCGCCTATCTGGTAGTCGTGCCGCGCAAGAGACTGAACCAAATTCTGGGGCGCATGATGGACAAGCCATGCGGTTTTATGCGAAATGAGAACAGGAGTATCCATTGAGGGTCTCTCGCTCTGAGCCGGTATCCAACTCTTATGTCCGTTGAAGTGGGGGAATATACCGGATGTGAGTAAATTAACTCACTCATGCTGTGAGCTCAATCCAAACATGTACGTCAGCCTCCAAAGATGTCAAAAAATGTCGTTTTTGGAGGGTGACGTACATGTTTTGGACCCCTGGCATCCCAGCAATGCCACGCCAGCATCCGCTGCCGACCGTTTGCCGAGGAATGAGGACGCGATGCCCGCCAACCATGTACTATGTACGGGCATTGTCTAAACTCGCAATCAGAAGGACCCCATCTTGCCCGTCGTCGCCGCTATAACCGTTACCTCACACGCCTCGGATGCCATGGTCGCTATTCCGTTTTGGCTCGAGATGTTCGCTGTTGTCGCTGCATCGATCTCGGGTGTGCTGGTTGCGCGCGAGCACAAGCTCGACCTGGTGGGCGCGGTCGCGCTCGCGGTGGTCTGCGGTCTGGGCGGCGGTCTTTTGCGCGATATGACGCTCCAGGTCGGCAACGTCTACATCCTCAACCAGCCGATGGCGCTTCCGCTTTCCATTGCCACGGCAGCCATCATCTATATTTTCCCGGCAATCGTCGACAAACCCGAAAAACTCATTCCCCTGCTCGATATCATCTCGGTCGGCATCTACGCCGCCACTGGAGCAGACAAGGCGCTGGTCTACGGCTTTGCGCCGGCGGTGTGCATCATGATGGGCTTCTTCACCGCAGTAGGTGGCGGCATGCTGCGCGACGGCTTTATGGGCGTGGTTCCGGGCATTTTCCAACGCACTAACTTTTATGCCATCGCGGCCATCGCCGGATCGACAAGCTACGTGTGTCTCGTTATGAGCGGCATCATGAGCAATGTCGCCGCGCTGGTCGTATGCGTTGTCGTGACCATGGGTCTGCGCTGGCTCTCGCTGCGCTTTGACATCAAAAGCCCCACCGAAGAAGATATTGCGCGCTTCTTGCACCGTAAAAAGTAGACAGCACGGCACGACCCTTCGAAATGCAACCGAGAGGTTCTTTTAGAGCGCCCACGCGTTGGGTACCCTGTTAGATATATGCCGAGTATCTAACGAAGGATTCACTATGCCCTGCAATCAATTCCCGTTGACCCAGCGCCGTAAAGCATGGGGCCGCATCACCATCCTATTCGCGCTCATCGCGCTGGCGATCACCGTGCTTCCCACGGCGTCGTTCGCCGGCACGGACACCGCAGGCAATGTCCTTGCGACCGACAATGACGCCAATCCGTCCGGCGTCGAAGGTGACCTGTACTGGGCAGGTCAGGCCCTCAACTTGGACGATACGTCCATCGACCGCGATATCATCGCCGCGGGCGATACTCTCTCGATCCGCGACTGCACGGTGAGCGGTGCCGTCCGTCTGGCGGCACGCACCATCGACATTGCCAAGACCACGGTTGATGGCAGCGTCACGGTCGTTGGTCAGCATGTCGTGCTCAATTCCGACAGCACCTCTAACTGTTTCTATGCGATAGGCGAGACGGTTGCCCTGCGCGGCTCTACCAAGTCGGCAGCGCTTGCGGGCGACACGGTGACCATCGATGGCACCGTCGATGGCGATGTCGAGGTTTGGGCCGACAAGCTCATCCTGGGCAAGAACGCCCATATCACCGGCACCGTGAACGCGCACGTCTCCGAGGACCCCGAGCGTGCCGCGGGAGCCGAGGTCGGCGCACTCAAGATCGACCGCACCGAGAACGAGGATACTTCCACCGTTAACGATGTCATCGGCGGTATCGTCGCCGCGGCACTCTCGACCTGCTTTGTCGCTCTGCTGCTCGAGCTCGTCTTTCCGCGTGCGACTGCCAGCGCCGCCGGTATGCTCCACCAGCGCCCCATGCCCCTGTGGGTGAGCGGTCTTCTGGGCACGATTGCTATCGTCCCCGCCGTCCTGCTGCTAATTATCTCTATCGCTGGTCTGTCGCTTGCCGGAACACTCTTGTGCGGCGTTATCGGCATTGCGTTGGTGTCGAGTTCCTTTGCGGGGTGCGCGATTGCACGCATGGTCGGACACAGCCAGAACCGCTACGCCATGGCAGCCGCTGGTGGCGTAATCGCAGGCGCCCTCACGGGGCTTCCCCTCGTAGGCGGCTTCATCAGCGGCGTGGCCTTTGTCTTTATGCTCGGCTACATCATCCAAATCATCTGGCACAACGCCCACCTCAAGCCGCAGCAGCCGGCTAACACGCCGGGACTCCCCACTGCTTAGCAGCCAACCTCCACAAAGATGCCAAGCACCTTTGTGGAGGCGCAAACGAACCTGTCCCCTTACACCAAAAAGGGCGCCGACCATTGCGGTCGACGCCCTTTCTTATTGGCGGTTATAAGCCCCAGCGCTTATTTGTTGATCTGGCCGGCGCGGACGGCAGCCTTCTTGCGGTCGGTGGCGTTGAGCAGACGCTTGCGCAGGCGAATGTTCTTGGGAGTGATCTCGACCAGCTCGTCGTCGGCGATGTACTCCAGTGCCTCCTCCAGCGAGAAGGTGCGCGGCGGCACCAGCTGGACGGAGATATCGGAGGTCGAGGAACGCTGGTTGCCCAGGTTCTTGGTACGGGCGATGTTGACGACCATGTCGCCGGCCTTGCTGCGCTCGCCCACAATCATGCCCTCATAGCACTCGGTGCCCGGCTCAACAAACAGCTGGCCGCGCTCCTGCAGCGTACCCAGAGCGTAGGCAACGGCCTTCTCGGTGGTCATGGAGATCATTGCGCCGTTCTGACGGTTACCGATCTCGCCGGCGTAAGGACCATACTCCAGGAAGGTGTGGTAGAACACGCCCTCGCCGTGGGTGACGTTCATGATGCGGTTCTTAAGACCCATGATGCCGCGCGTCGGAATCTTGAACTCGAGGTGCGTCACGATGCCCGAGGTGTCCATGCTCGTCATGATGCCGCCAGAGGTACCGAAGACCTCAACGACCTTGCCCGAGTACTCGTCCGGGCACTCGACGACGGCCTGCTCGACAGGCTCCATCTTGTTGCCGTTCTCGTCCTTCTTAAACAGGACGCGGGGACGGCCGACCTGGAACTCAAAGCCCTCGCGGCGCATGGACTCCATCAGGACGGACAGGTGCAGGATGCCGCGGCCCGAGACCTCGACGCCGCTCTTGTCCTCGAGCTCCTCGATCTTCATGGTCACGTTGTTCTCGGCCTCGTTGAACAGGCGCTCCTTGAGCTGACGGGCGCCCACGATGTCGCCGTCGCGGCCGACGAGCGGGGAGGTCGAAGCCTCGAAGACGATGGACAGGGTCGGCGGGTCGATCTCGATGGGCTCGAGCTCGACGGGGTTCTCGGGATCGGTGTAGACATCGCCGATATCGGTGCGGTCGATGCCCACGACAGCGGCGATGTCGCCGGCGCCGACTTCCTGGCACTCGGTGCGGCCCAGGTAGTCGAAGGTAAAGAGCTGCTTGACGGTAGCGGTGGCGCTGGAGCCGTCGTTCTTGACAACCAGGATCTGGTCGCCCTGGTGGATGGTGCCGGAGTACACGCGGCCGATGCCGATACGACCAACGAAGTTGGAGTGGTCGATGGTCACGCACTGCATGGCCAGCGGGGCGTTCTCGTCAACCTCGGGCGCGGGCATGTCGTCGATGATCATATCGAGCAGCGGATACATGTCCATGTTGCCGTCGTTGGGGTCAAGGCGGGCAAAGCCATTCATGGCGCTGGCGTAGACCACGTGCTCCATGGCGAACTCAAGCTGGTCGTCGGTGGCGCCCAGGTCGGCCATAAGGTCGAGGCAGTCGTTGTAGGCCTTCTCGGGGTTAGCACCCGGACGGTCGATCTTGTTGATGACGATCATGATCTTAAGGCCGGTGTCGATAGCGTGACGCAGCACGAAGCGGGTCTGGGGCATGGGGCCCTCAAAAGCGTCAACCAGCAGCAGGGCGCCGTCAGCCATACGCAGCACGCGCTCGACCTCGCCGCCAAAGTCGGCGTGGCCCGGGGTGTCGATGACGTTGATCTTGACGTCCTTGTACTCGATAGAGATGTTCTTGGCGAGAATCGTAATGCCGCGCTCACGCTCCTGGTCGTTGGAATCCAGGACGCGGTCCTCGACCTGCTGGTTGGCACGGAAGGCGTCCGTGGCACGCAGGAGCTTGTCGACCATCGTCGTCTTGCCGTGGTCGACGTGAGCGATGATGGCGATGTTCCTCAGATTGTCTACGCGCATGTAGTTCCCCTATCTTCTATCTATATACAACCGGCACGCGTATGCGACCCGCCCAGCAATGCAACGCTCAGCGGGAATATTGAGCCTTTTACCGAAAACTCGTTTATTTTAGCGATTTTAGATGAGAGGGGTTTCCTCACCTGCAGGTTCAGGGTCGCTCCACATAAAACCATCGCCGGCGCCCATGCCCTCATACAGCACATATGCCGAAAAACCACTCTCGAGCGTCGTCTCAAAGAAGCTCACGAGCAGAGCATCGTGATAGCCGCCGTCAATCTCGACGCAGCCGGTGTAGCCGATGGCATAGCGGGCGATACGGCCCAGCCCCTCGTCCTTAAGACCCATCTTGTGCTCGGAAATAAAGTTGGTGGCCGCCTCCAGGCACGCCTCTTCGCCGTCCTCGTCAAGCGCCGCCAGATATCGGTTGGAAGCAGCGTCCTCAATCGCCACAACTACGCCCGGATTCTCGCCGGCGGCAAGGTCGTCCAAGAACGCACCAATCAGGTCACACACCATGGCGTCGAGCTCGGCGGAGACGTTACCGGCGTCCTGCATATCCTGTGCCATCTTTAGACCTTCCCATCGAGTCTGACGTCGTTACAGTTCTTGTGCCTCGGCGGCGATCTTGGCGGCAGCGTCGCGGGCGCGCATCATGTCCGCCGCGCGCTTGTCGAGCACCTTGATCTGACTGGTCAGCATTACCGCATCGACCACACCCCAGATCACGAGGCCCGTAGAGATCGAAAACCCAAGCGCACCAACTGTACCACGAAGGCGCGAGCAGATTGCCGCGACAAGAGCGGAGACGACAACCATCTTGATAAACGAGCCGCGGCGCTCGCGAAGCGTGCGGGCCTGCGTCACATAGGCAATGCGAGCCGCCTCAGAAGCCTCCGAGCGCATCTGGGCCTCACGCGCAATGGTCGCCGCCTCAGCCGACATACCGCCGGCCATCAGCGAACGCTCCGTAACCTGGACGCCCCGCATTTAGAAGTCATCGGGGGAGAGCGTATGGACGAACTCGTCGAACTTCTCGAACTCCTGCTCGTCGTCAACTTCCTCGGCATGGGCAGAAACGGTGCCCAGGCGATTCATGATGTCGTCCTCCACAAACATGGGGGCATTGCTGCGCACGGCAAGGGCAATGGCATCACTGGGGCGGGCGTCGATCTTGCGCTCGTCACCATCGGCCAGTACGACGATCGTCGCGTAGAACACCGGCGGCTCGGCGCGAACGATCTCGATGCGCTCGAGCTTGGCGCCCAGGGCGCCAACGGTATCGAGCAGCAGGTCATGGGTAATCGGGCGCTCGGCGCGGCCGCTATCGATGCCGCGGCTGATGGCAGCAGCTTCAAACGAACCCGTCTGAATGGAAAGGGAACGCAGTGGCGCGGGCGAGTCCGATTTACTGCTGCGCTCACGAAGCACGATAAGCGATGGCACGGGACCGGCGGCCATGACGATGGTCTCTATGTCGACACGAACCATGGAACACCTCCGGTACGTAGCGGTTAACACGCGGCAGCCCGCCGCATTGAATAGCTATACTACCCAATCTTTCGCACAGCACACAAAACCAAAATGAGATTTATCGCAGACAAGAAAAAAGCCCCGAGGCAACGCCTCAGGGCTCTTCACAGTTTTGATGGTGGACCTGACAAGATTCGAACTTGTGACCTCCCGGTTATCAGCCGGACGCTCTAACCAACTGAGCTACAGGTCCATCATGGTGGAGGTTAGGGGGATCGAACCCCTGACCTCAGGCTTGCAAAGCCCGCGCTCTCCCAGCTGAGCTAAACCCCCACGGAGACAGTAATAAACACCCCAGCGGCGACTCGGCTCTCGCTGGGGTGTTTATTGCGAAAGAAAGTGGTGGACCTGACAAGATTCGAACTTGTGACCT
>CABQLK010000002.1 GCA_902465015.1 uncultured Collinsella sp.
CTCCTCGCGTGCTGCGCTGGAAAACGCTTCGCGTTTCCTCAGCTCCGCACCCTGGCGGGTTCGAATCCCATGAAATGGGCCCAAACAAAAACGGTCCTCTTTCGAGGACCGTTTCCAATTCAGTGGTGGGCGATGAGGGATTCGAACCCCCAGCCTTGTGCGTGTAAAGCACCTGCGCTAACCGTTGCGCCAATCGCCCGCAGGGATTGAGTATAGCGGAAACCGTGGGCTGTTCACTGCTAATTCATAACGAAACTTACGCGGCGACTTCGGCGCCCTTGTCCTCGTCGATAAAGAAGCGCTTGTACCAGATGAGGAACGTCAACGTGGTATAGATCTTGCGCTGGTTGAGCGCGCGACCCTCAAAGTGATCGTCAAGCAGTTTCATGAGCGCATCGGTGTCAAAGAAATCGTCAGCCCACGGTGCGGTGAAGTATTCCTTTACGTAGTCGTAGTACTTTTGCTCGCGCAGCCAGAACTTGACCGGTACGGGGAAGCCCACCTTCTTGCGCGTTGCCCACTCGTCGGGCAGCGTGCGGTTGGCAGCGTGACGCAGAACGAGCTTGCAGCCTTCTTCGTTAACACGGTAGTTGGCGGGAATGTGCTCGGCAAACTCCATGACCTTCTTGTCCAGGAACGGGACGCGAAGCTCCAGAGAATGCGCCATGCACATCTTGTCTGCCTTGAGCAGGATATCGCCCGGTAGCCACATGTTCATATCCAGATACTGTTTCTTGGAAAGCTCGCAGCAGTTGGGAACCTGCTTGTAGTACTCGGCGCACATTTCGGCGGCGTTCTTGCCGGTGTCATAAGCGGGCTTAAGCACCTCGTCGACCTCGGAGGGATCGAACACCTTTGCCTGACCCACGTACCAGCGCTCGGGAACTTCGGCGCATTTCGTTAGGAAGTTGTGGCCCTTAAAGTAGGGGAGATGCTGAACGAGCGAGCCCAGGGCGCGACGTACGCCGAGCGGCACGCGCTTCTTAAAGGAGCGCATCTCGGGGGTGTCCTCGTACCACTCGTAGCCGGCAAACAGCTCGTCGGCACCCTCGCCCGAAAGGACGACGGTGACCTCTTCGGAAGCCATCTGCGCCAGATAGTACAGCGGCACGCTGGACAGGTTCGATTGCGGCTCGTCCATGTGGTACTGGATATCGGGCAGCGCATCGAAGAACTCGTCGGCGGTAATCATCTTGCGCACGTTCTTGATGCCCAGCTTGTCGGAAAGCTCGGCAGCGTAGTTGGTCTCGTTGAAGTTCTTGTAATCGAAGCCGACAGAATACGTGGTGTCGGGCATGAGACAGGCGGCAATGTAGCTGGAGTCCACGCCGCCAGAAAGGAACGAGCCCACCTTAACATCGGCGATTCGGTGTGCAGCGACGCTTTCGTGCACGACCTTGTCGCACTCGTCCACGTACTCCTCGAAGGTCTTGGAGTTGTCGTCGGTGAAGTCACAGCTCCAGTAACGCTTGATGTCCATGGTGTTGGTCGTCAGGTCATACGTAAAGCAATGCGCCGGGGCAAGCTTGAACACGCCCTTAAAGAAGGTCTCCTCCGTGGCGGGGAATTGCAGCGTCAGGTAGGGGCGCAGCGCGTCGTGGTTGACGGCCTTCTCAAATTTGGGATGGTCCAGGAAGCTCTTGATCTCGGAGCCAAACAGCAGCGAGCCATCGGATGCCTGGTAGTAATAGAACGGCTTGATACCAAAGATGTCGCGAGCGCCAAAGAGTTTGTTCTTGTTCTGGTCGTGAATCACGAACGCGTACATGCCGCGCAGGCGGTTGACCAGGTCCTCGCCCCACTCCTCGTAACCGTGTACCAGGACCTCGGTATCAGCGTTGCAGTGGAAGGCGTAGCCGGCTGCCTCCAGCTCGGCGCGAAGCTCCTGGAAGTTGTAGATCTCTCCGTTGAAGACAATCGTGACCTTGCCGTCGTCGCTCGACATGGGCTGAGCTCCAGCTTCGGAAAGATCAAGAATCGAAAGACGACGGAAGCCAAGGGCAACGTTGTCGACGATATGCTGGCCGCCCATATCGGGACCACGGTGGATGATGCGATTCATCATAGCCGTGAGAACCAGCTCACTCTGTTCATCTGTACCGGTAAAACCGACAAAACCGCACATGCAAGATCCTTTCTGCTGACGGCTCAGGTGTACTGCCGCAAGGATTGTGGCAGCTGATGTCAAATAATCTTTACTATCATGCCAATCTTTTGTTTCGTGATAGGGCATAAGCGCCGAGCGAACCGAAAAAACCACGGCCCGATCTTCAGACGAAGCGGCGGGCCGTGGTTGCGAATGCTATGTATGAGCGGTTAGCGCTTGCTGCGGTCGGCGAGACGGTGCTCCACCTTGGTGACGATGTGGATGAGCGGAATCGTCACGACCAGATAGTAAAGTGCGGCGCAAATGTAGGGCGTAATGTTGCCCGTGGTGGCCGTGAGGTTTTTGGAGAACAGCATGAGCTCCATGACGCCAACGCTCGAAAGCAGCGACGTGTCCTTGTACAGCATAACGAACTCGCTGGTCATAGTCGGTATAACGTAACGTACAGCCTGCGGGATCACGATGCGCGACATAACTTGGGACCAAGTCATGCCAAGCGAGTAAGCAGCTTCCGCTTGACCATGCGGTACGCTCTCGATGCCGGCACGGAAAATCTCGGCAAGATAGGCCGAACAGTTGATGGCGAGCACGCCAACGCCGAGCGGCAGATTGGGCACGTTGAGACCGATCATGGGGAACCCAAAGAACGCAATGTAG
This sequence comes from uncultured Collinsella sp., assembly GCA_902465015.1. Taxonomy (GTDB): domain Bacteria; phylum Actinomycetota; class Coriobacteriia; order Coriobacteriales; family Coriobacteriaceae; genus Collinsella. The sequence goes on from CABQLK010000002.1 coordinate 2,765, forward strand.
ATCTGCAGGAAGAGCGGGGTTCCGCGCAGGACGTTGATGTATGTCACGGCGATGCCGCGCAGCATACGACTATGACTGATTTTCATAAAGGCAAACAGCAAGCCGATGGGGATGGCGAGCGGAAAACCGATGGCGGTCACGGCAAGTGCTATGCCCCAGCCCTTAAAGAGCGAGGCGATTGAGGTGACGATAATCTGCGGCTTGCAGAACATGCCCAAAAACGGGTTGGAGTTCCATGCGGCAACCCAAGGCTGGGCATCGAGCCAGGCGACGATTTCTTGCACCATGGTGCTCTCCGAGACGCTGATGGTGGGGCTCTCGGGAAGATCTCGCTTGTCGCCGTCGGTGACATAGCTGCCGGTGACGGCATAGGCACCCGCGTTGCTCGGGAATACGACGTCGGGGACGACAACGCGAATCTGCGAGCCGGCAGCGACGGGATCGGCGAACTTGATGACGAGCTTTGAGCCGTCCAGCGAGCACGATGCCTTGACACCCGTCTGGTTCAGTCCGTCGAGCAGCGTGACCTTAACATCGGTGCTTTCAAATGACCCGCCTTCGGGCAGCTCAAGCTCAATTTGCGAAACGTCGCCCTCGTCGCTACCCGTTGTCGCTTCCCAGGTCAGGCGGGTTGCGATGCCGCCGAGCACGCCGTTGCCGCCGTCTTCGTTTGACTTGGCGGTCGCCGAGGTGACGGCGAGTGAAGCGCCCGTCGCGTCCTCTGAGCTCGAGGCATCCTCGTTATCGGACCCGCTCGTGGGTGCCATGCCAAACCACTTCTCGTACAGTTTGTCATAGGCGCCGGAGCTCTTGATCTTGGCAAGGGCATCGTTGATGGCCTGTGTCAGCTCGGGGTTGTCTTTAGAGACGGCAATGCCAAACTGCTCGCCCGTCGGAACCTCTTTGATGATCTCCATACCGGTAAAGGAGTTCGAAACCATCCACTGCTCAACGGGAAGATCGCATACGACCGCCTGGCACTGACTACTCATGACGGCGGTGAAGGCTGCCGTCCAGTCGTCAAAGTTGACGGTGGTTGCCTGCGGCAGGTTCTCGATTGCCCACTCCTCGGATGTGGTGCCCGACTGCACGGCAATTTTGACGCCCGGTGCGTTGAGGCTATCGACCGCGTCGTATCCAGTGTTCTTTGCAACTGCGACGCCCTGGTTGGAGTCGATATAGGGATCGGTGAAGTCGACCTCTTTCTTGCGCTCATCGGTAATCGTGATGTTACATGCGCCGACATCAGTCTTTACACCCTGTTTGACCATGGGGATAATGCCGTCGAACTTTTGCGCCGGCAAGTAGTTGAGCTCCAGACCGAGCTCGTCCGCGATCATGCCCATGAGTTCATAGGTAAAGCCCTGGTCTTCGCCGGAATCGTTGACGTATTCAAACGGGGGCGTGGCCAAGTCACTTGCGACGGTGAGCTTGCCATTCTCGACGAGTGTGTAGGTGCTCGAGGCGTTCTGGGAGGACGAACAGCCGCTCGCGCCGATGATGGTGGCAAGGGCCACAACGATCGTCGCGAAGGCGCAGACGATGTGCCGGGTCAACTGGACATGTGCCGAGCGGTGGCGACGTTCGAAGTGTCGTTTCATCTGGAATCCTTTGCTTGGGCATGATGGGTCGGCATTGCGGGTCAATGAGGCACATCAAGACATTTGGATAAAGAATAGCACCCAGATTTCCTTGTTTTTACACGGGGTGGACACTGTTGTCATTTATTAACCCACAGCACAGTCCATGCAATTTTTTAGAAGGCTGCAATGCGCGCAAGGCCAGGTGGCATATTAGGATGGTTGATAATACAGAATGTTTCATCGTTTCTGCCGCGGGACGTCTTTTGCCCTTTAAGGCTGAATTTAGCGAGAGAGGTCTTTGTATGTCGAGTCCGACACAAGAGAAGCTAACTCTGATGCGCTATATAGAGTTGCTCGAGGAAGATGACCTTGTTGTTTCCAGACCGAGCGCTTCGTGCGACCAGCGCATTGAGTTTGCGACTGATGACTCGCGCCAGGTGCGTCCGGGCACGTTGTTCGTCTGCAAGGGCCGTGCGTTTAAGCGCGAGTACCTGCTTTCGGCAATCGCCGATGGCGCCGTGGCCTACGTTTCCGAGGTCGATTACGATGTTGATCTTCCCGCGGTGATTGTGAGTGATATTCGTCGCACGCTCGCCGTGGTGGCAGATGCCTTTTATGGGCACCCGTCGGGTAAGGTGAAGGTCTGCGCCTTTACAGGCACCAAGGGCAAGTCGACCTGTAGCTTTTATCTGCGCGGCATTCTCGCCAACGAGGCCAAGCTTACGGGCTGTCATCGGCCCGCTCTTAATACGGGCATTGAGTTCGACGACGGCATCGAGGCAGGCCCTTCTAAACTGACGACTCCCGAATCCTTCCTGCTGCAGTCTCGCATTGCGCATGCTGCGGAGGCGGGTGCCCCGTGGCTGGTTATGGAGGCATCGAGCCAGGGCCTCAAATACGAGCGCACGGGCAAGATCGCCTTTGAAGTCGGCGCCTTTACCAATATCGGCGAGGATCACATTTCGCCGATTGAGCATCCGACGCTCGAGGATTACTTTGCCAGCAAGCTCAAAATCTTCTCGCAGAGCCGTTTTGCCGTGGTCAATCTCGATATGGATAAGGTCGATCGCGTGCTCGAGGCGGCATCTCGTTGCGAACGTACGGTGACGTTCTCCCTGACCGACGAGCGTGCCGACGTGCTTGCGCTGGCGATTCGTAATGGCGACTGCGGCGTGGTGGCAACGGTGCGCACGCCCCGCTTTACGCGCGACATTGTGATTCCCACGCCGGTTAAGTTCAATGTGTCCAACGCGCTTGCCGCTATTGCCTGCGCCGAGGCCCTGGGCATTTCCGAAGAGGGTATCGTCCACGGCTTTGAGGGCGTCTTCGTTCCCGGCCGTATGGAGCTCTATCCGTCCGTATCGGGCAAAATCCTGGGAATCGTCGATTTTGCACATAACGGCATGAGCCTCGAGACGCTCCTGCGTGACTTGCGCGAGAACTATCCCGAGCGCGAGCTGGCGGTTGTATTTGGCGCTACGGGCGGTAAGGGTGTCGATCGACGCACCACGATGGGCATCGCCGCTGGCAAGTATGCCGACCGAATCGTGATTACCGAGGATGACCCCGGCCCCGAGGATGTCGAGGATATCTGCGCCGAGATCGCGCGCAACGTTCAAGCGCAGGGAAATGATAACTGGCAAATCGTGACTGATCGCGTTGCCGCTATCGAGACTGCCGTGCGCGAAACCGTCCGTCCTGCCGTGGTCATCGTGACCGGTAAGGGCGAGGAAGAGCGTATGCTGCGCAAGAACGGACCCGAGCCTTGTGAGCGCGACGGTTCGATTCTCAAGCACGCCCTTGCGGCGTACGACGCCTAAGACCAGAAGCCCCTTCTACGTAATGGAGTGACCATGTCCCACAATACCCTGCCGACCGTCGCTGAGCTTTCGGGCGAGATGCGCGAGCGTCTTGCCAAGGTTAAGTACGTCTTTACCGACCTGGACGCCACCATGCTCGCGCCCGGCTCGTGCGTGCTGCGCGACAACGACGGCAACCCCTCGACCAAGCTCGTCGAGGCTGTCGTGGCACTTGCCCGCGCCGGCATCCAGGTGGTCCCCACCTCGGGCCGCAACCGCACCATGATCCACGAGGATGCACGCGTGCTCGGCCTCAACTCCTACATCGGCGAGATGGGTGGCCTGGTCATGTACGATCTCAAGGCCAACGATTGGGAGTATCTGACCGGCGATATGCCCTACGACCCCGCCTGCGGCCTCACGCCACATCAGGTGATCGAGCAGACCGGCGTGTGCGAGAAGATTCTCGCCCGCTGGCCGCATAAGATCGAGTACCACAACGACATGTCGACTGGCTACAAGTACCGCGAGGTCACCGTCGGCATGCGCGGCGATGTGCCCGACGACGAGGTCCAGGCCATTCTTGACGAGGCCGGCTGCGGCCTGGTCTGGGCCTGCAACGGTCACCTGACCCATCTGTCCAAGCCGACGACGCTCGAGCTCGAACGCGTCGAGGATGGCCGCGCGTTTAACATCAATCCCGCCGGCCTCAACAAGGGCGTTGCCATCGCGCGCTTCTGCGAGCACCTTGGTATCGAGCGCGAGGAGACGCTGGCGCTCGGCGATTCCGAGTCCGACTTCTACATGGCCGACCACGTGGGCACGTTCTGCCTGGTCGAGAACGGTTTGACCAGCGCCGGCGCGCCCGAGTTCCTGGATGTTTGCGATAACGCCTACGTCACGCGCGGCAAGATTGTCGATGGCTGGGCGGCAACGGCAGAGCTGCTCGTCGCGGCCCGTTCGTAGTGCGGTCCTATCGCGCTGAGCCATATCTTTTCGAGAGAGAATCTGGTGAGGTAATGTCCGATATCGAGAATCCGGCAGGCGACACGCGCCCGATTGGCGTGTTCGATTCTGGTCTGGGCGGTCTGACGGTTGCACGCGCCATCGCAACGGCGTTGCCGCACGAGTCCGTCTACTACTTTGGCGACACCAAGCGCTGCCCCTACGGCACCCGCACCGAGGACGAGGTGCGCTCGTTTGCACTGCAGGCGGGCCGTTGGCTGTCGAAGCACGACGTCAAGATCATGGTCATCGCCTGCAATACGGCGACCGCTGCGGCCTTGCGTTTGGCCCAGCAGGTGCTCGACGTCCCCGTCATCGGTGTGATCGCTCCGGGCGCACGCGCGGCAATCAACAGCACTCGCACGCGCCGGGTGGGCGTGCTCGCCACCAACCTCACCATTCGCTCAGGCGCTTACACGCGTGCCATCCAGGACCTGGATGCCGGCGTCGACGTGTATGGATGCCCGGCTTCGAGTTTTGTCGAGGTCGTTGAGCACGAGCTCGCCTCGGGCGCGCATCTGCAAGAGCAGTGGCTCGAGAACGAGGACATCTTTGATACGCCTGCCGTACGCGCGCTGGTCGGTGCCACGGTTGAACCGCTGCGCGACCACGGCATCGATACCGTGGTGCTCGGCTGCACGCATTTTCCGCTGCTCGTGGGGCCTATTCGCCATGCGCTGGGTCCCGGAGTGCGCGTGGTGAGCTCTGCCGAGGAGACCACGCGCGAGCTGACCGATATTCTCACGCGCCGCGAGCAGCTGGCAGGCGACGCAGCCGAGCCGCAGCATCGTTTTGCAACGACGTCCGATAACATTGCCGAGTTTGCGGTGGCGGGCAGCTTTATCTTTGGCCAGCCGCTCAAGAGCATTGAGCATATCGATATCGACGAACTGAAATAGATAAAAGGTCACCGACCAAAAGCTCACGTTCACCTTTTGCCGAAAGGATTTTTCCATGGAGTATATGCAGGTCAATCGCGCCAACGGCCGCGCCGCCGATGAGCTGCGCCCCATCAAGCTTACCCGCGGCGTCATGAAGCACGCCCACGGTTCGTGCCTGGCCGAGTTTGGCGATACGCGCGTGCTGTGCGCCGCCACCATCGAGGAGGGCGTGCCGGGCTGGCGCAAGGGCGCCAAGGCCGGTTGGGTAACGGCGGAGTACGCCATGCTGCCGGCATCGACCGGCAAGCGCTGCAAGCGCGAGCATGCCAACCGCAAGGGTCGCTCCATGGAGATCGAGCGCCTCATCGGCCGCAGCCTGCGTACCGTCGTCAATATGAAGGCACTCGGCGAGTACACCGTTACCATCGACTGCGACGTGATTCAGGCAGACGGCGGCACGCGAACGGCGAGCATTACCGGCGCCTGGGTGGCGCTGCACGACGCCCTTGCCATGTGGGTCGAGGCGGGTAAGCTCGAGCGCATCCCGCTCACGGGCCAGGTCGCCGCGATTTCCATGGGTGTTGTCGACGGCAACACCCTGCTCGACCTGGATTATTCCGAGGACAGTCACGCCGAGGTCGACATGAACCTTGTCGCCACCGATACCGGCGAGATGATCGAGCTCCAGGGCACCGGCGAGCAGGCGCCCTTCGACCGCAAGCGCCTCAATGCCCTGCTCGATTTGGGCGACAAGGGCATTGCCGAGCTCATCGAGCTCCAGCGCCAAGCCCTCGTCTAACCTGCCAAAAAGGGACAGGTTTATTTTGGTAGGTTTTATCTGCGGAAACGCTGAACTGTAAGGCTGCTGCTGCGCGAGGGGAGGGGCTCGAGAGCCCAATTACCTTTTGTGTGGCGTTGTTATAAGAACAAGGAGGCCAGCTATGGCACTTGAGAAGATTGACATCGACACCCTCGACCCGGCGGCGACCATCGTCGTGGCAACGGGCAACGCCCATAAGCTCACCGAGATCGAGGCCATTTTGGGCAAGGTTATGCCCGAGGTTCGCTTTGTGGCGCTCGGCCAGCTGGGCGATTTTGAGGACCCCGAGGAAAACGGCACGACGTTTTTGGAGAACGCTATCATCAAGGCGCAGGCTGCCGTCGAAGAGACGGGGCTCATGGCCATTGCCGACGATTCGGGCCTGGTCGTCGACGCGTTGGACGGTGAGCCCGGTGTGTATAGCGCGCGCTACGCTGGCGTGCACGGCGACGATGCCGCCAACAATGCCAAGCTGCTCGTGAATCTGGAGGGCGTGGCCGACGAGGACCGCACCGCGCGCTTTATGAGCGTCGTCGCGCTCATCGACACGGACGGTTTGGTCACCTATGGTGAGGGCGCCTGCGAGGGCGTTATCGCACATGAGGGCCGCGGCGATCACGGCTTTGGCTACGACCCGCTGTTCCTGCCGGTCGACACGCCGGGCAAGACCATGGCCGAGCTGACGGCGGACGAGAAGAACGCCATCAGCCATCGATTCCATGCGCTCGAGCACCTATCCGCCAAACTGACGGGCGAGGAGTAGGCCGTGCGTGCGGTGGTGCAGCGCGTGCTCAACGCCGGCGTGACGGTCGACGGCGAGTGCGTGGGCAAAATCGGGCGCGGCTATCTGGTGCTGCTGGGCGTGGGCCACGGCGACACGCGCGCCGAGGCCGATAAGCTGTGGGGCAAGCTCCGGGGCTTGCGCATTAACGAGGACGAGAACGGCAAGACCAACCTGGCACTTGCCGATGTCGACGGCGAGGTTCTCGTGGTGTCGCAGTTCACGCTGTTCGCCGATTGTCGTCACGGCCGCCGTCCATCGTTTACGGATGCTGGCGCCCCCGATGTTGCCAACGAGCTCTACGAGTACTTCCTGACGCTCGTTCGCCAAGATGTCGAACACATGGCGCACGGCATCTTTGGCGCCGATATGAAGGTCGACCTCGTCAACGACGGCCCATTCACCATCGTCTTGGACACCGATAGTCTGTAAGTAGTCAATTTGGGACCGGGCTTTTTTAGCTACTTGCGTATGGCCACAACAGGGTGCTATAGTATTAGAGTTTTGTCTATCTTAGGGGTATTATCCCCTTTTTGAATTGCACCTTCTGGAGGCCCTGTTCATGGAAGAGATGGAAGTCAATCACGTCGACGACATCCACGAGAAGCTGACCGATATGGTGGGCGATCGCGTTAAGGTGAAGGCCAACATGGGCCGCACCCGCGTCGTCGAGCGCATGGGCACCATCAAGAGCGTCCATCCGGCAGTCTTTATCGTCGAGGTCGACGAGCGCCGTGGCCGCAAGTCGCGTCAGTCCTATCAGTATATTGATGTTCTCACCGGCCAGGTCGAGCTGTTCGACCCCGAGAGCGGCGAGCACATTTTTACCCCGCTCGGCAATCAGCTCGAGGAGCACTAGCGGTGACCGATTGGTCCCTGACCCTTTCCGCGCCGGCAAAGATCAACCTCTATCTGGGGGTTCATACCGAGCGCGACGACCGCGGCTACCATAAGGTCGATTCCCTGATGGCAGCCGTCGGCCTTGTCGATATCGTTACGGTTACGCCGGCACAGGCACTGACCGTCCAGACGATTCCGGCATCCGATTTTCCCATGCAAAAGAATACGGCGTATCGTGCGGCCGCTGCTATGGCCGAGCATTATGGTCGCGAAGCCAATGTCTGCATCACGATCGAGAAGCGTATCCCGTTGTGTGCCGGTCTGGGCGGTCCTTCGACGGATGCCGCGGCGGTCATTGTCGCCTTGGCAGAGAGTTGGGGTATCGACCGTGCCGATCCCGCGCTGGACAACATCGCGCGCGGCATTGGTGCCGACGTTCCCTTCTTTTTGCATGCCAGCCCTGCATTTTACGTGGGTGGGGGAGACGTGCTGGCAATCGAGTACCCCGCACTACCCGCGACACCCGTCGTGCTGGTCAAGCCGCGCGAGGCAAGCGTTTCAACAATTGAAGCCTATCGACGTTTTGACGAGACCCCAGCGCCTGCGGACAAGCCCGGAGCAATCGCATCTGCCCTTCGCTCGGGAGATGCAGAGGCGGCCTACGCACTCGTCCACAACAACCTGGGTGTCATCTCCGCGCAGATGGAGCCGCGGATCCAAACGGTGCTCGACTGGCTTCGTTCGCAGAATGGTACCATTGCCGCAAACGTGTGCGGTTCGGGTGCCTGCTCGTTTGCTCTCTGCGATAGCGCCGCCACGGCAGCCAATCTTTCGGCAGCCGCTCATCAAAACGGCTGGTGGGCTTATGCAACGGAGCTCGTTTCCGACACGGTTCGCATTGAAGCGCCAAAGAAATAAAAATTTCTCTAGCACGCGGCGAAAATCTTTGTTACTATAGTCGAGCTAACGGGTTGTGGCTCAGTTTGGTAGAGCACTGCGTTCGGGACGCAGGGGTCGCTGGTTCAAATCCAGTCAACCCGACCAGAGCATGAGGAGGGACCGCTTCTTGCGGTCCCTTTTTTTAGCTATTGTTGTGATACCGCGATACCCGCGGTATACTCATTCGAGCTTGTCTCGCTGTATTGTGGAGGTCTACATGTTTGGACTGAGGGCTCCTGAGCTCATCATTATTCTCGTTGTTGTCCTGATTATCTTTGGGCCTAAGAACCTGCCGAAGCTCGGTAAGTCCCTCGGCTCTACCGTCAAGAATATCCGCGAGGGTATGGAGGGCGACGATAAGGGCGAAACCAAGCAGGCCGAGGACGTTGTGGTCGAGGAGTCCAAGGAGGACAAGGAGATCGCAGAGCTCGAGGCCAAGCTCGCTGCTGCCAAGCAAAAGAAGGCAGAGGACAGCGACGCGGACGCAGAGTAGTCCCATCCCTTTGGGGTGAGCACCTGACCGGCTTGCCCGCAGGCTAGCCGGTCTTTTTTCGTTTTTGTTGACAGTTGATCGTTACATCATAGTTGGGGAGATATCCGTATGGACGCAAGCCAGATCGTACTGACCGCTGAGGGCCGCCAGAAGCTCGTCGAGGAGCTCGCTTGGCGTGAGGGCGATTACGCCAAAGAGATCGTCGAGGACATCAAGGAAGCCCGCGCGTTCGGCGACCTTTCGGAGAACTCCGAGTACGATGCCGCCAAGGACAAGCAGGCCCAGAACGCCGCTCGTATCGCCGAGATCCAGGCCATCCTCGCTAACGCTCAGATCGCTGCCAGCACGGGCGACCTGACCGTCTCCATTGGCTCGACTGTTACCCTGGTCGACCCCAACGGTGAGCTCATCGAGGTCACGCTTGTCGGTACCACCGAGACCAACTCGCTCGAGCACAAGATCTCCAACGAGTCTCCGGTCGGCCACGCCATCATTGGTCATGGCGAGGGCGACTCCGTCGAGGTCGTTACGCCTTCCGGCAAGACTCGCGTCTACACCATCGCCAAGATCGCACGCTAGACCACGGTCCCGCGTAAAGGTATGTTTTCGCTCCCTGGGACCGAATCCTGGGGAGCGTTTTAGTTTGAGGAGCTAACTATGGCAGAAAACCAGAACGCCGCCGATCAGGCATCGACGCTCAACGACGAGCGCGCCACCCGCCTGGCCAAGCGCGCCGCCCTGTTCGAGGCGGGCCAGAACCCGTATCCCGAGCACTCCGAGATTGAGGACTACGTCGTCGACATCGAGACTAAGTACGCCGAGCTTGCCGATGGCGAGGACACCGAGGACGTCGTGAAGATCGCCGGCCGCGTGGTCGCCAAGCGCGGTCAGGGCAAGATCATGTTCATCGTCGTGCGCGATGCGACTGCCGAGATTCAGCTGTTCTGCCGCATCAACGACATGGACGAGGCCGCCTGGAACACGCTCAAGGCCCTCGACTTGGGCGATATCCTGGGCGTGACCGGCGTAGTCGTGCGCACCAAGCGTGGCCAGCTTTCCGTTGCCCCCAAGAGCGCGACGCTGCTGTCCAAGGCCGTTCGCCCGCTGCCCGAGAAGTTCCACGGCCTCTCCGACAAGGAGACCCGCTATCGTCAGCGCTATGTCGACCTCATCGCCAACGACGACGTTCGCGAGACCTTCCGCAAGCGTTCGCAGATTCTCTCCACGTTCCGCCGCTTTATGGAGTCCGATGGCTACATGGAGGTCGAGACCCCTATCCTGCAGACCATCCAGGGCGGAGCTACTGCCAAGCCGTTCATCACGCACTTCAACGCGCTCGATCAGGAGTGCTATCTGCGTATCGCCACCGAGCTGCACCTCAAGCGCTGCATCGTCGGCGGCTTTGAGCGCGTGTTCGAGATCGGTCGTATCTTCCGCAACGAGGGCATGGACCTTACCCACAATCCCGAGTTCACCACGATGGAGGCCTACCGCGCCTTCTCCGATCTCGAGGGCATGAAGGCGCTCGCCCAGGGTGTTATTAAGGCCGCTAACAAGGCTATCGGCAACCCCGAGGTTATTGAGTACCAGGGCCAGACCATCGACCTGTCCGGCGAGTGGGCCAGCCGTCCCATGACCGACATCGTCTCCGACGTGCTCGGCAAGCAGGTCACCATCGACACGCCGGTTGAGGAGCTCGCTGCCGCCGCACGCGAGAAGGGCCTGGAGATCAAGCCCGAGTGGACCGCCGGCAAGATCATCGCCGAGATCTATGACGAGCTGGGCGAGGACACCATCGTCAACCCCACCTTCGTGTGCGATTACCCCATCGAGGTTAGCCCGCTTGCCAAGCGCTTTGAGGATGACCCACGCCTGACCCATCGCTTTGAGCTGGTCATCGCCGGCCACGAGTACGCGAACGCGTTCTCCGAGCTCAACGACCCGGTCGACCAGGCCGAGCGCTTCGCTGCCCAGATGGCCGAGAAGGCCGGCGGCGATGACGAGGCCATGGAGTACGACGAGGACTACGTGCGCGCCCTCGAGTACGGTATGCCTCCCGCGGGCGGCATCGGCATCGGTATCGACCGCGTGGTCATGCTGCTCACCAACCAGGCTTCTATCCGCGACGTCCTGCTGTTCCCGCACATGAAGCCCGAGAAGGGTTTCCAGTCCGGTGCCGCTGCCGCCAAGGCCGCAGAGGCCGGCAACGCCGCGAGCCCGTTCGTTAAGTCGCTTAAGCCCACGCTCGATTACTCCAAGATTGCCGTCGAGCCGCTGTTTGAGGAGTTCGTCGACTTTGATACCTTCTCCAAGAGCGACTTCCGCGCCGTGAAGGTCAAGGCATGCGAGGCCGTCAAGAAGTCCAAGAAGCTGCTGAACTTTACGCTCGACGACGGCACCGGTACCGACCGCACCATCCTCTCCGGTATTCACGATTATTACGAGCCCGAGGACCTGGTCGGCAAGACCCTGCTTGCCATCACCAACCTGCCTCCGCGCAAGATGATGGGTATCCCCAGCTGCGGCATGCTCATCAGCGCCATCCACGAGGAGGAGGGCGAGGAGCGTCTCAACCTGATCCAGCTCGACGCTTCCATCCCTGCCGGCGCAAAGATGTACTAATTAGTTACGCGGTTCTACGAACCGCGTAACGGCTCGACGCTGCGCGACGTCCAGAGCGACAATTTGTCATTCAAAAGGCAAGGCATGACCAGAAGGTCTATGCCTTGCCTTTTTCATGCCAACTTGTTCGCTCTGGACGCCGCTCGCTGTCCGTCCTCTACCTGCGGCGTTGCCCTGGTTGGCACTTATGGTCATTGGGGACGTTCTTAAACGACTACCCAACGGCTATTGCGCACATGGCTCGCATGACAGCCGTCTCTTTTATGTTTCCTTTAGCCGCTGCTGCCTAGGATGGAGGTTAGTCGGTAGGAAGGGAGCATCTGTATGGACGACGCGAGCGAGCGCGCAATCGAAGAGGACATGCTCGATCAGTTCAACTACTTTGATGATGAGGACGAGGAGCTGATCGACCGTCGCGAGCCAGCGCCGCTTGATTCCTTTGATCTGGTCGATGAAGAGCCCGACGAGGACGAGGGCGAATCAGCGGAGCCTCCACAGCCTTCGCGCCTTGACTCGCTGCTTTCGAGAGCCCCCATGCACCACGGCGTTCGTGCCGGCGCGCTTCATATGAAAACTGACTGGCACCAGATCGTGACGGCAGGCGATGAGCTTGCCGTCGATGCGCCGCTCACCGATAAATCATCCATCATCTGCCGCACCGGCATGCTTATGCTGGCAAGCGGAACAGGTGCCTGGCGCGTGCGCGATACCATGAATCGTGTTGCGGCCGTGCTCGGTGTCACCATTCACGTTGACTTAAGTCTCCTGTCGTTCGAGTGCACCTGCATCGAAGATGGCCACTGCTTTAACGAGGTCGTCAGCCTGCCTACAACGGGGGTCAATACTCATCGCATTTGGATGATGGAGAGTTTCTTAAAGGAAATCGAGATTTACGGGCGCCGGTTTACCGTGCATGAGTACCACGAGATGCTCAAGACCGTTGAGAGCTCAAAGCCCGATTACTCTCCCTGGCAACAGGGCCTTGCGGCGGCCTGTGCTTGCGGCGCCTTCGTCTTTTTGCTCGGCGGCGGCCCTATCGAGATGGCCTGCGCATTCGTAGGCGCTGGTGTCGGCAACTTTGCTCGCTCCCATATTCTCAAGCAGGGTCTTGGCCAGTTTAGCGCGCTGACGACCGGCGTTGCGCTCGCTTGCGTTTCGTATCTGCTGGCATTGCTCGGCCTTGGCCAGGTCGTACCGGGGGCAATGTCGCACCAAGAAGGCTATATCGGCGCCATGCTCTTTGTGATTCCCGGCTTTCCCCTCATTACGGCAGGCCTCGACATCGCTAAGCTCGACATGCGAAGCGGTATCGAGCGTCTTTCGTACGCTGTGTCGATTATTGTGATGGCGACCCTCGTGGGTTGGATGGTTGCCGAGTGCGTGGGACTGGCGCCGGATGACTTCGCCCCGCTCGGCCTCTCACCGTTGGCTCTTACGCTCTTGCGCATACTGATGAGCTTTATCGGCGTATTTGGCTTCTCGGTTATGTTCAACAGCCCAGTAAAGATGGCAGCGGCGGCAGGGCTCATCGGCGCCGTGTCCAATACCTTGCGTCTTACGCTCGTCGATGCGCCGACGATGCTTCCCTTCCTGGGGCTGAGTGCGGGCATGCCTCCCGAGGCGGCTGCGTTTATCGGTGCGCTGGTATCGGGGCTGCTCGCGAGCTTAGCTGAAATCAAACTCACCTATCCACGTATCGCCCTCACGGTGCCATCGATTGTCATTATGGTGCCGGGTTTGTATCTGTATCGCTCGATGTATTACATGTGCACCTTCGACACGGTCAATATGCTCGGCTGGTTTGTGCGTGCAGTGCTCATCGTGGCGTTTTTGCCCGTTGGCCTGGGCGTGGCGCGTACGCTTACCGACCCTCGCTGGCGCCACACCAGCTAATTGGTGCAAGGGGGACAGGTCACTTTGCACCAAATGAGTTGCGGTGAAATAGGGACTGAATTGCTGTTTAAAGGGTCAAAACAGTCCGTATTCCACCGCAACTTATGGGGTCGGGGGATTGTTGGTGCCCTGCATCTTCATAAACTCAACGCTTACGAAGCGCGGGGTTTTCGTGCTAGGCTGGTTCCACCACATAAGTAGTCGCAGACGCACGTATCACGGGCGGGCGAGATGAAGTCCCAACAGCTCCATCTTGCCCGCCCGTTTTTGTTGCGTGGTGTCGCGGCGTAACACAGAAAGGACCATGCCCTTTATGCCTATCAACAAACGAGAGAGCCTGCTGTTCACCTTTATCATGTGCTTTTGCATGGTGCTCTGGATGAGCATCTACAACGTTGCCCTGCAGCATGGGGCCATCAACGGCGAGGTTGTTGCCGCCGCGTGGCTCGGCTTCCCCGTTGCCTACGTTTTTGCCATGTGCTGCGACTGGTTTGTTGCCAGCCCCCTTGCCAAGGGTTTCGCTTTTAAATTTCTGGTCACGCCGGGCAAGAGCTCGCCGCTTGCCATGACGCTCGCCGTCAGCTCCTGCATGGTCGTTCCCATGGTCATCATCATGTCGCTCTACGGTGCGTGCGAGGGCCTGTTCCACATGCCCGGCGGCCCGCTTGCAAACCTGCAGGCGCTGCCGATGATGTGGCTCGTCAACATTCCGCGCAACTTTATCATGGCCCTGCCCTGGAACCTGCTGGTGGCTGGTCCGGTTGCTCGCTTTGTCTTCCGCCGCGCCTTCCCCATGGGCACGGTCTTTGCCGAGCCGCACATGGAACTCGTGCACATGCCGGGCGCTCCCGCTGCCGATGCCGTCAATGACGTTGTCGAGGACATGGGTGTCGAGCCTGCCTGCTAGGCAACGCTCAAAACCAGACCCCCAAACAGACCGGAGCGATTCCTTTTTTGTAGACGTTGTCGCGCGGCTCCGTGCGGAAAAGGTCCCAACGGTTAACATATACTCCATATGGGTAAAGAGACCAAAGCGCTGCCGCGGGGCGGCGCTTTGCGTTTGAAAAAACTAGCTCGTCTAAGAGGAACTAGCATGTTAGACCGTTTTACCGATCGCGCGCGCAAGGTCATGTCCATGGCCAAGCAAGAGGCGCTCGATCTTCACTCAAATAAGGTGGGCACCGAGCACCTGCTGCTCGCGCTTGCCAAGGAGGACGAGGGCATTGCCGCCGAGGCACTGCGCTCGCTCGATATCTCCTACGATGACATCATGGATACTCTCAAAGAGGTCCAGACCACCGTTCCCGAGCCCAGCGAGGAGACCGAGGCTGCCAAGCTCGCCTTTACGCCGCTCGTCATTAGCGTGATGGAGCGTTCATTCCGCGTGGCGCGCGAGAACAACCAGACCTACGTGTCGACCGAGCACTTGCTGATCGGCATCGTCGAAGAGGGCAACGGCATGGCCATGGACATCCTCATGCGCCTGGGTGTGTCGTCCGCCTCCATCAAAAAGGCTATCGAGAAACTCACTGCCAAGGACCAGGACAAGAAGCGTCCGCTCGCCGGCGCCGGTGCTGGTCGTCCCGGTGCGGGCCTGCCGTTCTTTAGCGGCTCGGATGCCTCTCAGCAAAAGGGGAGTGGCACCGATACGCTTAAGCAGTTCGCGACCAACCTCACGCAGAAGGCGCGCGACGGCGAGCTCGACCCCGTGATTGGTCGCGAAAAGGAAGTCCAGCGCATGATGGAAATTCTTTCGCGCCGCACCAAGAACAACCCGCTCATTCTGGGCGACCCCGGCGTGGGCAAGACGGCCATCGTTGAAGGTCTGGCTCAGCAGATCGCTGCCGGCAATGTGCCCGAGAACCTCATGAACCAGAATATCTGGACGCTCGACCTGCCGGGCCTCGTGGCGGGTGCCAAGTATCGCGGCGAGTTTGAGGAGCGCCTCAAGAACGTGATCCAGGAGGCGACCGAAGCCGACGACGTTATCCTGTTTATCGACGAGATGCACACCATCATCGGTGCCGGTTCTGCCGAGGGCTCCATCGACGCGAGCTCCATGCTCAAGCCCGTGCTCGCGCGCGGTGCCTTCCAGATTATCGGCGCCACCACGGCCGAGGAATTCCGCAAGTACCTCACCAAGGACCCGGCCTTCGAGCGTCGCTTCCAGACCATCGATGTCGAGGAGCCGAGCGTCGAGGACACGGTCAAGATCCTGACCGCGCTCAAGCCGCGCTACGAGGAGCACCACCATGTGCGCTATACGCAGGGCGCTATCGAGGCCGCTGCGAACCTTTCCAACCGCTACATCCAGGATCGCTTCCTGCCCGATAAGGCCATCGACCTCATTGACGAGGCCGGTGCCCGCGCTCGCATCGCCGCCAACCGCGCGCCCGAGCCAGTGCGCGAGGCCGAGCATCGCATAGAGGAGCTCAAGGCCGCCGCACAGGAGGCCACCGAGAGCGACGACATGAACAAGGCCGCCGAGATCACCGAGCAGCAGAAGGCCGCCGAGATTGAACTCGCCGAGGCCAAGGCTGCCTGGACCGCCGAGCTCGACGCCAGCCCGCTCACCATCGATGTGAGTCAGATCGCCGATATCGTGTCTGTGACTTCAGGCGTGCCGGTGTCCTCGCTTACCGAGAGCGAGAGCCGTCGCCTGTTGCAGGCCGAAAGCGTGCTCAAGACGCGCATCATCGGTCAGGATGAGGCTGTCGAGGCAGTTGCCAAGGCCGTGCGCCGCAGCCGCTCACCCCTCAAGGATCCGCGTCGCCCCGGCGGCAGCTTTATCTTCCTGGGTCCCACCGGCACGGGTAAGACCGAGCTCGCCAAGACGCTCGCCGAGTACCTCTTTGGCAGCAAGGACGCGCTCATCAGCTTCGATATGTCCGAGTTCGGTAGCGAGTTCGAGGTCTCCAAGCTCATCGGTAGCCCTCCGGGTTACGTCGGTCACGACGAGGGCGGCCAGCTCACCAAGGCCGTTCGTCGCCACCCGTACTCGGTCGTGCTGTTCGACGAGATCGAGAAGGCGCACCCCGACATCTTCAACATCCTGCTGCAGGTGCTGGAGGAGGGTCGTCTGACCGATAGCCAGGGCAAGACGGTCGACTTCCGCAACACCGTGATCATCATGACGTCCAACGTGGGCGCCCGCGAGATTGCGCAGGATGCGAGCGTGGGCTTTGGCACCACCGGCGAGCAGGGCCTCACGTCGAGTGAGATCCGCGGCCGTGCGATGGGCGAGCTCAAGCGCCTGTTCCGCCCCGAGCTGCTCAACCGTATCGACGACATTGTGGTGTTCCAGAAGCTCTCGGGCGAGAATCTCACCAAGATCGCGCACCTGCTGGTGGACGACCTGCGTCAGCGTTTGATTGCCAACGGCATGAACATCAAGCTCACTGATGCGGCCTATGACAAGATCGTGGCCGAGGGCACCGACCTCACCAACGGCGCGCGTCCGCTGCGCCGTGCCATCCAAAAGCTCATCGAGGACCCACTGTCCGAGGAGCTTCTGGCCGGCGAGTGGGGCGAGGGCGATACCGTCCTGTGCGACGTGGCCGATGGCAAGTTTGTCTTTAGCCACGGCACGGGCGAGATCCCGGCACCGCGTCCGGCGGGCACGCTCGGTGGCGATACCGCCCCGGCGGCGCCACACACCGGCAACGCCGCGCCTGTGAGTAGCGGCGTGAGCTCGGGCCCCGGCGGCATGATGCAAGCCGGTTCCGGCGCGCTTTAGGGATTAACATAGCTTTGCGAAGGGGCACTCCTGTCGGGGCGCCCCTTTTTTATGAGTAAATGGTGCTATACTCGAAATATAAATATGTATAGCAGAAGGAGCTAGCATGCCTATATCGGTACTCGACTCACGGCCGGTCCAGATGAATGTGCGCATGGATCGCCAGCTCAAAGAGGCTGGGGACGCCGTGCTGGCGCATATCGGCATGACGCCGTCTCAAGCGGTGCGGACACTTTGGGAATATCTGGTCGTCAACGGATGCATGCCCTCGAGATCGGGGGTTGCGGCACCGAGCTCTAACGTGCCAGCGACTGCGTCGGTGGAATCAAGGGTTACGCAGGGCAGCCACATCGTGCGCGATGCGTGCCTCAAATACGGCATCCCTGTTCCCGACCTCTCGGGTGACTACGATGACCTCTATGAGGAAGCAATGGCGGAGCGCTATCCCGAGTGGGTGGAGCTATGAGTGCAGACGGCATTCTCAAGTTGCTCATCGACACCAACGTATGGATGGATTACTTTTCTGGAAGGTCGGACCGGACAGCGGATGTCGCCCGTCTATTCGAGATTGCCGATGTCTCGGAGCAGATTGCCCTGTTTGCCTCGTCTCTTTCGGTCAAAGATGTCTCGTATCTTGTCTCGGCGGCGATTAAGAGGGAGTGCCGAAGGAAGAATGGTTCGCTGAGCGATAACGCCATTGCGGCGGCGGACGAAACGGCCTGGGCATGCGTTCGGCAGATGCGCGAGCTCGCCCTCATCGCGCCGGTCGGTGCAGACGAGGTCTTCGACTCCTTTGTGTTCAAGTATCATCACAACGACTTCGAGGACGACCTGATGCTGGGCGTCGCCAATCGCATTGATGCCGATTACGTCGTGACGGAGGACAAAAACCTTATTAAACATACCAATGGTGTATGCATTAACGTTCAACAGGCGTTGAGGCTGGTTGAAGGGTCCAACGTCCCTTCGGCGCGGCCCGTCTAAGCTGCTTTATCTTGATAAAGTGACGTTTCCTCACCGTTAGCCGATGATGCGAGGGCGCTCGGCGTTTTCGACTGGTTTATGCACGTAAAGTCTGGGAATATACAAGTCGCATGTCTTACTGTCTAACCAGTTGCGCCAAGGAGGCACCATGGACTACAAGATTACCGGCTACGAGCCCGCCCAGCTGTTCCATTTCTTTGAGGAGGTCAGCGCGATCCCCCGTGGGTCTGGCAACGAGAAGGGCATCAGCGATTTCCTGGTTGCGTTTGCCAAGGAGCGCGACCTCGACGTGTATCAGGACGAGGTCTACAACGTCATCATTCGCAAGCCCGCATCTGCCGGCGCCGAGAATGCCCCGACCGTGATGCTGCAGGGCCACATCGACATGGTGTGCGACAAGCTGGGCTCCGTTGAGCACGACTTTACGACCGATGGTATCGATCTGGTCGTCAAGGATGGCGTCCTCACAGCTAACGGCACCACCTTGGGCGCCGACAACGGCATTGCTGTCGCTCTGATGCTTACCGTGCTCAACGACGATTCGATTGCTCATCCGGCCCTCGAGTGCGTGTTCACCACCGACGAGGAGACCGGCCTGGTCGGCGCCGAGACGCTCGACAAGTCCCAGATCAGCGCCCGCACCATGATCAACCTCGATTCCGAGGAGGAGGGCGTGGCCACCGTCAGCTGCGCCGGCGGCGTCGTCGTTACCTACACCTGCCCGATCGTGCGCGAGCACAAGACCGGCAGCACCCTTACGCTCGAGATCTCTGGCCTGCTGGGTGGTCACTCCGGCGCCGACATCAACCTGGAGCGCGGCAACGGCAACCTCATCATGGCCCGCATCATCGACCGCTTGATGGTAGCCGGCGAGCCCGCCGTCGTCAGCTTTAACGGCGGCACTAAGGACAACGCCATCAACCGTGAGTGCAAGGCCGTTCTGGTCTACGCCGACCACGCTGCCGCCGAGGCAGCGGCGCAGATCGCAAAGGGCATCATCGCCGACGTCACTGCCGAGCTCGAGGTCTTTGACCCCGGCTTTACCTGCACCGTCGAGATTGCCGACGACGCCGAGGTCGAGGCCATGGACCAGAAGTCCGCGCTTGCCCTCATCCGCGCCCTGCGTCTTGCCCCTAACGGCGTGATTCGCCGCAACGTCGCCACCGACGGCTCCGTCGAGGTTTCCTCCAACATCGGTGTGGTTGCCACCTCTGACGACCAGGTCAAGATCATGCTGTCCCCGCGCTCCTCGATCACTTCGCTGCAGAACGAGTTCAAGGACCGCCTGCAGACGCTGGCCGATGTCTTGGGCTTCGACGCCAAGTTTGAGTTCGAGTATCCCGGCTGGAGCTATGCCGAGCATTCGCCGGTCCGCGACATCTTTGTCGAGAGCTATCGCGAGCTCTTTGGCTCCGAGCTGCGCATCGAGTCCATTCACGCCGGCCTTGAGTGCGGCCTGTTTGCCGAGGCCCTGCACGGCCTGGACGCCATCGCCGTGGGCCCGACGCTCTCCGATGTCCACACCCCGGACGAGAGCATGGAGCTCGCTTCTGCCGAGCGCTTCTATGAGCTGCTCATCGACGTTCTCAAGCGCCTCGCTGCGTAAAGATTGCGCTAGCAGCAGTCCGAGCCACGTGCTAGCGGATTGCAAATGACATTACGAGAGGGGACACCCGGTCTTTTGCGACAGGTGCCCCCTCTCTTCTTTTGGGAAATGGCAAATTACGGACACCTAGCCTATATCCGCCTTGATGAGGTCGAGGGTGCGCTGGCAGTTTTCGCGGACGGGGCCGAGCATATGCTCGCGCAGGTCCGCCATGCCGGGCAGGTCGGCGTATTCGTCCATGACCTCTTCCATGCAAATGGGTACCTCGTAGGCGAGGTCCATCATGGTCGCAAAGCAAAACTTCTCAGATAGCCCGGCATCGGTGAGCGCCGCCTCCAGTGCGGGGTCGCCCATACCGTGGTATCGGCGGATAGCGCCTGGACCGATGCGCCCCACACGATTTTCGCCGCCAACGCTCATGGCGAGGCGCGCTCGGCGGCGCATGTGCTCATATGCCAAACCCGACGCGACATCGTACATGGGTGCGAGCGCCGCGTTTGTGCCTTTGCCAAGGATGAGCGAGTAGTTTTTAGCGTGTGCGTCAGGCGCTCCGATAATGGCGTTATAGAACAACATATAGGTAAAAAGCACAAGATTCATGTGGTGGGGGACTGTGTTAATCAGTCGTTCTTGGATGTCTCGTGTAGTTGGTCCTCCGTCGGCGGTGTATTTCTGGCTTGGCAATACACCGAGCGCCTGGCAAAAGTCCTCCTGATGCAGCCTTTCGATATTTCCGCTGCTATTGACCATTCTGTCGTATCGTTCAACGACGAGCGCGGCTTCGTCTTCAAATGTGCAATAGGAGACGTTGGCAGTTGGAATGCCAACACGCCGAGCCGTTTTCATGCAGACGAATTCGTTTAAGGCCTGATGTTTGAACCCAACGACACCATTTTTGAAGATATGGGTAGTGGGGGATGACCCTAGACATTCGCACCATTGGCCATCATGCCAAGCTAGTGCAAATTTGCCTTGATTGCCGCCCAGGGACCAGCTTTCGTTGGAGCCCATCCATGTCTCTCTTTCGTCATCGCGAATTGCTTTGAGCTTGTGAGCGATTTGAGAATTGGTAAGCGGGCGGTATGCCGAGATCCTGCCGCGGGCGGCGTCTAATTGATCGGCTCGACAAAACTGAACGGCCCCCGCGCAGTCAAGACCGATATGGCACAAGAGGGCGACGGGGTTGTTGGATGCAACATCATGCTCGGTGGCAATAGCGCGACGCTGCTCTTGACTGTCGGGCAAAAGGCCAAATAGGAACGGGCGGACGATGTTATGGCCATACGTGCGATTGGAAAGCGGCATTGTTAGCGATAACGGTGCTCCGCGATAGGTTGGGGCGTATGCAAAGCTGCAGAGTCCATGCTCGTCTTGCCGGAGAGTGCCGGCGATTTCGCCACAAATGAGGGTCGCGAGCTCCATCTCTGCCATTTATTTCACAACCTTGCAGCCAAAGGAGAGGTTTGAAGTGCCGGAAAGGCCTTGCTCAGCTGCGATTTGGGCCAGCAAGGCACCATAAGAAGATGGCGTTCCTTGTCGAGTGGGTCGTCTGCCTACGCTTGGCTTTGGCAGGGTATTCGAGTTCGCGATAGGGAGGTTCACTATCGTCGTCGGATGCTCGGAGGGCGATGCGATGGAGTCGTTATCGCTTTGCGCGAAGAGACCTATGCCGAGTGCGTTAAAGACGGTCAGCAACTTGTCGAGTCGAATGCCGGTGGCGTCGCCCAGCTCGAGCGATGCGAGCAGGCGCTCCGAAACACCGGCTTTTTTAGCGAGGGCGGCACGGGTGAGACCCTGAGCCTCGCGTGCCTGGCGCACATAGATGCCAGCTTGGCGCGGTGTGGCGATAGGAAGGGTGTCCACGGCGATCTCCTAACGTGCAGACTTTTGCATATCAGTATGACATGCAAAAGTATGCACGAAAAGGCAGTGTGCAAAACTCTGCATGAGACCTCTACATTGACGTTGAGCTTATGAGAGGCGTTTTTTATATAGCGAGAATCCCCAGATGCTCAAGCAAGATCTTAAGCCCAATGAGGATGAGCACGACGCCGCCCACGATGGTGGCGGGTTTTTCGTAGCGCGCGCCAAAGGTGTGGCCGATCGCCGCGCCGGCGACGGAGAAGATAAACGTTGTGACGCCGATAAGCGATACGGCGGGAACGATGTCAACCGAGAGCGCCGCAAACGAGATGCCCACGGCTAGGGCGTCGATTGAGGTGGCGATGGCGAGGATTAGGTACTCACCCAGGTCAATCTTTTCGGCATCCTTGCCGTCGCCCTCATCCTCGTCTTCGGTAAAGGCTTCCCACAGCATTTTGCCGCCGATGAAGGCGAGCAGGATAAAGGCGATCCAGTGGTCTATGGGGCCGATGATGCCCATAAACTGGCTGCCAAGCGCCCATCCGATTACGGGCATGCCGGCCTGAAAGCCGCCAAAGAACAGGCCGAGCACCACGGCGACTTTAAGGTTGATCTTTTTCATGCCAAGGCCCTTGCAGATGGAAACGGCAAAGGCGTCCATCGAAAGGCCAACGGCGAGCAACACGAGCTCTGCGAGTCCCATAGTTTGGCTCCCTCTCTGCGGGCGAGCCCGATTACGCGACTACTCCCTCATTTATATGAGACCCGATGCTACCACATGAGCAGTCAAAGGAGCCCCGTCCCAAATGAGCTACCTAAGCGGTGTTCGCTCATTCTGTAAGCATCGGATTTCGCAAGCAACGCAGGGACAAACCGTGAGAAACTATTTAGCGTTTATGGAGCGTATACGATGGGAGCGATGCCTTGGATAAGAACGAGCTGCAAAAGCGTATGGAACAGGCCATCCGCCTGACGGCACCTGGTCAGCCGATCCGCACCGCCCTCGACATGATCATCGCCGGTCACCTGGGCGCCCTTATCTGCGTCGGCGACACCGAAAACGTGCTCGCTGCCGGTAACGACGGCTTCCCGCTCAATATTTCGTTCACCTCGAACCGTCTGTTCGAGCTTTCCAAGATGGACGGCGCTATCGTTATCGATGGCGACCTCACCCAGATCATGCGCGCCAACTTCCACCTCAATCCCGATCCCTCGCTCGCCACGAGTGAGACGGGCATGCGTCACCGCACCGCCGCTCGCATGTCGGTGCTCACCGATGCCATCGTGATCTCGGTCTCGGCCCGTCGTGCCGTCGTCAACGTGTACGTTCACGGCAAGAGCTACGAGATCCAGCCCGTCACCACCATCATGAGCTCGGTCAACCAGCTCGTCGCCACGCTCCAGACCACCCGTCAGTCGCTCGATCGCTCCCTGCTGCGCTTGACGGCCCTCGAGCTCGACGACTACGTTACGCTCGCCGACATTACCGGCATTTTCTCGAGTTTCGAGATCATGCAGCAGGCAAAGACCGAGCTTAAGGATTGCATCGTCAAGCTGGGCAACCAGGGCAAGCTCGTGCAGATGCAGCTCGAGCAGCTCGCCGGCTCCAGCATGGATACCGAGTATGACCTGATGATTCGCGACTACGCGAGCGATTCCTCCGAGGCAAACGCCGAGAAGATTCGTGCAGAGCTCGCTCGCATGACGCCTAAGGACCTGTCCGACCCGCAACACGTGGCGGCAGTTCTGGGCTATGACGACCTGGACGAGGACTCCGTCATGACGCCGCTGGGTCTGCGCACGCTTTCGCGTGTGTCCGTCGTGCGCGA
Organism: uncultured Collinsella sp.; assembly: GCA_902465015.1. GTDB lineage: Bacteria > Actinomycetota > Coriobacteriia > Coriobacteriales > Coriobacteriaceae > Collinsella. Next base: position 26,439 of record CABQLK010000002.1, read on the forward strand.
CGGCGTGGCCGAGAAGATCGTCGACGAGTACGGCTCGCTGCAGGAGCTCATGGACGACATCAGCGAGGATCCGGAGCGCCTAGGCGACTTTGGCGTCAACAACCCTGCCATTCTTGCGGACTCGCTGTACCGCATGAAGGGCACCAAACAGGGGAACGCATAATGGCGCCCGTATGCGCCGTGGTCGTTGCCGGTGGCAGCGGCCAGCGCTTTGGTAATCCCGGTGGCAAGCAGCTCGTCAATGTAGCGGGCCGTCCGCTTATGAGCTGGTCCATCCGCGCATTTGACCGTAGTGATAAGGTCGGCCACATCGTCGTGGTTTGCCCTGCCGAGCGTCGTGCCGAGATGCGCCGCCTGGCCATCGACCCGTTTGACTATGACACGCCCATCAGCTTTGCCGATGCCGGCGATACCCGCCAGGATTCCACCCGTGCCGGCGTGCATGCGGTTCCGGCGGGCTTTGAATACGTCGCCATTCACGATGGTGCTCGTCCACTCATTACGACCGAGGCCATCGACCACGCGATCGACGTGCTTGTGGGCGACCGCGCCCTCGACGGTGTCGTGTGCGGTCAGCCCGCGATCGACACGCTCAAGATCGTCGATGGCGACAACATCGTCGAGACGCCGCCGCGCGAGCTGTACTGGGCCGCGCAGACGCCGCAGATTTTTAGCGTCGACGCCATGAAGCGTGCCCATGCCGCGGCGATTGCCGAGGGCTTTATCGGTACCGACGATTCATCGCTGGTCGAGCGCATGGGTGGGCGCGTCCGCTGCGTCCAGAGCCCACGCGACAACCTTAAGGTGACGGTGCCCGAGGACCTGCGTCCCGTAACCGCGATTCTGCTTGGCCGTATGGCCGAGGGAGAGGACCTTCCCCATGTTCAGTAACCTGCGCATTGGCCACGGCTACGACGTCCACCGTTTGGTGGAGGGGCGTCGATGTATCATCGGCGGGGTCGACATTCCCTACGAGCGCGGCCTGCTGGGCCACTCGGATGCCGATGTGCTCGCGCACGCCTTGGCCGACGCCATTCTGGGCGCCTGCCGCGGGGGAGACATCGGCAAGCTATTCCCCGACACCGATCCTGCCTACGAGGGTGCTGATTCGATGGTGCTGCTCGCCCGCGTGATGGACTATGCGCGCGAGCTGGGCTTTGAGTTTGTCGATGCCGATTGCACCATTGCCTGTCAGCAACCCAAGATCACCCCGCACCGCGATGCCATGCGCGCCAACCTTGCCCATGCCCTGGGCGTTGACGTCGAAAACGTGGGCGTCGCCGCCACCACGACCGAAAAGCTCGGTTGGGAAGGCCAGGGCGAGGGAATCGGCGCCTGGGCCGTCTGCCTGCTACAGAAAACCGTTAAGGAGTAACGAATGCGTATCTACAACAGCGCTACCCATAAAAAGGAAGAGTTCCAGCCCATCGAGTCCGGCAAGGTCCGCATGTACGTGTGCGGCCCCACGGTCTACGACAACATCCACATCGGCAATGCCCGCACGTTCATCAGCTTTGACGTGATTCGTCGCTGGCTCATCGCGAGCGGCTACGAGGTCACGTTCGCCCAGAACCTCACCGATGTCGATGACAAGATCATCAAGCGCGCCAACGAGCAGGGCCGTACGGCTGCCGAGGTCGCGACGGAGTTCTCCGACAAGTTCATCGGCGTCATGCGCGCCGCCAACGTGCTCGATCCCGATGTGCGCCCCCGCGCCACCAAGGAGATCGGCCCCATGATTGCCATGATCAAGACGCTTATCGAGCAGGGCCACGCTTACGCAGCCGATAACGGCGATGTGTACTTTGCCGTGCGCAGCGATCCCAACTATGGTCAGGTCTCGGGCCGTAACATCGACGACCTTATGGTGGGTGCGCGTATCGAGGAGAACGAGGACAAGAACGACCCGCTCGACTTTGCCCTGTGGAAGGCCGCCAAGCCCGGCGAGCCCAGCTGGCCGAGCCCCTGGGGCGAGGGCCGTCCCGGTTGGCACACCGAGTGCGCCGCCATGGTGCATCGCTACCTGGGTACCCCGATCGATATCCACGGCGGTGGCTCCGATCTTGCTTTCCCGCATCACGAGAACGAGTGCGCCCAGGCCACCTGCGCCTGGCACCAGGGCTTCTCCAACACCTGGATGCACACGGGCATGCTGCTGGTTGACGGCGAGAAGATGTCCAAGTCACTCGGCAACTTCTTTACGCTGGCCGAGGTCCTCGAACAGCACTCCGCTGCCGCCCTGCGCTTGCTGATGCTGCAGACGAGCTATCGCTCGCCGCTCGACTTTTCTTGGGAGCGCCTGGAGGGTGCCGAGAACTCGCTCACGCGTATCGCCGGTACGGTCGAGAACCTGCGCTGGGCCGCGAACCATGCGACGGCCGATGCCGATGCGGCTGCCGCCGAGGCGTTTGCCGCCAAGGCCGCCGAGACTCGTGCCGCCTTTAAGGAGTGCATGGACGACGACTTTAACACCGCTGGTGCCATGGGTGCCGTCTTTGGCTTTGTGACCGAGTGCAACCAGTACCTGGAGCAGGCGGGCGATGCTGCCGACAAGGCCGCCGCGCTTGCCGCCGCCGACACGCTGGCCGAGCTGCTCGATACGCTTGGTGTTGAGCTCCCCGAGCCCAAGGTCGAGCTGCCGCTGGGTCTGCTAGGCGTTGCCGCCGGTTTGGTTGCCTACACGGGTGACGACGTGGACGAGGCCGCTGCCAAGATTCTCGAGGCCCGCGCCGAGGCCCGCGCCGCCAAGAACTGGGATCTGGCCGACGCCATCCGCGACCAGCTCAAGGACCTGGGCCTGACGATCGAAGATACGGCCGCGGGCACCCGTATCAAATCTCTCTAATCCCCGCGGGTTTCCCAAGCACCCGACCTTGCCGTTCAAACCGTCGCTCGCGTACTCAAGTACGCGTCGCTCCTCTTTCACGGCAATCTCGGGCACTTGGAAAACCCGTACCGACCGCTTGAGCTATTCGTCTTAAGCGGTCGCTTCTTTTGTCCTGTTTGAAAATTATTTAAAGGAGGCCGCTTTATGGCCGACAATCGCAAGCGTGCGCCTCGTGGCGGCAAGCAAGCCGCTTCTGGCTCGCGTCCGATTCGCCGCAACGACCGCGCTGCCACTTCCAAGGGCCAGCGCGAGCGCTCCCAGGCCGCACGTCCTCAGCGCGATCGCAACCGCGACAACGTTCAGGTCCCCAAGGGCGAGTTTATCGAAGGCCGCCGTGCTGCCGCCGAGGCGCTGCGCACTGGTTTTCCCGTCAAGTGCGCGCTCATCGCCGAGGGCGGGGAGCGCGATGCCGCTCTGTCTCGTCTGGTCGATGATCTCAACGCCGCCGGTGTCCGCATTAAGTATGTGCCGCGTGCGCAGCTCGATGCGCTGTCGAGCCATGGCGCTCACCAGGGCATTGCGCTCGAGGTTGGCAACTTCCCCTATGCCGATGTTGCCGATATCCTCGATCGCGCGGGCGACGGTCCGGCGCTTGTCGTTGTGCTCGACCATGTGACCGACGACGGCAACTTTGGCGCCATCGTGCGCTCCGCCGAGGTTGTGGGCGCGGCCGGCGTCATCATCGCCAACAAGCGTGCCGCCGGCGTGACGGTGGGCAGCTACAAGACCTCAGCCGGCGCCGTCATGCATCTGCCTATCGCGCAGGTTCCCAATATCGCCCGTGCACTCGACGACCTCAAGGCCGCTGGTTTTTGGGTGGGCGGTGCCTTCGAGCACGCCGAGGGCAGTTGCTGGGATGCTCCCTTCGAAGGTCGCGTGGCGCTCGTCATGGGCTCCGAGGGCGATGGCATCTCGCGCCTGGTGCTTGAGAAATGCGACTTTTTGACCAAGCTTCCCCAGCGCGGCATGACCGAGAGTCTCAACGTGGCCCAGGCGACAACGGCGCTGTGCTTTGAGTGGCTGCGCCGCAATGCCGGCGAGCTCATGGGGGAGGAGTAGCGCATGTCCAAGAAGAACCGCGCCAAGTCCAAGGCCAAGCGCTTTGGCGAGGGCTCGGCCAAGCCGATTGTTTCGGCTGCGACCTATGGCGTGGGCGGCAATGCGTTTGCGCAGGCCATCGCCGATCCGGTCTCGACGGTGCACTCCAATAAGCCCGAGCTGCTGGTGGTCGACGGCTACAACGTGATCCACTGCACGCCGCGCTACGAAAAGCTCGTGTACGACCATTCCGACGATCCGTATTCCAGCGACGTTCACGATATGGCGCGCACCGCCCTCATCAACGACGTCGCCGCCTTTGCCCAGGGCCGCTACGAGGCCGTGATCGTGTTCGACGGCGCGGGAAACATCTCCAGCGAGCGCCCCAACCTGCCTGCCCGTGGCGTGCGCATCGAGTTTTCGCCGACGGGCGTATCGGCCGATACCGTGGTGCAGAAGCTCTGCATCGAGGCGCGTGAGGAAGGCCGCGCGTGCTCCGTGGTATCGAGCGACGGCACGATCCAGGCCGTCGTCATGGGTAAGGGCGTTACGCGCATCTCGAGCCGTATGCTGGTGGACGAGATCAAACAGATCGATAACGACGTTCACGAGGCAGAGGAAGCTCCGCAGATCAAGATGACCCTGGGCAGCCGCCTGAGCCCCGATGCCCTGGCCAAGCTCAAGGCCCTGCGCGGGAGGTAGGTAAACCTTCTATGGGGAGCTGCTTTCTCGATTGACCAACCAACTGGTTTGTAATCAGTGGGTTGCAGGTCGGCCTCGCCAAAACGAATAGTTTTTGGTTCTGGCGAACAGATAAAACTATTCGTTCTGACGAATGGTTTTAGAGATGTGGTCGGTCGAAGGGTCTGTTGCGCCTCGTCCGTAATTCCTTTATCCTTAACAGGCTTCGCGCGAAAGCGCCAAGTGTGCCAGTGTGGCGCAACGGTAGCGCAACTGATTTGTAATCAGTGGGTTGCAGGTTCGATTCCTGTCACTGGCTCCATGAGAGTTTCGGGCTCTGTTCCCTTTTGTGGGACAGGGCCCGTTTCTTTTTAGGTTGTGCGCCATTGGGTCAGCGCCCATTCCGTTTTCGGTTTGTCTCAATCTGTAACACGGGTGGGCTGAAAACCCTCCTTTTAGTTACAGATTGAGACAATGCCAAGGGATGGCCGATAACATCTCGATCTGTAACACGAAGAGGCTGAAAACCGTTCTAGCTGTTACAGAATGAGACGTAAGCTGGGGTCTCTGCGAAACATCTCGATCTGTAACAGATGGGGGAGGAATAACCCTCTTACTGTTACAGATCGAGACAAAGGCCAGACCGGTCCCAGTCATCCTGGTCGAGCGAGGATTTCCGGACATACGAGCGTGGAAAATCTCCCGCCTGGAGGCTGAGCGTGGATAATCTCCCACTTTGGGCTCGAAGCCACGCCGAAAGCGGGAGATTATCCACGCTCGATTTTGCCTGGGAAGAGCAATCTTCTGTCTGGGAAGCCGGATCTCGACCTATATATAGGTGCAAATGAGTCGTTATCGAAGTAATATTCTGCAGGCTCACTCCACTACGCAAAAGTGTTCCCTCGGGAAATGTCACCGCTATATGCAAATTCACCTTCCTTCATATCCAAACTCAGCAAAACCGCAGGTCAAAAGCATATAGATACGCCCGGCACCGTGTATCTAGAGGTTTTCGTTGACAGCCCCCAAGGTGGCATCGTATTATCTTCTTCGTTCGCGGGGGCGGCGGTCCAAAAGACCAAAGGACCTGCGGATACTTGAACGATTGGGAGTTTGCCCGAGTGGTTAATGGGGACGGGCTGTAAACCCGTTGGCTCTGCCTACATAGGTTCGAATCCTATAGCTCCCACCCGTCAAGTGCCTGTATAGCTCAGTCGGTAGAGCACTTCGTTGGTAACGAAGAGGTCACCAGTTCAAGTCTGGTTGCAGGCTCCATCCGGCGGTGTAGCTCAGTTGGTTAGAGCACACGGTTCATACCCGTGGCGTCACTGGTTCGAATCCAGTCACCGCTACCATAGGTAACACGGTGGCTTCTCAATAGTATGTTGAGAGGCCACTATGGTATAAAGGCAAAGTCCCGTCCGGGGACGACCTGTTAAGAGGAGGGCTTTATGGCCAAAGAGAAGTTTGAGCGCACTAAGCCGCATGTTAACATCGGCACCATTGGTCACGTCGACCACGGCAAGACCACGCTGACCGCTGCCATCACCAAGGTTCTCTCCGAGACCGAGGGCTGCAAGGCTGACTTCACTGCGTTCGAGAACATCGACAAGGCTCCCGAGGAGCGCGAGCGCGGCATTACGATTTCCGTCTCCCACGTTGAGTACGAGACCGCTGCCCGTCACTACGCTCACGTTGACTGCCCGGGCCACGCTGACTACGTCAAGAACATGATCTCCGGTGCTGCTCAGATGGACGGCGCTATCCTGGTCATCGCCGCTACCGACGGCCCCATGGCTCAGACCCGCGAGCACATCCTGCTCGCCCGTCAGGTCGGCGTTCCTTACATCGTCGTCTTCCTGAACAAGTGCGACATGGTCGACGATGACGAGCTCATCGACCTCGTCGAGATGGAGACCCGTGAGCTCCTCTCCGAGTACGATTTCCCCGGCGACGACATCCCCGTCATCCGTGGTTCCGCTCTGGGCGCTCTCGAGGGCGACGCCAAGTGGATGGACGCCATCCGCGAGCTCATGAAGGCCGTCGACGAGTACATCCCGACGCCTGCTCGTAACAACGACCTCCCCTTCCTGATGGCCGTTGAGGACGTTATGACCATCTCCGGCCGTGGTACCGTTGCTACCGGCCGTGTCGAGCGCGGTGAGCTCAAGCTCAACGAGCCCGTCGAGATCGTCGGCATCAAGGATACCCAGAACACCGTCGTTACCGGTATCGAGATGTTCCGTAAGTCCATGGACTTCTGCGAGGCTGGCGACAACGTCGGTCTGCTGCTCCGCGGCATCAAGCGCGAGGACATCGAGCGCGGCCAGGTTCTCTGCAAGCCCGGTTCGGTTACCCCGCACACCAAGTTCACCGGTGAGATCTACGTTCTGACCAAGGAGGAGGGCGGCCGTCACACCCCGTTCTTCGATGGTTATCGTCCTCAGTTCTACTTCCGTACCACCGACGTTACCGGTACGGTCAAGCTCCCCGAGGGCACCGAGATGGCTATGCCTGGTGACCACATCACCATCGAGGGCGACCTCATCCACCCGATCGCCATGGAGGAGGGCCTGCGCTTCGCTATTCGCGAGGGTGGCCACACCGTCGGCTCGGGCATCGTCTCCACGATCATTGAGTAAATTAGCTCTTTGATATAGCTGACTTAGAGAACCCGGCACTTATATGGGTGCCGGGTTCTTTTCTGCAATGGATATTGAGCCGTTGCTGGTGTCGAGAGGATCGATAATGGTCCTGGGTGCACCGTCGATTAGATCTCGTTGGCTCCATTGATGTGTTCCAAATATGAATGGGTTCACCGAGAACCAATTGATTCGAGGTTTTCGTTGACAGCACTTACGTAGAGCTGATAAAGTATCAACTCGTGCCCGTACGGGGCGGAAATGAAAGGTTCAGGATACATGCGTACTCTAGTTACTCTTGCGTGCACTGAGTGCAAGCGCCGCAACTATACGACCACCAAGAACAAGTCGACCATGCCTGATCGTATGGAGATTAAGAAGTATTGCCCCTGGTGCCGTCACCACACGCTGCACAAAGAGACCCGCTAGTCTCTAGTCACATACGCCAGTAGTTCAATTGGTAGAGCATCGGTCTCCAAAACCGAGTGTTGAGGGTTCGAGTCCTTCCTGGCGTGCCAGTCATTATTCCGTAAGCTCCCATTTGGGGGCTTACGGTTTACTCATGTATAAGCGCATTGCGCGGAGGTAACCCAAATGGCCAACAAGAAGAACAAGAAGAAGGCACAGCAGCCGGCACCTGCCAACAGCGCTGCCGCCAACTCCAAGGTTGAGGCCAAGAAGGCCGTTGCCAAGAAGAACGAGAAGGCTGCGAAGTCCAAGAAGAACGAGAAGCCTGGTTTCTTCGCCCGCACCAAGAAGTATTTCGCTTCGGTCAAGTCAGAGATGAAGCGTGTCACGTGGCCCGATAAGAAGGAACTCGTGAACTACTCGGTCGTCGTTTGCGCTTCTCTGGTCGTCGTCGGCGTCGTCATCGCTCTGCTCGATGCTGGCTTTGGCGAGGCTCTTGCTCTGTTCTCTGGATTGAGGGGCTAAACCATGTCTAAGCGTTGGTACGTCGTTCACACTTACTCTGGATACGAGAACCGCGTTAAGTCCGATCTCGAGCATCGCATCGAGACTATGGGCATGCAGGACCGTATCTTTGATATCGAGATTCCTATGGAGCGCGTCACCGAGATCAAAGAGGGTGGCAAGCGCGAGACCAAGGATTCCAAGATTTTCCCGGGTTATGTCCTGGTTCGCATGGAGATGGATGACGATGCTTGGACGTGTGTTCGCAACACGCCCGGCGTCACCGGTTTCCTGGGCGGCAATGGCAAGCCCGCTCCGCTTTCCCGCGACGAGTACAATAAGATGACTCGTCGTCCCGGTAAGGGCGATTCGCCCAAGCGTACGTCGGTTGATATTGAGGTCGGTACGTCCGTCCGCGTCACCGATGGCCCGCTTACCGACTTTGATGGCAAGGTTTCCGAGGTTAACACCGAGGCAGGCAAGCTCAAGGTCACGCTGATGATCTTTGGCCGCGAGACGCCGGTCGAGCTCGACTTTAACCAGGTCGCTGTCATCGCTTAAGTTTTCGTCCGTTCGCGCGAGCGTGCTTCTTCTGTGACTGCTCATCTCAGGAGTGCTTCTAACACGTGCGTGCTTACGATATAGCAAGTACTTCACACTCGTGATTCGAAAGGAATGACCATGGCTGAGAAGAAGGTTGCCAACGTCATTAAGCTCCAGATTCCTGCTGGTGCAGCAAACCCCGCTCCTCCCGTCGGCCCCGCCCTGGGCGCTGCTGGCGTGAACATCATGCAGTTCTGCCAGGCCTTTAACGCCGAGACGCAGGACAAGAAGGGCGACATCATCCCCGTTGAGATCACTGTCTACGAGGATAAGTCCTTCTCCTTCATCACCAAGACCCCGCCGGCGGCTCACCTCATCAAGAAGGAGCTGAACCTCAAGTCTGGTTCCGCTAAGCCCCAGGCCGACAAGGTTGGTCAGCTCTCCCAGGAGCAGCTCACCAAGATCGCCGAGATCAAGATGCCGGACCTCAATGCCAACGACATTGACGCCGCCAAGAAGATCATCGCCGGTACCGCCCGTTCCATGGGCGTCACCATCGCTGAGTAGCGATTTCTTATGGTAACGACGGGTGCTCCGACCGGGGCGCCCGTTAAATGTGTGCAATAGGGCACACGATACGATGTGGGAGGGCTCACGCCCGTTTAACCACAGGAGGTAATACACATGGCTAAGCATGGTAAGAGCTATAACGCTGCTGCCGAGAAGATCGACCGCGCCACGCTCTACACCCCCCTTCAGGCTGCCAAGCTCCTCAAGAAGCTCGACACCGCCAAGTTCGACGAGACCGTCGAGGCCCACTTCCGTTTGGGCATCGATACTCGTAAGGCTGACCAGAACATCCGTGGTTCCATTTCCCTGCCCCACGGCACCGGCAAGACCGTTCGTGTTGCCGTCTTCGCCGAGGGCGAGAAGGCCCGCGAGGCCGAGGCTGCCGGCGCCGACATCATCGGTTCCGACGAGCTTGTCGCCCAGATTCAGAAGGGCGAGATCAACTTCGACGCCGCTATCGCTACGCCGAACATGATGGCCAAGGTTGGCCGCATCGGTAAGATCCTTGGTCCCCGTGGCCTCATGCCGAACCCCAAGCTCGGCACCGTGACCATGGACGTTGCCAAGATGGTCTCCGAGCTCAAGGCTGGCCGCGTTGAGTACCGCGCCGACCGCTACGGCATCTGCCACGTGCCCCTGGGCAAGAAGTCCTTCTCTGAGCAGCAGCTCGTTGAGAACTACGCTGCCCTGTACACCGAGATCCTGCGCGTCAAGCCCTCTTCTGCTAAGGGCAAGTACGTCAAGTCCATCTCCGTGTCTTCCACCATGGGCCCTGGCGTCAAGGTCGATCCCGCTGTCCAGCGTGACTTCCTGGCTGAGTAACTGCTAGTTACTGCCTGATCAAAGCAAGCATTGCTAAAGAAACCCGGTTCTGCCTTGTGCAGGACCGGGTTTCTTGCTATCGCGTCAAAAGCACCACAAAGGGGACGGTGTCCCCTTTGTGGTGGTTACCAGGGTGTTCTGGCTGTTGAGGACTCGATGGCATCGTGGCGTTTGAGCTCGCGGCGCATGGTTTGCGAATTGAGCCAGGCTGCCTGCCAGCCACGGATGGGGTAGCGCGTCTGATCGAGCTCAAACTGCGTATAGCCGCAGGCGTTGATGATCGTCGTTCCACACACATGCTGCCGCTTGCGCTGAAAATCGTAACCGTAGCTTTGGTGTACATGCCCATGCACCATGTAGTCGGGCCCCCAGGACTCAAGCGCCGTGTTAAAGCACTCAAACCCTCGATGCGGCAGATCGTCCAAATCACCCATACCGGCGGCGGGCGCATGGGTAAGCAGAATGTCGCACCCGCCGACCATCCTAACCTTACGCGACAGCTTACGCATGCGCTTGGACATCTCGCGTTCGGTGTACATGTTGGCGCCGTCGCGATAACGCATGGACCCGCCAAGGCCCGCAATGCGAATCCCTCGGTACGTGTACACGCTGTCTTCCACGCAGATACATCCGCCTGGTGCATGACGCGCGTAGCGGTCATCGTGATTGCCGCGAACGTAGATGAGCGGCTTGTTGATGACCGTAACCAAAAATTCAAGATAGTCCGGGTCCAGATCGCCGGCGGACAAAATCAGGTCGACTCCCTCAAAGCGTTCCTTGCGAAAGCACTCCCAAAGGCATCGTTCTTCGGTATCGGCTATGGCAAGGATTTTCATAGGGCAGGGACTTTCGGCTCATCGTCGAGCTGCGGAATGGTGCCTACCACGTTGTCCGCCAGCCAATTCATCTCGACAATCTGCGTGCTCGGCAGCGGAGGGAAGCCTTCGATCTGTACCACGCCGTTCTGGCTGTGGAGCTCGCCGCCAAAGGGGTTGATGGAGCCCTCAACAATGCCGTTGCGGAGCAACTGCACGAGTTTGCGTGTCTGGTAGGGTAGGCCCGGAGCGTAACGGATGTCGATAACGCCGGAGCTCATGCCGTACCAGTAGTTGACGGCGCGCACTTGGTTGTCGTCGCTGGTCTCGTCCCACGTGCCGTGCAGAAGGCTGCGAACGATGAGCTCGTAGTAACGGCCCCAGTTCCATACGGGCATGGCGATGCCGGTGACTTTGCCGTCGACCAAGCGGTGAAGCCCGTAGGCCGTTGGGTCTTCGAGCGACTTTGACATGTCAGCGCCGGTCATGACGCTTACGCCTTCGCGGCACATGGCTTCGGCAAGACCACCGGCGGGCACATCGCCCCAGGTGAGGATGACCTGCGCGCGCGGGTCGAGCAGCGAGGCGCCAATCGCAAAGGCGTTGATCTCGCTGAGTGCGCCCGAGGCGAAGACCGACGCGTGGTAACCGATGCGGTGGTTATCCGCCATGCTGGCCGCAAGGGCGCCCAGCAGAAACTTGGCCTCGTACATCTTGCCAAAGTACGAACGGACGCTTTGATGGGGAAGGCCGATAGAGCAGTTGAGGAACCGAACCCGGGGATACTCAACGGCAGCCCTGAGCGTGTATTCCATCAGGCGGTGCGAGGTCGAGAAGATGACGTTTGCTCCATGTTTGACAGCCGTTTCCACGGCGGCGTAGAACACATCCGGATCGTGACAGTCCTCGAACGCCTCGGTGCGCACGATACCGCCAAAGTGCTCATCGAGATACTGACGCCCTTGGTCGTGCAGGCTGTCCCAGCTCGACGTCGCACAGGGGAACTCATGGATAAAGGCGATGCGTAGGGGGTTGGCCGTCGAGTAGACGGTCTTGCCCATAAAGAAGTTGAGCACGCCAGCGGTGGACTTGGCGGGCGTTTCTTCCTCGTCGACGCTCGGTGCTTCGACAAGATCGACCTTGTCCTCGTCATTTTTGCCGGCAATGACCAGCTCGCGCCAAATCTTGCACAGGCGGTTTACGACGATATCCGTCGGCGTATCCAGCAGGCGGTCCTGGTTGTACACATTAAGGTACACGAGCATGGCGTCGGCAGGCGTAATGTCCAGGTGGTCGCCGCCTGCGCGAAGGTAGGCGCGCTTAAAGAGCAGGAAGGTGTGGCGCAGGTAGTCGACCTTTTTCTGCGGCCATTTTTCGATAAGGTTCTGACCGAGCATCTTGGCGAGCGTTTCGTAGCTTCCCTCACGCGAAAACTCGATCTCGTATAGGGGGCAGACGCGCCAAAACGCGCAGAATTCACCGTACAGGCGGCTTTCGACGGAATCCCATGTGCCGGGGTAGAGACGGGTGACCTTGGCCGAAACCGTCGGGGCGTCTAGGAATTTGAGGACACTGACGCGTTTGTTACCTTCCTGGACATAGAACCGATGCATGAACTCGGTGACGATGACGGGGTCGCGATAGCCCTCGGTCACCTGGATGTCGTAGAGGTTGGACCACTTGCGGGCGAACTCGGTGTTAAACGGCAACAAGGGCATAAAGTTGCATGAAAAGGCGGACTGACGGCCCTTGGTGACCGTGCCGACGACCATTTCGAGCGGAATATCTCTCAGGCCGACATTCTCTCGCTGACCTAAGGGGAGCTGAGCAACCAAGCTATCGAGGTCCGTAAGGTATGGATGCTCGCTTTGGCTAATGGCGCGTCGACGTCCTTGCTCGCCGCGCTTGCGTGCTTGACGATAGGCCTCTTCCATAATGTTGCTCCCTTAGTCGTTTAAACAACTATATGAACCATGGTACCACGAATGAAAACCACTACAAAGATGCCTGACCCCTTTGCGGTGGTTTAGGCGATGATGGGGGCGATGGCGCGGATGCAGGCGTCGGCAGCGGTGAAAGTGGTGCTGTCGTCGCTGACGATAAAGATGATCTTTCCTTTGATGCCAAAGTCGCCGATTTCGCTAAAGAGCACGCAGGGCTCTTTGTCAAAGCCCGAGATGGGCGAGACGGCCGTTTTGGTTGCGCTCGTGAGCTCGTCTGCCAGCGCGTCAAGGGAAGCCCACTTAGACGTGTCCTTTACGGCAACGGGCACGGCCACGCGTCCAAAGGGCATCAAATGCACGAGCGTGTTCTTGGAGATGTTGGAGTTGGGCACAATGATGGTCTGTCCACAGGCATCCTCAATCGTTGTATGGCGCCAAGTGATGTCTTGGACCACGCCGGATACGCCGCCGACCTCGATATTGTCGCCGGGTTTGATGATGCCCATAAAGGTCACTTGCATGCCGCCGATAAGGTTTGACAGCGTGTCCTGAAAGCCGAGCGAGATGGCGATGCCGCCGACGCCAAGAGCGGCGACGAGGGCGTTTGCATTAATGCCAAAACAGTTGTCGAGGATAAAGCTGCCGCCGATCATCCAGATGACGGCGCGCGCGATGTTGATGAAGATACTCGATGCCGGTAGCGGGTTATCGTCTCGGTTAAGCAGATGGTTCAGGGTCTTGGATACGACCTTGGCGGCGACGGCGGTGCCTATCGCCAAGATGACGGCCCAGATGATGTTGTGGACCCACCGTTGCTCAAAGAAATGAAGAATCGGCTCAAACAATTCCATGTAGGGAAACCTCCTAATGATCGTCCAACCATGATACCCACCAAGAAGCCCGTCCGATCAAATTCGGACGGGCTTCTGTGCTCGATATAAAGTTTACGCGGTGGGGCTGCAAGGCCCGGCGGTGTAGCTTAGCGTCGACGCTTCCAGATAATGCCGAGGACGATGACGATGATGCCGCCGATAAGGCACGCGCCAACTACTGCCAGCGTGCGGTCTCCCGTTGCGGCGAGCTTACCGGTCGTCTTCTTGGTGATGACCTTCGTGGTCGCCGTGTCCGTCTTAGGCGAGGGCTTAGGCGTCGGGGCCGGTGTGGGCGTGGGGTCCACGGCAGCGGAGCCAAAGCTGATGGTGCCGGCGAGCCCGGCCATCTTGCTCTCCCAGCCGTTCTGCCCAATCAGCGCCCTCAGCGCCGCCTCGCACGTGCCCCACTCGGTGTACTTGGTGGCGTTTGCGAAGGTGGGGAAGTCGGTCGTGTTGGTGATGATGTAGTTGTTGGTGGCGACGGTATAGGTCTTGGTGGGATCGAGCGTGCTGCCGTCTTTGGTGAGTGTGGCACTCACAATGCGCTTGCCTTCGGGCTGCGTCCAATCAATCGTCACGTTGATGCCGCCAAAGGAGAGAACGCTGCCAGAGTCATCGCGCCACTTGTACTTGTCTTGCGCCTCCTGCTCGGTGTGACCGGCCGCCACATAAGCCTGCTGAAGCTCGTAGCTGTCGTTGCAATCGTCGCTAATTTGTAGCGAGTGCTCGAGCGCTGCGAGGAAGTCCGCGCCGGTCATGGTCCAGGTCTCCACGGTGTTGCCGTAGGGCGAGATGGCGATGACGTTGCCGGCGGTCACGTTGCCCGCCGCGATGCCGCCGCGGATGCCGCCAGCGTTTTCGATAGCGAGGTCTGCGCCCGTCAAGGCAAGATAGGAGCCGCAAATCACGTGGCCGATGGTCTGGGCCTTGGTGGTGTCGCCCTCCTTGCTGGGACGGAAATCGGTGGTGCGCACCATTTCCCAACCATGCGTGCCTGCGGCGTCCTCGCCGTAGAAATAGTTGGTGGTGGATGTGCCGAGCACCTTGTTCGATTCGTTTTCAAAGTCCTCGTCGAGCGGCTTGATCTTGTTGCGGACGGCTTCAAGGCGGCTTTGGTAGTCGGAGCCCTTGTCGGGGTCTGCCAAAAGGTCGTTGACGTTCTTGGCGGTGTAGAGCTTCTCGTTGCTGTCGTCTGCAGGGACCGTGACCGTGTCGTCGTCGGTCGTCTCGGTGCCATTCGTGTCGTATTTGTACGGAATGGAAAGCAGTCCCACCTCGGCAAAGGCACTGCCCGCCTCGACAACGTGGATTGTCTTGCCGTCGGCTCCCGTCACCTTCTCGTTAAGGTTGATGTGCTCGTGGCCTGCGATAAGGGCATCGACGCCACGGAGTCGCGTGGCAAAGGTCTTGGCGTCGAGCGTGTGCGCGATACACACAACAACATCGCAGCCCTCCTTGCGCAGCTGCTCTGTCTCGGCATTGATGGCGTTCGCGGCACTCGAGAACGACGTACCCGCGACCAGGTCCGCGCGCAGCGAGGATCCCAGCGACTCATCCATGGCACCCACGACGCCGACCTTGATTTTGTAGTCGAATGTGGAGTGATCCTCGCTATCCTCCCAGGTGCGATCGAGCGTCTTCGTGATGCTCGAGCTCCATACGCCGCTCGTAGACTTCGCGTTCGCGCAGAGCATGGCGAAGGGCGTACCGGTGGTGCTGTAGCCGGTCATGGTGTGGAGTTTGTCCGCGCCGTAGCTCCAGTCGTGGTTGCCTGGCGTGGTCGCGTCGTAGCCGTCGGCGTAGAAGGTGTCCATGAGCTCGGCGATGCTCTTGCCCTCGCTCATGGTGGCGAAGGACTGCCCGTGGAAGGTGTCGCCCGCATCGAGCAAAAGATCGGGGGCGCTGTTTTGGGCGCTATAGAGAACCGCCAGTCCGTCGAAGCCCACAGTGCCGGTGCCCTTGCTTGCGTTGTAGCTGTACTTGTAGCTGCCGTGGATGTCGTTGGTGTGCATGACGGCCACGGAGCCGTCAATAGCGGCGGGCAGGTTCCCCGCGAAAGCGAGACTTGGGATGCCTGCGAGCGCGCCGGCAAACAACGCGGCGGCCAACGCAAGGCGGGGGAGTCTTTTCATGGCAGTTTCCTTAGTCCTTAGCCAGAATGTCTGGTTGAATATCGGATTATCGACATAATATGCGAAAACCGCCGCAAGGGCGCCTGTCCCTTAGCGGCGGTTTTGACGTTTGCGCAGATAAAACCTGCCAAAATAAACCTGTCCCTTTTTGGTAGGTTTAGCTTAGCAGCATGCGGTCGTTGGCGAGCTCGCCGCCCGAGACCTCCTCGAATTTCTGCAGCAGGTCGGCTACGGTGAGCGACTTCTTCTCATCGCCCGCCACGTCGTAGATCACGTGGCCTTCGTGCATCATGATCAGACGGTTGCCCAGACGGATGGCGTCGTTCATGTTGTGCGTGACCATGAGCGTGGTCAGGTGGTTCTCGTCGACGATCTCCTCGGTCAGGTTGAGCACCTTAGAGGCCGTCTTGGGGTCGAGGGCCGCGGTGTGCTCGTCGAGCAGCAGCAGGCGCGGCCTGGTGAGCGTGGCCATCAACAGGGTGAGTGCCTGGCGCTGTCCGCCCGAGAGCAGGCCGACCTTGGCGTTGAGACGCGTGTCCAGACCAAGGTCCAGGCGCTTGAGCAGCTCAACGTACTCATCTTTCTCGGCCTTGGTGACGCCCCACGAAAGGCCGCGACGCTGGCCGCGACGCTTGGCGAGGGCCAGGTTCTCGGCGATTTGCATGTCGGCAGCGGTACCGCGCATGGGGTCCTGAAACACGCGGCCCAGGTACTTGGCGCGCTGCGACTCGCTCAGGCGCGAGATGTCGGTGCCGTCGAGCTCAATAACGCCCGAATCGAGCGGGTACACGCCGGCGATCATGTTGAGCAGCGTGGACTTGCCGGCGCCGTTGCCGCCGATCACGGTTACAAAGTCGCCGTCATTCAGGGTGAGGTCGACGCCGGTGAGCGCGCGCTTCTCGGTGACGGTGCCCTTGTTAAAGGTCTTCTTGACGTGCGAGAGCTTAAGCATCTGCCTCATCCCCCTTCGTGTAGGAGCTGCGGAGCTTATAGCGCTCCCAAACCACGGGCACGCACAGGGCCACAGCGACAATCACGGCGGAGAGCAACTTCATGTCGTTGGCGTCCATGCCCAACTGCAGCACGATGGCGCGGATAAGGAAGTACACCACGGAGCCAAAGACGGCGGAGGCAAGACGGACGCTAAACTGCGTGAGGCCGCCGGGCAGCAGACGGCCGAGCACCTCACCGATAACAATGGCGGCAAGACCGATAACGATGGCACCGGTGCCCATACCAATGTCGGCATACTTCTGGCTCTGGCAGATAAGCGCGCCCGAAAGGCCGATGAGGGCGTTGGAGAGCACGAGGGCGATCATCTTGGTGGAGTTGGTGTTGACGCCCAGAGCGCGGATCATGTACTCGTTGTTGCCGGTGGCGCGCAGCGCCGAGCCGATCTCGGTGCCAAAGAACCAATACAGGATGGCAACGATAGCCACGGCGAGCAGGATGCCCAAGATGATGGCAACGGTGGACTGCGGCAGACCGGTCATATTGCTGACGGCCGAGAACACGGTGCCCTTGGCAAGAATTGGCGTATTGGACTTGCCCATGATGCGCAGGTTGATGGACCACAGGCTGATCTGGGTGAGGATTCCGGCGAGGATCGCGGGAATCTCGAAGACGGTGGTCAAAATGCCCGTGACGGCACCCGCGATGGCGCCGGCGCACATACCGGCCAGCACGGCGAGCAGCGGGTCGACGTTGTTATTGACGATGAGCACAGCGCAGACGCAGCCGCCGAGGGCAAAGCTGCCGTCGCAGGTCATATCGGGAATGTCGAGCAGGCGGAACGTGATAAACACGCCAAGCACCATAATGCCCCAGAGGACGCCCTGCGAAACGGCGCCCTGCAATGCAATGAGCATGCTTCATACCTCCTAGGATAGGGTGGACACGTGATTCACCATAATAGCGGTAACAATGCATAGAAGAGCTGCGGACAGACGTTTTGTTTTACCTGAAACAAGCAGGGCGGACGCCGGTCTACAGCGCCCGCCCCTGTGGCTCAGATATTGAATAACGCAGCTAAAGCGCGAGCACGGGCTCTAGACGCATGCCGCGTATAGCATTACGCGTCCAGAGCGGAAAGGTCGATGCCCAGGGCCTCGGCCATCTCGTCGTTCTTGACGACGACCAGGTCCTTGCTCGAGAGGTGCTTGATAGGCATGTCTTCGGGCTTGGCCTCGCCCTTCAGGATCTTAACGGCCATCTCGCCCGCGGCGTAGCCCAGGTCCTCATAGTTGATGGAGAGGGTAAACAGGCCGCCGGCCATGCACATACCCTCCTCGCCAGTCACGAAGGGAAGCTTGTTTTCCTTGCAGATCTGGCCGACCTGCGAGGCACCCGCGGCGATGGTGTTGTCGGTGGGGGAGTACAGCGCGTCGACCTTGCCCACGGCAGACTCGACGACGGACTGAATCTCGTTGGAGCTCGAGACGGTGAAATCGGTGTACTCCAGGCCCAGCTTGTCGAGTTCCTTCTTGGCGGCCTTGATCTGGACGTCGGAGTTGGACTCGGCGGTGCAGTAGAGCAGGCCGACCTTTTTAACGTCGGGCAGGACCTTCTGCATCATCTCGAGCTGCTCGGCGACCGGGGTGAGGTCGGAAGCGCCGGTGACGTTGGTGCCGGGCTTGTCGTTGTCCTGGACCAGGCCGGAGGCGGCGTAGTCGGTGATGGCACAGCCCACGATGGGGATATCGGCCGTGGCGCCGGCGGCAGCCTGCGCGGCGGGCGTGGCGATGGCATAAATCAGGTTGACGTTGTCGCCCACAAACTTGTCGGCAATGGACTTACACGTGGACTGGTCGTTCTGGGCGTTCTTCTGGTCGATCTTGACCTTAAGGCCGCTCTTCTTGATGGCCTTGACGAAGCCGTCGTTGGCGGCATCGAGCGCGGAGTGCTCGGTGAGCTGCAGAACGCCGATGGTGTAGTCGGAACCGGCGGCAGCGGAGCCGGAACCAGAGTTGCCGCCGCATCCGGCGAGCGGGGCGAGCGCGAGCAGGCCGGCGGAGACCAGAAGGCTCCTGCGGCTGATGGTGATGTCCTTCATATCATTACCCCCAGTATAAAAATGGCTGGAAACACTGCACTGGGACAAAGTGCAAGTGGGACTATAGTAGCGCTGATGTCCATTTTTACAACAGCCTGGCGGGTTTTTTAATACAGAATCGGATGGGCGGTACGGGTAGTCGAATGGGCGGCGGAGGGTCTTATGCGGCGGAGGAGGCGTCGTCCTCGTCCAGGGCGGCGAAGAGCTTCTTGCCGTCGAGCAGGCGCGTGCTGACGTTTCTCATACGGGCGATCTCGACGGTGCGCAGCGTATCGTCGGTGCCTCGGGCGTCGTAGACCGTTCCCAGCAGATACGAGATGCCATCGCGCTGCCTGATGGCAAAGGGACGGAGTGTCATCCGTGCTGCTTCGGTTTCGCCGCGTGTCGTGACGCTCGAAATATCAAAACTCACCGTGGTTCCGTGGTCGATGGCCTGCTCGACGAGCTCGCACGTGTCGATGCGCTTGATGGGCGTGCGTGTTGCCTTGGTAGCCTTGCTGCCTGCGCTTGGAGCGGGTTCGGGTGTATCGAGGTAGCCGCGAACGTCGGCGCTCGCCATGGCAACTAAGTGCTGCGCCATGCTCTTGCGGATAGCGATAGGCGTGGAGCGGTTGCGCATGACCATACCGTGGAGCCGGATGATCTCTTCATCGGTGAGCGGGCGGGTAAGAAGTTTGTAGCCCACGCCGCGTTTGTATTCAATTTCGTATCCGGCATGGCGAAGCGCGGAGATGGCGGTGTAGATGCTGCGCCGCGCCGCCGAGATGGGCATGCGGGCGGGGTCGTCGGGATGGGCGAGGCGCCGGATCAGCTCATCGGAAAGCATGGCCTTGTCTTCGCCGGTGTTTTCGCTCAAGAGCTGCAGGATACGAACGGCGCGATAGGCTGCCATCGAGGCGGCGCCTCTCGTCGTGGTGTCGTAGGTTTCAACAGCGGCTTCGGTCATGGTGCCCACGTCCTTTCCGTTTTGGGTGGCGACGGTATGGAGCCTAGGACATGGGGCTTTCCCAGGGGCGCAGGGCGCTCTGGGCGGTCGGTAGTCGTCGGCAAACGGCGGGTCGAGTTTTCAACAGTCCCGCTCAACTGACCAAAACCTTGCCAAAAGCTTGACGGATGCTGTTGAAAAAAGCGTCTCTCGACCGATGTCGAGAGACGCTTGTACGATGAGCGTTGGCGTGTGGCGACGCGAGCTAGTGTCCGACGATTAGAAGTCGGCGTTGCCCACGGTGCGCGGGTGCGGCAGGACGTCGCGGATGTTGCCCACGCCGGTCAGATACATGACCAAGCGCTCGAAGCCCAGACCGTAGCCGGCGTGCTTGCAGGAACCGTAGCGGCGCAGGTCAAGGTAGTACTTGTACTGCTCGGGATTCATGCCCAGGTCCTTGATGCGGGCCTCGAGCAGATCCAGGCGCTCCTCGCGCTGGGAGCCGCCGATAATCTCGCCGATACCGGGAACCAGGCAGTCGGCGGCGGCGACGGTCTTGCCGTCCTCGTTCATGCGCATGTAGAACGCCTTGATCTCGGCCGGGTAGTCGGTCACGAAGGTCGGGCGCTTAAAGTGCTCCTCGGTCAGGAAGCGCTCGTGCTCGGTCTGCAGGTCGATGCCCCAGCTCACGGGGTAGTCGAACTTGTGACCGGTGGCGACTGCCTGCTCCAGGATCTCGACGGCCTCGGTATAGGTGACGCGGGCAAAGTCGGAGTTGGCGACATGGTCCAGGCGCTCGAGCAGACCCTTGTCCACAAACTTGTTGAGCATATTGAGCTCGTCGGGGCAGGTTGCCATGACGTCCTTGAGGACATACTTGAGCATGGCCTCGGCGTTATCCATGTAGTCGTTAAGATCGGCAAAGGCCATCTCGGGCTCGATCATCCAAAACTCGGCGGCGTGGCGCGTGGTGTTGGAGTTCTCGGCACGGAAGGTGGGGCCAAAGGTGTACACGTCGCCAAAGGCCATGGCAAAGTTCTCGGCATTGAGCTGGCCGGACACGGTGAGGCTTGCGTGCTTGCCAAAGAAGTCCTGGTTCCAGTCGACCTCGCCGGACTCGGTGAGGGGCGGATTTTTGGGGTCGAGCGTGGTCACGCGGAACATCTCGCCGGCGCCCTCGCAGTCACTCGTGGTGATGATGGGGGTGTTGACGTAGACAAATCCCTGCTCCTGGAAGAAGCGGTGGATAGCGGCAGCCGCGACAGAGCGGATGCGGAACACGGCGCGGAACAGGTTGGTGCGCGGGCGCAGATGCTGCTGGGTGCGCAGGAACTCGACGGTTGCGCGCTTCTTCTGCAGCGGGTAATCCGGGGCGCTGACGCCCTCGACCTCGATGGAGGTGGCAGAAAGCTCGAAAGGCTGGGGCGCATCGGGGGTCAGCTTGACGGTGCCGGTGCAAATGAGTGCGGCCGAGACGTTTTGATGGGCGATCTCGTCGTAGTTGTCGAGTGCCTCGCGGTTCATGACGACCTGCAGGTCGCGGAAGCAGCTGCCGTCGTTGAGCGTAACAAAGCCAAAGTTCTTCATGTCGCGGACGGACTTGACCCAGCCGGCGACGGTGACGGTCTGGCCGCCGAGCGACTCGGCATCGGCATAGAGCTGCGCGATTTTGGTGCGGTTCACGTATCCTCCCATAACGGTTGAATGATAGTTATCCATACAGTTCGATATTCTAGCAGCTCGGCTCATTTGGGCTATACAGATAAGGCATTGGCGGGATGGTTTTTCAAACGAAAAGCGCCCGCGGCCAAATGGTCGCGGGCGCTTGGCGTGGTGCCTTTTGGCTGTGTGGCGCGGGACTTGGCTACTTGGTCTTGGCCACCAGCAGCGGGTCGCCCAGCTTGACGAGCGGGTTGCCGCCGATAAGCGTTCCGGACTCGCCGACATGGTCGATGCTCTTAAGACGGTCGAGCTCGGAGACGATGACGGTCACGATGTCCTCGTGACCAGCGGCCTTAATGGCCTCGCGGTCGAAGCTGATGAGCGGCTGGCCTGCCTTGACCACATCGCCCATCTCGACAAAGCGGGCAAAACCCTTGCCGTTCATTTCCACGGTACCCAGGCCAACATGAATGAACACGCGAAGACCGTCTTCGGTGATCATGCCAATGGAGTGGTTGGTGACAGTGGTGGCGCCGATGCGGCCGTTGGCGGGCGCATAGATGGTGCCGGTAATGGGCTCGATGCCATAGCCCTGGCCAAGCATGCCCGAGGCGATCGTCTCGTCGGGAACCTCGTCCAGGTTGACGAGCACGCCGTTGACGGGGGCGTAGATGACGCCTTCGCGGGTAGCGAAGCTTGCTGCGGGCGGAACGGACGCCTCGCCGGTCGAGGTGAAGGTGGACTTAAGCGAATCGAGCAGACCCATAGTTGCCTCCAACTTAAATAGGCGCATATCGCGCGTTTGGTTTGCCGGAAACGTTTCACATGTGTTTCGCGGCTTGGTCAACGCCCCTATTCTACGCTGCTCAACGATACCTCTGAACTGGGATTATGTGATATATCAGTTGAAGGGAAACTTATTGCCGGAGTGTTTCTGCGCCACGGGTTCAAGTGGGGTACGCTTGAAGGCGAAAAACAAGGGCGCATAATTTGCGCGAAGGGAGCACATATGATTGTCGAGAACCATGCGCTGTGGGGCGAGGAGCCGACCGAGGATTATCCGGCGACGTTTACGTATTTGGGTGCCGAGCCGTTGCCCGATAAACCGAATGGCCGCCGCCCCGCGGTGATTATCTGTGGCGGAGGCGGGTTTACACATATCGCTCCGCACGAGCAGGACCCGGTGGCGTTTGCATTTTTGGATCACGGTTACCAGGCCTTTGTGCTCAACTATGTCACGAGCTCTACGGGTGACGTGAGCTTTCCGCACCCCCAGGCAGATCTTGCCAAGATGGTCGCCACGGTGCGCGCCAACGCCGACGAGTGGCATGTCGATCCTAAGCGCGTGTGCGTCGTGGGATTCTCGGCGGGCGGCATGATCTGTGCCTCGCTGGCAACGCAGTGGAAGACCGGCCCCTTCGCGGCACTTGCCGGGGCACGTCCGGACGACATTCGTCCCGATGCCGTGGTGCTGGGCTATCCGCTGCTCGACTTTGCCTATGTGCGCGACATGCAGACGCGCGATCCGCGCATTGACTTGCGCGTGCCCAAGACGGGCGGCAAGACGGGGCGCGATTTGCTCAACGACTACCTGTCGATGGTGACGGGTGGCGAGGCAACTGACGAGCATTTGGCCGATATCTGCCCCACCACGCATGTTTCGCGTCAGATGCCGCCGACCTTTGTGTGGGGCGTGTCCGACGACAAAACGGCGCCGATCGCGCAGGTCTATCCGTTTGCGCAGCGCATGGCCGAGGAGGGCGTTGCATGCGAGATGCACGTCTTCGACCAGGGTGGTCACGGCCTTTCGCTCGGCAACGCCAACACCGCGGTCGACAACGAGGACAAGCAGGTGGCGGTCCGCCCCTGGATTCGCCTAGCCTTCCGCTTTCTCGAGCGCCATCTGTAAGAGGACGGGCATCCCAGCCCTTCAATAACTTGCGGTGAAATAGCTCCGATCTGGGGCATCAACCAGCCCATCCAGGAACTATTCCACCGCAACTTTGTTTTTGATGTCCCGTCCGGAAACTGCGCCCCAGTTTTGCCTTTCAAGGTGGGACGCAGTTTCCCATAGGGCCTCGACTGGGAAAGCGCGTCCCGTTTCGAGCGGGGATTCCGGGATGCATTTTCCGTAAGAGGCCTGTTTGGGAAACCATATCCCGTTTCGAGCCGGAATTCTGGGATGTAGTTTCCCCGAGAGGCCTCATCGGGAAACTATGGCCCTGAACTCTCCTGCCTGTCCCCATTGCGCCAATTTGCTGATTGAACATCGTTGTGTGTTCGCGCTATCATGCATGGTTAAATTGGTTAGCCGTGGCAAACGGTTAGCCAAGGTGAACATAAATGCAACGCCCTGTGGGCGCCGGGGGAGGAACACGGACGTGAAGCTCGATACGCTCGAGATTGGAAAGGACGCCGTTGTCGCATCGGTGGCATCGGACGACCAGGCACTCCGACAGCATATTTTGGACATGGGCCTAACGCCGGGCACCGAAGTCACCATGATGAAGTACGCCCCCATGGGCGACCCGCTCGAGATTCGCCTGCGTGGCTACGAGTTGACGCTGCGCAAGGATGATGCCGCACGCATTGAGCTCGTGGATGTGCACGACACCGATACCGGTCCGCGCGCCAACGCCGCAATCGGAACGACGGAGCATCCGGCACTCGGCGAGGGGATGTATTCGCCCCGTGCGGCAAAAACGGCCGTGCCCGAGGGCGCACCGCTGCATTTTGCCCTCGCCGGCAACCAAAACTGCGGTAAGACCACGCTGTTCAACCAGCTTACGGGCTCCAACCAGCACGTCGGTAACTTTCCTGGCGTGACGGTCGACCGCAAGGACGGCACCATCCGTAACCATCCCGAGGCAAGCGTTACCGATCTGCCCGGCATTTACTCCCTGTCGCCGTACACGGGCGAAGAGATCGTCAGCCGCCAATTCATCTTGGACGAAAACCCCGACGCCATCATCGACATCATCGACGCCACCAACATCGAACGTAACCTGTACCTGACGCTGCAGCTTATGGAGCTCGACCGCCCCATGGTCATCGCGCTCAACATGATGGACGAGGTGACGGCCAACGGCGGCGCCGTGGACGTCAATCTGCTCGAGAGCCTGTTGGGCGTGCCTGTTGTTCCCATTAGCGCTGCCCGCAACGAGGGTATCGGCGAGCTGGTGGATCATGCCTTGCACGTGGCGCGGTTCCGCGAGCGCCCCGGTCGCCTGGACTTCTGTGCGCCCGATGGATCGGACGGCGGCGCACTGCATCGCTGCATCCACGGCATTGCCAACCTGATCGAGGACCATGCCGTGACGGCGCACATCCCGGTGCGCTTTGCGGCGACCAAGCTGGTTGAGGGCGACGAGCTGGTGACCGAGGCGCTTCACCTGGATCGCAACGAGCTCGACGCTATCGAGCACATCATTACCCAGATGGAGGGCGAGGCCGGCACCGACCGCCTGTCCGCGCTGGCCGATATGCGCTTTAGCTTTATCGGCGACGTGTGCGGGCGCTGCGTCGTCAAACCGCACGAAAGCCGCGAGCACGTGCGCTCCGTCAAGATCGACCGCATCCTGACGGGTCGCTACACGGCCATTCCGGCGTTCCTGGTGATCATGGGCCTCGTCTTTTGGCTGACGTTTGGCGTGATCGGCGCGGCGTTGCAGGGACTCATGGAGGACGGTATCGCTGCTATCATCGCCTCGGCCGATGCGGGCCTCAAGGCGTTCGGCACCAACGACGTGGTGCGCTCGCTGGCTGTCGACGGCGTGCTTACGGGCGTGGGCAGTGTGCTGACCTTCCTGCCGATTATCGTCGTGCTCTTCTTGTTCCTCTCCATTCTGGAAGACTCGGGCTACATGGCGCGCGTCGCCTTTGTCATGGATAAGGTGCTGCGTCGTTTTGGCCTGTCGGGCCGCAGCTTTGTGCCCATGCTCGTCGGTTTTGGCTGCACCGTGCCGGCTATCATGTCGACCCGTACGCTCCCATCCGAGCACGACCGCAAGATGACGGTCATGCTCACGCCGTTTATGAGCTGCTCAGCCAAGTTGCCGGTTTACGGCTTGCTGTGCGGGGCGTTTTTCCCACAGGCAACGGTTCCCGCCATGGTCTCGCTCTATCTGATCGGTATCGTGGTCGGCTGCATCGCGGCTTTGGTGCTCAACCGCACGGCATTTAAGGGCGACCCGGTGCCGTTTATCATGGAGCTTCCCAATTACCGCCTGCCGAGCGTCAAGACGACGGTGATGCTGGCATGGGATAAGGCCAAGGACTTCATCACCAAGGCCTTTACCATTATCTTTGCCGCTACGGTGGTCATCTGGTTCCTGCAGACGTTCGATATCCGCTTTAACGTGGTCGCCGACCAGTCGCAGAGTCTGCTTGCCGGCCTGGGTAGCATCATCGCCCCGCTGCTGGCGCCGCTTGGGTTTGGCGACTGGCGTGCATCCACGGCGCTCGTCACCGGACTTATTGCCAAGGAGAGTGTCATCTCGACCCTCACGGTGCTTTTGGGCGCGACCTCGCCCGCGGCACTGTCGACCATGTTCTCTCCGTTTACTGCCTATGTGTTCCTGGTCTTTACGCTGCTGTACCCGCCCTGTGTGGCAGCCATCGGCGCCGTCAAGAGCGAGCTGGGCGCGCGCTACGCCGTTGCCGTGTTCGCGTTTCAAGTGACGGTCGCCTGGATCGTGGCGTTTGTCGTGCATTCGGCGGGCATATTGCTGGGGCTGGCTTAGTTATTTATTGACGGCGCAACCTTTGTGTATCGAATTGTTTTCGGCCCTGCATCTGTTGCTGACGGATGCGGGGCCGTTGCTATATAATCGCCTCCACTCAAAATGATTGGAGACGTTATATGAGTCAGGCAAGGCAAGACGGCATCACGCTCAGGCAGTGGCTCCCGCTCGTCGGGCTCACCTGCTGTGCGTTCGTGTTCAACACGTCGGAGTTTATGCCCATCGGCCTTTTGACTGATATCGCCGCGTCGTTCTCGCTCACCGAGGCCCAGGCGGGCATCATGATCTCGGTCTACGCCTGGGGCGTCATGCTGCTGTCGCTGCCGCTTATGGTGTTCGCTTCGCGTTTCGAGTTTAAGCGGATGCTGCTGGGCGTGCTGGCCGTGTTCTCGCTCGGTCAGTTCCTGTCCGCTGTGGCGCCGACCTATCCCATCCTGGTCTGCGCGCGCCTGGTGGTCGCTTGCGCACATGCCGTGTTCTGGTCAGTCGCCTCGATTATGGCGTCGCGCCTGGTTGACACACGTCACGGGGCGCTCGCCATCAGCATGATCGCTACGGGCTCGTCCATCGCGCAGATCTTTGGCCTGCCTATCGGTCGCGCCATTGGCTTGGCCGTGGGCTGGCGCATGACGTTTGCCGTGGTCGGGGGCCTCTCAGCCATCGCGGCCGTCTACCAGGCAGCGGTGTTCCCGGCCATGCAGGCGGGTGAGCGCTTTACCGTCAAACAGCTGCCCGAGTTGCTCAAGAACCCGCTCCTCATCGCGCTCTACGCAGTCACGGTCTTCATGGCGACCGGCTATTACGCAAGCTACAGCTATATCGAGCCCTTCCTGGCGCAGGTCGCGCACGTCGATGCGGGCGCCATTACCATGACGCTGACGGCGTTTGGCTGCTCTGGTTTGCTCGGAAGCTGGCTGTTTGGCCGCCTGTTCGATGGGCATCGCTTCCCGTTCTTGGCTATCACGCTCTCCGGCGTGCCGGTGGCCCTGCTGCTCATGGGGCCGGCCGCATCGTCGCTCGTGACAGTGCTTGCCGTCTGCGCACTGTGGGGTTGCTGCGCCACGGCCTTTAACGTGGCGTTTCAGGCCGAGCTCATCAAGCACACGCCGGCAGATTCGTCGGCCGTCGCCATGTCGATCTTCTCGGGCCTGTTCAACCTCGGTATCGGCACGGGTACCGCGATCGGCGGAGCCGTGGTTTCGGGCCCCGGTATCGCCTGGATCGGCTGCGCGGGCGGTGCGATCGCTGCCGTGGGCGTCATCCTTGCCATCACGGTGATGTTCCCAGCCATCCGTCGCGCCAAGCCCGTCGCCTAATCACGTTTCCTCATCAGTTGCGGTGGAATAGTTCCTGTTTAAGGCCTCTGAAGGCCCAAGCAGGAACTATTCCACCGCAACTTATTTTGGGGAAGAGGATACAAGCCGGGCATACAATGGATGTCGTTGTGTTGAGCTTACCGGGAGGTTGCTATGTGGGCATACGAGACGACGTTCTATCAGATCTATCCGCTGGGCTTTTGTGGAGCTCCGCGCGAAAACGCCGCGCCCGTTGCCGAGGATGAGCTCGCCCAAGCTGCCGGCGCCGCACCCAACCCCGATGCTCCCATTATGAAAATCGCCCAATGGGCCGACTACCTGCAGGGACTCGGTATTGGCGCCGTGCTGATCAATCCTCCACTCGAGTCTGATAGCCACGGTTACGACACGCGCAGCCTGCGCCATATCGACCGTCGCCTGGGTGGGGATGCCGATTTTGCCGCCGTGTGCGAGACACTGCACGCCCACGGCATCCGTGTGGTGCTCGATGCCGTCTTCAACCACGTCGGTCGCGGCTTTTGGGCCTTCCGCGATGTGCAGGAGCGCAAGTGGGACTCGCCGTACAAGGATTGGTTCCACATCAGCTTCGACGGTGACTCGTGCTACGGCGACGGCTTTTGGTACGAGGGCTGGGAGGGCCATTTTGAGCTTGTGAAGCTCAACCTGCAAAATCCCGCCGTGGTCGACTACCTGCTTGAGTCCGTGCGCCGCTGGGCCGAGGTCTTTGGCATCGACGGCCTGCGTCTGGACGTCGCCTATATGCTCGACCGCGACTTCATGCGTCGCCTGCATACTTTTACCCGTGAGCTCAAGCCCGACTTCGTGCTGATCGGTGAGACGCTCCACGGCGACTACAACCAGATCGTCAACGACGAGATGCTCGACTCCTGCACCAACTACGAGTGCTACAAGGGCCTGTACTCCAGCTTTAACTCGGTCAACATGTTCGAGATTGCCCACTCGCTGCATCGCCAGTTTGGCGGTGACCCGTGGTGCATTTATCGCGGCAAGCATCTGCTGTCGTTTGTCGACAACCACGATGTGCCGCGCCTGGCGAGCATCCTGACGGACAAGTCCTGCCTACGCCCCGCCTACGGCATGCTCTTTGGTATGCCGGGCATCCCGTGCGTCTACTATGGCAGTGAGTGGGGAATTGCCGGCGAAAAGGGCGGCCCCGATGGCGACTGGGCACTGCGCCCTGCGCTCGATGAGCCTGCACCCAACGAGCTGACGGCTTTCATCAAGCAGCTTGCGTACCTTCGCTCGGCCGACGACGCAGCGGCCCGTGCCCTCAACTACGGTGCCTATCGCAACGTGGTGATCCAGAACAAGCAACTGCTGTTCGAGCGCGCCTGCGACGACGCGACGGTGCTCGTGGCGGTCAATGCCGTGAACGAGCCCTATACCTTTGGGGCCGGCGAACTCAACGGCTCCTTCGTCGACCTGCTTGCCGACGATGCGCCCACGGTCGAGCTGTCGGGCTTCCTTGAACTTGCGCCCTACGAAGTGCGCTATCTGTTGAGGGCCTAGCTCGTGGCCACGCCAGACGAGGGTTATCAACATATTGAGCATGGGTTTGAGCCCGTGTTTGACGAGCGCTCGCGCGTTTTGGTACTGGGGTCGTTTCCCTCGGTGCTCTCGCGTGCCAATGCCTTCTACTATGGCAATCCGCAGAACCGCTTTTGGCGCGTGATGGCCGCGTGCCTCGGTGTGCCCGTGCCGCCCAACGAGGGCAATCCTTTGGCAAGTGGTGAGCCCGCGACGCTCGATGCCTCGATTGCCGCCAAGCGCTCCATGCTGCTCAACGGCGGTGTGGCCCTTTGGGACGTGATCGAGGGCTGTGACATCAAGGGCTCAAGCGACACCAGCATCAAAAACGTCGTTCCGGCGCATGTCGAGCGCATTACCGGCGCAGCTCCCATTGAGCAGGTGATATGCAACGGTGGTACAGCTGGTCGGCTCTACAAGCGCTATCTACAAGAACGCACGGGGCTGTCGGCCATCGTTCTGCCGTCGACTAGTCCCGCCAATGCGGCATGGCGCCTGGAACGCCTTGTCGAGCGCTGGCGCGAGGCCGTTGACTGGGGCGCTCTGTAATTTAGATATCTGATTGGGCGCGGGTGCTGAGGCGTTTCATGATGGCATGCCAGATCGGTGCGGGCAGCGCGGGCTTGACGCGCACCATGCCGTCGGCATCGACGCTACCGGCATTGCCACCGCCAAGCAGCTGCGCATGTTCAATGGAGCAGCCCATGCGCACAGCGCCCACAAGCTTATCCATCGCTTCCGAAAATGGCCGACGCAAGAGGCCCATACGCGGGGAGTGGCGAAGTGCTGCGATGCCGCCGCCGGCGCAGATGACAACGCCGTCGCACCATGGCAGGTCACGTAGAATACATGCCCGGTATAGGCGGTCGAGGACTTCGTCCGTCTGCTTGGCGTTTTTGGACAGGGCCTGGACGACGACATAGACGCGTGTCTCTGTATTTCCAAGGCGATCGAGTATCTGCTCGACAGCGATCATAGCCTCATCGTCAAATGCATCATCAACAGCGAGCACCATGCCATCGACTGCACCGGTGTCATTTGCCTTCAAGTTGACCGGGCGGGGGAGTGCGGTGCCGGAAAGCTGAGCATAGGCGGCGATGGCATCCTGCAGGTCCCAGAGCAAAAACTCAAGATCGGCGCTCTCGGGAATACTGACAAACGCGATGTTATGCAGTGCTTTTGGTGCATAGCCGCGTGCGGTCGCCTCCATGCCGCCTCCTTTCCGGTTGGTTTCCGTTTAGGTTACACCGTCTGGCGGCGCCTCGCCGCGCTATCCTAGTGCAACCCTTACGAAAGGAACGCCATGCGCCTGCCCATGAATACCTCGCTTGCCACGCTCAAGCCCTCCGGCATCCGTCGGATTAACGCGCTCGCTGCCCAGCACCCAGGATGCATTGCGCTCGCGCTCGGCGAGCCCGATTTTCCTACACCCGATGTGATTAGCGCCGAGGTGACGGCCGCGCTGGGCCGCGGCGACACGCACTATCCGCCCAACAACGGTCGCCCCGCCCTGCGCGAGGCGCTGTCTGCCTACATGGGGGACGCGGGCCTGGCGTTTTCGGCCGACGAGGTCATCCTGACCGACGGCGCGACCGAGGCCCTGTCGGCGACATTCATGGCTATGCTCAACCCCGGCGACGAGGTCATTATCCCCACGCCAGCCTTTGGCCTGTACGAGAGCATCGTCGTGGCCAACCACGCCAAAGCGGTCTTTTTGGATACGGAGCTTGCGCAATTCCAGATTGACGAAGACGCACTTCGTGCTTGCGTGACACCGGCGACCAAGGCCATCGTCATCTGCTCGCCCAACAATCCTACGGGTTGCATCCTCGACGCGGCGTCGCTCGATGCCGTGGCGCGCGTGGCAGACCAGGCGGGCATCTACGTGGTCTGCGACGACGTATACAACCGCCTGGTCTATGTGGATGACTACGAGCGCTTTGCCCGGCGCCACCCGGAGCTACGCGATCAGACGGTAGTTATCGAGAGCTTCTCCAAGCCCTGGGCTATGACCGGCTGGCGCCTGGGTTGGCTCGCAGCCGCAGCCCCCGTCATCGCCGAGATCGCAAAGGCGCACCAATACCTAGTATCGAGCGCCGTTTCCTTCGAGATGGACGCCGCAGCCCGAGCCCTGACCGTCGACCCAACCCCCATGCTCAAAGTCTACCAAGCCCGCCGCGAACGCGTACTCGCATCCCTTAATAACATGGGCCTAGACGTAGTGGAACCAGCCGGCGCCTTCTACGCCTTCCCCAGCATCAAACAATTCGGCCTAACCAGCGAAGCCTTCTGCATCAAAGCCATCAAAGAAGCCAACGTAGCCCTAGTCCCGGGCGACTGTTTCGGCACCGAAGGCCACATCCGCCTAAGCTACTGCGTCTCCGACAAAGATCTAGACGAAGGCCTCCGCCGCCTGTCCACCTTCGTTTCAACCTTATAGCCCAACGGGACGCAACACATCAGCCCACCGACTTAAGGATTGTGAGTGGGGCGCGTCGCTCAACGGGCACGAGGATTCGTAGCAAAGTTACCGCAGCTCCGGTCCGAGGGGCCGGGTTGAGATTTTCGTAGATTCCGCACGAGCCGAAGAGCACTTAATGTGCTCTTCGTGCGAGCCAGGACTTGACCGAGCGAAAATCTCAACCCGGCCCCTCGGACCGGAGCGTATGCAGGGTTTGTGTACGAATCCTCGTGCCCGTTGACCGACGCCGGGGTCCCCGCCATAATACTTTCGGTTCATGCACGAATCCGCTGCCAGAGACAGCCGGTGCAAACGGGCATCGCCCGCGAGCTTAATGGGATATCCCGCCAGCCGAGGTGGTCGAGTAGATATGTCTTCTCGCCCCCGTCGCTCATGCAGCGCGGGGGCTTTCTTTTTGGACATGCCCCCGTCACGTCCTTGTGGCGGACCGTGCCCGGAAAGAATTCGAGGAGGTGTAATTCATGCCCCAGCAGTACAAAATCGACAAGGTTGCAGAGATCGAGTCCCGTATCGCCGAGAACGCCGGTCTGTTCGTCGTCAACTACAACGGTCTGACGGTTAAGCAGGCTCAGGAGCTGCGTCATCAGCTTCGCGAGTGCGGCGCCGAGATGAAGGTCTACAAGAACAACCTGGTCAAGATCGCTCTCAAGAACCAGGAGCAGCCCGAGCTCGACGAGATCCTCGCCGGCCCCGTCGCTTATGTGTTCTACGAGTCCGAGCCGGTCGAGGCCGCTAAGGCCCTTAAGGACTTCTCTGCTAAGTCCAAGGGCGTCCTTGAGATCAAGGGCGGTATCTCCGACGGCAAGGCCGTTTCCGCTGATGATGTTAAGGCTATCGCCGAGCTGCCCACCAAGGATCAGCTTCTCGGCCAGATCGCCGGTCTCATCTCCGGTTTCGCTCGCGACATCGCTGTCTGCGTCAACGGCGTTTCCTCTGGTCTCGCTCGTTCGATCCAGCAGGTCTCCGAGCAGAAGGCAGCCTAGTCGCTGTTTTCACCCGCGGCGGCAACGCCGCACCCCTGGCGCATTCGCGCCGTGTTTTAACTGATCTCCGTGCACAGACACGGAAACCGAAAGGACTTAGAAATGGCTAAGCTTACCACCGATGAGATCATCGATGCTCTTAAGGAAATGACCCTTCTCGAGGCTTCCGAGCTCGTTAAGGCTATCGAGGACACCTTCGGCGTTTCCGCCGCTGCTCCTGCCGCCGTTGTCGCCGCTCCCGCTGCTGGCGCTGCTGAGGCCGAGGAGAAGACCGAGTTTGACGTCGTGCTCGAGGGCTTCGGCGACAACAAGATCCAGGTCATCAAGGCCGTCCGTGAGCTCACCAACCTTGGCCTGAAGGAGGCCAAGGAGGTCGTCGAGGGCGCTCCCAAGGCTGTTCTCGAGGGTGCCAAGAAGGAGGACGCCGAGGCTGCCAAGGAGAAGCTCGAGGCTGCTGGCGCTGCTGTCACCCTCAAGTAATCAGGCTTTCTCGCCAGATTTCTTTGCAGACGGGGTTCGCATTGCGAGCCCCGTCTTTTTTGTTTTTCGGTCCCTCGACATCGGTAGCTCAAACTGCCATGTTCTGTGATTTGCGTCGTATCGGGCACCCTGCCGTTGGGCAATAAAATTGCACCATTCGAGCAATAATTTGCGTTGACCTGCTGAAGAATTGTCTCTGCCTTGTAGCGACATATAGTTCCAGCGGTAAGATGCTTAGGTATCGCAATTTGGTCTGCGGCTGTGTGCCGCACGCATGGGGCGCTTTTGCGCCTGCGAAAGGATCTTTGAATAACATGAAGGCAATCATCCCCGCCGCCGGTCTTGGCACGCGTTTTCTGCCTGGCACCAAGTGCACGCCCAAAGAGATGCTGCCGGTGCTCGACAAGCCCGTCATTCAGTACGTCGTCGAGGAGGCGCTCGACCCCGAGGAAGTCGACGACGCCATCATCGTTACTTCTCCCGGTAAGCCCGAGCTACTGAACTACTTCCAGCCCGATCGCTCGCTCGAGAACCTGCTGCGCGAGCGCGGCAAGAACGCCTATGCCGATGCCGTCGCCCACGCTGGCGGTATGCCGGTCGACTTCCGCTATCAGTACGAGCCCAAGGGCCTCGGCCATGCTATTCGCTCTGCTGCCGACGCCGTGGCAGGGGAGAACTTCCTGGTTCTTCTGGGCGACTACGTTGTGCCTAACCGCGACATCTGCGACAAGATGCTCGCCGTTTCCAAGGAGCACGGTGGCGCTTCGGTTATCGCCGTCGCTGCTTGCTCGCCCGAGGAAGTCAGCCGCTACGGCGTTATCGCCGGCGAGCGCGTCGGTTCGCTCGAGGGCGCCGAGGGCGTTGCCGATGCCGAGCCGGGCGCTGTCTGGCGCATCGGCGGTCTGGTCGAGAAGCCCGCTCCCGCGGCTGCTCCGTCCAACCTGTACATCGTCGGCCGCTATCTGCTGAGCCCGCTGGTCATGGACCTGCTGGCAGATCAGCAGGCCGGCAAGGGCGGCGAGATCCAGCTCACCGACGCAATGGCCCGTTCGCTCGATCGCGAGGCCATGTACGCGGTCGTCATCGACCCGCTGTCGGGCTACGACACCGGCACTCCCTCTGGCTGGATGGCCACCAACGCTCTCATGGCTGCAAGCGATCCTCGCTTTGCAAGCGCCTTCTGGGACGCCATCGACGAGCGCGGCGGCTTGATGCGCAAGTAAGCCTTCGGACATCGACATTTACGGGCGCGGACCTCGGTTCGCGCCCGTTTTTTATAAGAGCTGCGATTGCCGGCTCTCTGTTCACAGAAAATATATGAACAGATGTTCGGTATACCACTATCTACCTGCGTGTTTTCTGTCGAAAAACTTTGCTACTCCAAAAACTCAATCGCGTCAAGGCTTTTCTTGCTCAACGGTCGGTACCTGATAAACTACTAGGTTGCGATAACTGGCGAAGCCATGCCTCGCCAACCCACCGAGCATTTCCGTGAAGGAGGAAAAACCTGGTGACCTACGCATACACTGCCACTGAGCGCAAGCGCGTCAGCTTCGGGAAAATCCCGGAGGCCATGGAGCTCCCCAACCTTATCTCTGTTCAAAGGGAATCCTTTGAGCGTTTTAAGGACGAGGGTCTTCGTGAGGCGTTCAAGGAATCCAGCCCCATCCAGAGCCAGAACCATGTTCTCGAGGTTACCTTCGGCGAGCATCAGTTCGGCGACCCCGCGCACACCGTCGAGGAGTGCCGCGAGAAGGATATGACCTATCAGGCTCCGCTTCTGACCGACGTCCGTCTCACCAACAAGGAGACCGGCGAGATCAAGGAGCAGCTCGTCTTCATGGGCGACTTCCCCATGATGACCGATCAGGGTACCTTTATCATCAACGGCACCGAGCGTATCGTCGTCTCGCAGCTCGTCCGCTCCCCGGGCGTGTACTACAGCTCCGAGATGGATTCGGGCAAGCAGATCTACAAGGCCCAGATCATCCCGTCCCGTGGTGCCTGGCTCGAGTTTGAGGTCGA
Organism: uncultured Collinsella sp.; assembly: GCA_902465015.1. Classification (GTDB taxonomy): domain Bacteria; phylum Actinomycetota; class Coriobacteriia; order Coriobacteriales; family Coriobacteriaceae; genus Collinsella. The sequence goes on from CABQLK010000002.1 coordinate 61,511, forward strand.
CAAGCGCGACCAGCTCATGGTCTCCATCGACCGTAAGCGCAAGCAGAGCGCCACGATGTTCCTGCGCGCCCTTGGCATCGCCGTCACCAACGACGACATCATTGAGCTGCTCGGCAACTCCGATGTGATCAAGCGCACCCTGGAGCGCGATACCGCCCTTACCCGCGAGGACGCCCTCATCGAGATTTACCGTCGTCTGCGCCCGGGCGAGCCTCCCACCGTGGACGCTTCCCGCAGCTTGCTCGAGGGCCTGCTCTTCAACCCGCAGCGCTACGATCTGGCCCGCGTCGGTCGCTACAAGGTCAACAAGAAGCTCAACCTCACCACCGAGGAAGAGGTCACGGTGCTCACCGACGAGGATATCGTCGCTACGCTGCGCTACCTGCTGTCCCTCGCTGCCGGCGAGCAGGGCTTCAAGGTCGATGACATCGATCACTTTGGCAACCGCCGTATCCGCACCGTCGGCGAGCTCGTCGCCAACCAGTTCCGTATCGGCATGAGCCGCATGGAGCGCGTCGTCCGTGAGCGCATGAGCTCCCAGGACATCGACGAGATCACCCCGCAGTCGCTCATCAACATCCGTCCGATCGTGGCCTCCATCAAGGAGTTCTTCGGTTCCTCGCAGCTCTCGCAGTTCATGGACCAGGCGAACCCCCTGACCGGTCTGACCCACAAGCGCCGTCTGTTCGCACTCGGCCCTGGCGGTCTTGCCGGCCACAAGTCGGGTTCCAGCCGCCGTACCAACGTGCCGACGGCCGTCCGCGACGTTCACAATTCGCACTACAGCCGCATGTGCCCGATCGAGACCCCCGAAGGCCCCAACATCGGCCTGATCGGCTCGCTCGCCCTCTACGCCCGCGTCAACGAGTACGGCTTCATCGAGGCTCCGTTCCGCCGCGTCGAGAACGGCGTTGCCACCGACCAGATCGACTGGATGACCGCTGACGAGGAAGAGAAGCACGTCATCGCGCCGGCCAACACGCCGCTCGATCCCAAGACCAACGAGTTCATCACGACCGATGCCGAAGGCAAGATCGTCCGTCCGCATACCGTGATCGCCCGTACCCGCGACTTCGACGGCTCCTTCGGCGCTCCTGCCGACGTGCCCGTCGAGGACGTCGATTACATGGACGTCTCGCCGCGCCAGATGCTCTCCGTCGCAGCCACGCTGATCCCGTTCCTCGAGCACGACGACGCTAAGCGTACGCTGATGGGCGCCAACATGCAGCGTCAGGCCGTGCCGCTGGTTCACCCTGCCGCTCCCTATGTCGGTACCGGCATGGAGCGTCGCGCCGCCCTGGACTCCGGCGAGGTCACCCTGGCCAAGAACGCCGGCGAGGTCATCTTTGCCGACGCCTCCAAGATTATCGTCAAGCATGCCGGTGGCATGGACGAGTATCACCTGGCCAAGTACCAGCGCTCCAACCAGTCCACTTGCATCAACCACCGTCCGCTCGTGCGCGTCGGTGACACCGTTGAGCAGGGCGAGCCTCTGGCCGACGGTCCCTCGACCGATCATGGCGAGCTCGCACTGGGCCAGAACCTCACCGTGGCATACATGCCGTGGGAAGGCTTCAACTACGAGGACGGTATCGTTGTGTCCGAGCGCCTGGTGGCCGAGGACCTGCTGACGACCATCAATATCACCCGTCACGAGATCGACGCCCGCGACACCAAGCTCGGCCCCGAGGAGATCACTCGCGAGATCCCGAACCTCTCCGAGGATATGCTTGCCAACCTCGACGAGGACGGCATCATCCGCATCGGCGCTGAGGTCGGCCCTGGCGACATCCTGGTCGGCAAGGTTACCCCTAAGGGCGAGAGCGCTCTGACCGCCGAGGAGCGCCTGCTGCGCGCCATCTTCGGTGCCAAGGCTCACGACGTTCGCGACACTTCCCTTAAGATGCCTCACGGCGCTTACGGCCGCGTCATCGACGTCGTCCGCTTTAGCCGCGAGAACGGCGACGACCTGGCCCCCGGCGTCAACGAGCAGGTGCGCGTCTACGTCGCCCAGCGTCGTAAGATCCAGCAGGGCGATAAGATCGCCGGTCGCCACGGCAACAAGGGTGTTATCTGCAACGTTCTGCCGGTCGAGGACATGCCCTACATGGCTGACGGTACCCCGATCGACGTTATCCTCAACCCGCTGGGTGTTCCTTCGCGTATGAACGTCGGCCAGCTGCTCGAGTGCCACCTTGGCTGGGCTGCCGCCTGCGGTTGGGATACCGAGGATGCCGACTCCGACAAGTATGTTCCCGGCCCGTTCTTCACCGCGACGCCCGTCTTCGACGGCGCCAAGGAGGACGAGATCGCCGAGGTCATCCGTCGCGCCAACAAGAACATGCTCAACAAGGCCACCGCTGCCTTTGGCGATCACATGCGCCCCGAGTTTGTCACCCAGCTTGACGAGCGCGGTAAGACCCGTCTGTTCGACGGCCGCACCGGCGAGGAGTTCCGCGAGCCCATTACCGTGGGTACGTCCTACATCCTCAAGCTCGGCCACATGGTCGACGACAAGATCCACGCTCGTTCGACTGGCCCTTACAGCCTGGTTACCCAGCAGCCGCTGGGCGGCAAGGCACAGTTCGGCGGCCAGCGCTTCGGCGAGATGGAAGTTTGGGCACTGTACGCATACGGTGCTTCCAACGTCCTGCAGGAGATCCTGACCGTCAAGTCCGACGATACCGTGGGCCGCGTCAAGACCTACGAGTCCATCGTCAAGGGCGAGAACGTCCCGGTTCCGGGTATCCCCGAGTCCTTCAAGGTTCTCGTCAAGGAGATCCGTTCCCTCGCACTGGACATCGAGCCCATGCACGATGCCGACGAGGACGCCTCCGCCCCTGTGACCGCCGAGGAGACCTCCGCTCTCGACGACCTGGCTGCGCTCGCCGGCGTTGACGCCGACGTCGAGGCCGAGGATGCCGAGACCGCCGAGGCACCCGAGGCTGTCGCCGCCACGACCACTGATAAGGAGTAGTTGACTGTGGCAGATTTCGAAGCTACTGATTTTGACTCGGTAAAGATCTCCCTTGCCTCCGCCGACCAGATCCGTTCCTGGTCGCACGGTGAGGTCAAGAAGCCGGAGACCATCAATTACCGTACCCTCAAGCCCGAGAAGGACGGCCTGTTCTGCGAGAAGATCTTCGGTCCCGCCAAGGACTGGGAGTGCTCCTGCGGCAAGTACAAGGGCATCCGCTTTAAGGGCATCGTCTGCGAGCGCTGCGGCGTCGAGGTCACCTCGGCCAAGGTGCGTCGCGACCGCATGGGCCACATCGAGCTCGCCGCTCCCGTGTCCCACATCTGGTACTTCAAGAGCCCCACGAGCTTCCCGATGAGCCGTATGCTCGACATCAAGTCCAAGGACCTCGAGAAGGTTCTGTACTTTGCCAGCTACATCATCACCGAGGTCGACTACGAGGCTCGCGAGGCCGACGCTGACGACCTGCGCGAGGAGCTCGCCGCCGATCTGGAAGAGATCGATGCCGAGTGCGCCCGCCAGATCGAGTCCCTCAAGGAGCAGGGCGACCCCGAGAACTTTGACGAGTTCTCCGACGAGGAGCCGCTGACCCCCGAGGAGATCGCCTCCGGCATCGTCGACATCGAGGAAGAGTGCAAGGACGAGAAGCAGCTCCGCACGGACGCCTTCAACGCCTTCATGAAGCTCAGCGAGCGCGACCTCATTTCCGATGAGCCGCTGTTCCGCGAGATGACCCGTTACTACTCCATGTACTTCAAGGGTGGTATGGGTGCCGAGGCCGTCCGCGACCTGCTCGCTGCCATCGACCTCCCCTCCGAGGCCGAGAAGCTCAAGGCCATCATCGCCGACGAGGACTCCCAGAAGCAGAAGCGCGAGAAGGCCGTCAAGCGCCTCGAGGTCGTTGACGCCTTCCTGAAGGGCGGCAACAGCCCCGCGAACATGATTCTGGACGTCATCCCGGTCATTCCGCCCGATCTGCGCCCGATGGTCCAGCTCGACGGCGGCCGCTTCGCCGCGTCCGACCTCAACGACCTGTATCGTCGCGTGATCAACCGTAACAACCGACTCAAGCGCCTGCTCGACCTGGACGCCCCTGCGATTATCGTGAACAACGAGAAGCGCATGCTCCAGGAGTCCGTGGACGCCCTGTTCGACAACGGCCGTCGTGGTCGCCCGGTCTCTGGCCGTGGCGGTCGCCCGCTCAAGTCGCTCGCCGAGGCCCTCAAGGGCAAGCAGGGTCGTTTCCGTCAGAACCTGCTGGGCAAGCGTGTCGACTACTCCGGCCGTTCGGTCATCGTTACCGACCCCAAGCTGCTGCTGCACCAGTGCGGTCTGCCCAAGACCATGGCGCTGGAGCTCTTCAAGCCCTTCGTTATGAAGCGCCTGGTCGAGCTCGGCAAGGTCGAGAACATCAAGGGCGCCAAGCGCGCTATCGACCGCGGTGCCACCTTTGTGTGGGATATCCTCGAAGAGGTCATCGACGGCCGCGTCGTGCTGCTCAACCGTGCACCGACCCTGCACCGTCTGTCCATCCAGGCCTTTGAGCCGGTGCTGGTCGAGGGCAAGGCTATCCACCTGCACCCGCTGGTCTGCTCGCCCTTCAACGCCGACTTCGACGGCGACCAGATGTCTGTCCACGTGCCGCTGTCCAGCCAGGCTCAGGCCGAGGCCCGCGTGCTCATGCTCTCTGCGAACAACCTGCGCTCGCCGGCATCCGGCAAGCCGGTTAACATCCCCTCGCAGGACATGATCATCGGTGTGTACTACCTGACCCAGGTCCGCGACGGTCTGCCGGGCGAGAACCACGTGTTCGCCAGCTTCGACGACGCGCTGCACGCCTATGACTGCCGCTCCGAGGTCGACATGCAGGCCAAGATTCAGGTCCGCGTGTCCGCTGCCGACGCCAATGTCATCAACGAGGACGGCACCCGTATCTTCCGCGTTAAGAACGGCAAGAACGAGTTTGTCGACTACGACGTCACCGGCAACAAGACCGCGCGCTTCGAGACCTCCATCGGCCGCATCATCTTCAACCGCCAGTGCCTGCCCGAAGACTATGAGTTCATGAACTACAAGATGGTCAAGGGCGACGTGGCCAAGCTGGTTGCCGACTGCTGCGATCGTTACCCCGAGGCCAAGGTCGGCCCGATCCTCGACGCCATCAAGTACTCCGGCTTCCACTACGCTACCCGCGCCGGCCTCACCATCTCGGTGTGGGACGCTCTCATCCCTGCCGAGAAGCAGGAGCTGCTCGATCGCGCCCAGGCCAACGTCGACCAGATCAACGAGTACTTCGAGGAGGGCTTCATCAACGAGACGGAGCGCCACATCGAAGTCGTTAACGAGTGGACCGCTTGTACCGACAAGGTCGCAGCGCTCATGCTCGACATGTTCGACGAGGAGAACCCGCTGTACGTGATGGCCGACTCCGGCGCCCGTGGTTCTAAGACCCAGCTGCGTCAGCTCGGCGGCATGCGTGGCCTGATGGCAGACATGTCCGGCGAGACGATCGACCTTCCCATTAAGGCGAACTTCCGCGAGGGCCTGCTGCCGCTCGAGTACTTCATTTCGACCTACGGCGCCCGTAAGGGCCTGGTCGATACCGCATCCCACACCTCGGACTCTGGTTACCTGACCCGTCGTCTGGTCGACGTGGCCCAGGACGTCATCGTCCGCGAGGAGGACTGCGGTACGCACGAGGGCGTCACCTACAACCTCATCATCCCCGGCACCACTGACCTCAACACCGACCTCGTCGGCCGTTGCTTCATCGAGGACGTCGTGGCTCCCGATGGCACCGTGCTCTTTGAGCAGGACGGCTACATCGAGAAGGTCGCCGACATCCAAAAGATGGTCGATGCAGGCCTCAAGAAGGTCAAGCTTCGCGCGCTGCTCACCTGCCGCTCCAAGTACGGCGTGTGCCAGAAGTGCTACGGCTGGGATCTTTCCACCCGTCGTCCGGTCGCCATCGGTACTGCCGTCGGCATTATTGCCGCCCAGTCCATCGGCGAGCCCGGTACGCAGCTTACGATGCGTACCATTCACTCCGGCGGCGTCGCTGGCGTCGACGATATTACGCAGGGTCTGCCTACGGTCAGCCGTATGTTCGATATCGTCGGCAACGTCAACGAGAAGATCCTGGGTCGCGAGGCCGAGCTGGCTCCGTACTCCGGCCACCTCTCGATTAAGCCCGAGAAGTCCGAGTACGTGCTGACGCTCACCGACTCCGAGGATCACACCCGTGTCCTCGACGAGCGTCGCGTCCCCGCTTCGGTGCGCTTTATGCCCGAGATCGAGGACGGCTGCGAGGTTCGCGCCGGCGACCAGATCACCAAGGGCTTCGTCAACTTCCGCAACCTGCGCAAGCTGACCGACATCGAGTCGACGATGCACACCTTCGTCGAGAGCGTCAAGGACGTCTACACCAGCCAGGGCGTCGACCTGAACGACAAGCACATCGAGGTGCTCGCACGTCAGATGCTGCGTCGTGTTCAGATCACCAACCCCGGCGACTCCAAGTACCTGCTTGGTCAGTACGTCGACCGCTACGAGTTCGCCGACGAGGTCGAGCGCGTTGCCCGTCTGGGCGGTCAGGCTCCCGTGGCCGAGCCTGTCATCCTGGGTACGCTCAAGGTCGCGTCCAACATCGACTCCTGGCTGTCGAGCGCTTCGTTCATCCGTACCGCTGGCGTCCTTACCGAGGCTGCCATCGAGGGCAAGGTCGATCACCTGCTCGACCTTAAGTCCAACGTCATCGTCGGTAAGAAGATCCCTGCTGGTACCGGCCTCAAGCCGTACGCCAACGCCAAGCTGACGTATCGCACGGCCGACGGCTACGTCGACATCGACGGCCCGGCTTCGCCCAACGCCAAGTCGCTGCCCGAGTGGGCTCCTGTGGAGCTCAAGGACCTGGACGAGCAGCTCCCGCAGCAGCTCGACTGGGCCGGCTACGACGAGTTCGGCGGTGCTGACGGTTCGTTCACCCGCAATGGTCACACCATCTCCGCCGAGAAGGCTCGCCTGTACCTGTTCGACGACCTGGGCGTGTCGCAGCGCTGGACCAACAAGTTCAGCGAGGTCGGCATCGAGACGGTCGGCGACCTGGTCGGCAAGTCTGAGGAGGATCTGCTGCGCATCGATGGTATCGGTGCCAAGGCGATCGAGGAGCTCCGTGACGGCCTCGAGGCCCACGATCTGCTCTACATCCTCGAGAACAACGACGACGTTGCCGACGAGGAAGACCTCTCGCAGCTGCTGCAGATGGTCTTTAGCCCCGACGGTCCGGACGATATCCTGCTGGGTACCTCCGCTCCGACGCATCACGCCGACGCCGACGAGGAGCTCCTGGGCGCCCCGATCGACGACAAGAAGGCTCCTGCCAACGGCGCGATCAACGAGGACATGGCGTCCCTCGACGAGCTGCTCAACCAGCTCGTGGACACCGATGACGCCGAAGAGGCCAAGGACAACGACGAGGAGTAATTTCCTGGTACGTTAACCGCCCTTCCAAAGACCCGTTTCCCAACAGGGAAGCGGGTCTTTTTTGGTGAGGAACGTTACCCCGACGAGCACGTCGGATTCCCGGAACGGGCCACCCGCTGTTTAAGTTTGTCGCGAGTTCCGCACGCAAAGGAAAGCACTTAATGTGCTTTCCGTCTTGCGCAGGACTGTAGAGCAGCAAACTTAAACAGCGGGCGGCCCGTTCCGGGAAACTGCCCCCGCGCACAGAAGGGGATTCCTTTTGCCAATAAGGGACAGGTTTATTTTGGTCGGTTTTTCCTGCTTGAATTTGAAACAATTCGTCCGGCCAGAGCGTATCTATGGTGAGGGCCTCATCGATAATCATTAACGTCACCGGGAGGTGATTATGGAAGAACAAGCATTTAGACAGGCGGTCGAAGATCACCGGGATGTCGTGTTTCGGATCGCATTGACGTACCTGCGCGATTGCGCCGATGCCGATGATGTTGCCCAAGATGTCTTTCTTAAGCTGCTCAAAAGCGATACGCAATTTGAGAGTTGGGAGCATCTTCGTCGCTGGCTTATCCGGGTCACGATCAATGAATGCAAATCGCTCTTTCGAAAGCCATGGAGGCGTGTGGAGGATATTGAGAACCTGGCCGATTCGCTTTCGACGGCGCAGGAGGAGACCAAGGCGGTCCTGTCAGACGTTATGCGACTTCCGGAGCGATTCCGTGTTCCCATCGTGCTCTATTACTATCTGGGCTTCTCGACTTCAGAGATTGCCGAGTTGCTGCACGTACCAGCCGCGACCGTTCGAACGCGTTTAGCTCGCGGCAGATCGAAACTCAAGTTCATCCTAGAGGAGGGCGACCGTGAAATCCAATCAAATCAAGCAGGCCTTCGAGTCCGTCCAAGCCGATAGCGATCTTGCTGACCGTGTTCTTTATGCCGCTGCTGGTGAGCCGCTTCGCCGAAAGGGTCACGCGAAGCCTCTGTATGTTGCCGTGATCGGATGTCTTGCCGGAGTACTGGCGACCGGAGGGGTCGCCTACGCCGTTATCAATTCCAGCTATTTTGCCTCAGCCTGGGGAAACCACGGCAATGGGGATTCCATTACCTGGACCAACGGTGGCTCATCGGGGACTAAATACACCTACACCAGAGAGTTTGGTGATGGCATCTCGCCCCAGAGCCTGGAGGGTTCAGTACAGAAGGTTAATCTGTCCGTCGAGGGTAACGGCTATACGCTCGATATCCATGAGATGGCTATCGATAAAAACGGTTGCGGTGCCGTGACGTTTACGCTGTCCAATCCAAATGGCGTTAACTACTACAAGCCGGCAGCAGAGACAGGCGAACTTGTTCTCTATGGTGAAGAAGAACAAGGCATCGGCACGCCCAGCATGAACTTCGGCGAGGAATGGGCTGACACACGCTGCACCATTGATAAGGACACATCAAGCGATACTGTCATTAATGGCACGATGTACTTTGCTTCTATGGATCGCGAGCGAGGTTTTCAACATGCGGTCACCTGGAATATCTCGTGGACCGAGGGCGAAGGCGAGGATGCGAAGCCGTTCGAGGCATCGACGCCCGAGTTTAGCGTCGGAGCGTACGTCGATACAAAGGAACTCCGCTCCGATGACTCGCCTCTCGAGATCAGCCCGTTTTCCATCCAGACGCACATCGATGATTTGGGCTATGAAGCAGTTGATAATAAGCTGACCGTCAGCTACAAGGATGGATCGGAGCAGATTATCGAAGATGACGACGCAGGGGTGTTCAACTTATATTTTTCTTATGCGCGCAATAGCGGAGAGAACATCTGGGTGCCAACGAAGTTGATTGATGTCGACCAAGTGGTCTCGGTAACCCTTGAGGGCACGAGGTACACATCAACAGGAGAGACCGAAACAGAAGTACCCTTTACCATCGTCTATTCGTAAGATTTGGGGCCGCTTCCTACTAGGGGAAGCGGCCTCTTTTGCGGTAAATGGGCGGTTAAAGCGAGCGATTTACTTCCGAAAACGCCGCCGATTTCCATGCGACAGATGAGAGCAGATTACCGCTGGAGCGCGACGTTTCCCCAGATAAAACCGACCAAAATAAACCTGTCCCTTTTTGGCAGGGAACGTTGCCCCGACGAGCACGTCGGATTCCCGGTCCGGGCGGCCCGCTGTTTAAGTTTGTCGCGAGTTCCGCACGCAAAGGAAAGCACTTAATGTGCTTTCCGTCTTGCGCAGGACTGTAGAGCAGCAAACTTAAACAGCGGGCCGCCCGGACCGGGAATCCGCCCCTGCGCACCGAAGGGGATTCCTTTTGTGTAGGCTTTGCGGAAATATGCTCATTTTGGGATACGCCCGGCGGCGTGGTCTGTTGACGGCACAGCTAACGCCACGTATCCTATCGAACTGCGTGTTTCGTAGGGGGATGCTGACCCCTCGATTCAAGCCGTTGCACTTTACAGAAAGCTGGAATCATTCGAGAAGGAGTACGCTTTGCCTACTATTAACCAGCTGGTTCGCCAGGGCCGTCGTTCCGTGCCCAAGAAGTCCAAGAACGCTGCTCTGCAGCACAACTCCCAGAAGCGCGGCGTGTGCACCCGCGTCTTCACCACGAGCCCCAAGAAGCCGAACTCGGCTCTTCGTAAGGTTGCCCGTGTTCGCCTTGTCAACGGCATCGAAGTTACTGCTTACATCCCGGGTGAGGGCCACAACCTGCAGGAGCACTCCATCGTGCTCGTCCGCGGCGGTCGTGTCCGTGACCTCCCTGGTGTCCGTTATCACGTCATCCGTGGCGCCTACGACGCTGCTCCGGTCCAGAACCGTATGCAGGCCCGTTCCAAGTACGGTGCTAAGCGCCCCAAGGCCAAATAAGCCAGATAACGTTTTGATACTTTCGCCGTGTGCCGCCTAAGCGCCGCACGGTAGACACTTAAGGAGATTTCACATGCCGCGTCGTGCAGCAGCTAATCGTCGTGAGGTTCAGCCTGACGCCGTTTACAACAACCGCCTGGTGACTCAGCTCATCAACAAGGTCCTTCTTGACGGCAAGAAGGCCACCGCTGAGCGCATCGTTTACACCGCTTTCGAGATCGTTGCCGAGAAGTCCGAGGGTGGCGACGCTCTCGCTACCTTCAAGAAGGCTATGGACAACGTCAAGCCCACGCTCGAGGTTAAGCCCAAGCGTGTCGGTGGCGCTACCTATCAGGTCCCGATGGAGGTCAACTCCCGTCGTTCCACCGCTCTGGGTATCCGCTGGATCGTCAACTTCTCCCGCGCTCGCAAGGAGAAGACCATGGCCGAGCGTCTCGCCAACGAGATCCTCGACGCTTCCAACGGCCTGGGCGCTTCCGTCAAGAAGCGTGAGGACGTCTTCAAGATGGCCGAGGCCAACCGCGCGTTCTCTCACTATCGTTGGTAAGTTAAGGTAAGGAACTAACATGGCTAAGCCTAAGTACAAGCTTTCCGATACCCGTAACATCGGCATCATGGCCCACATCGATGCCGGTAAGACCACCACGACCGAGCGTATTCTTTACTACACCGGTAAGACCCACAAGATCGGTGAGGTCCATGAAGGCGCTGCCACCATGGACTGGATGGTTCAGGAGCAGGAGCGCGGCGTAACCATTACCTCCGCTGCTACCACCTGCTTCTGGAACAAGGACGGTAAGGACTACCGCATCCAGATCATCGACACCCCGGGCCACGTTGACTTCACCGCCGAGGTCGAGCGCTGCCTGCGCGTCCTCGATGGCGCTGTCGCCGTCTTCGACGCCGTTGCCGGCGTTCAGCCCCAGTCTGAGACCGTTTGGCGTCAGGCTTCTACCTTCAACGTCCCCCGCATCGCCTTCATCAACAAGTATGACCGCGTGGGCGCTGACTTCTTCAACGCTATCGAGACCATGAAGGATCGTCTCGACGCTAACGCCGTGGCCGCTCAGGTCCCGATGGGCGCCGAGGACAACTTCTGGGGCGTCATCGACCTGGTCACCATGACTGCATGGGACTTCAAGGCCGACGAGAAGGGCATGACCTACCCCGAGCCGATGGACGAGATCCCGGCTGAGTTTGCCGACATCGCTGCCACCAAGCGCGAGGAGCTCCTCGACGCTGCTGCCAGCTTTGACGACGAGCTCATGGAGAAGATCCTCATGGAGGAGGACTTCACCGTCGAGGAGCTCAAGGCTGCTCTGCGCAAGGGTGTTCTGGCCAACGAGCTCAACCTCGTCTTCGTGGGCTCCGCCTACAAGAACAAGGGCGTCCAGGAGCTGCTCGACGCTGTCGTCGACTACCTGCCCAGCCCGCTCGACGTTGAGGCCGTCACCGGTACCGATCCGGACACCGGCGAGGAGATCCAGCGTCATCCTTCCTTCGACGAGCCCTTCTCCGGCCTGGTCTTCAAGATCATGACCGACCCGTTCGTCGGTAAGCTCACCTACGTCCGCGTTTACTCCGGCCGCGCCGAGTCCGGCTCCTACGTTGTCAACGCTTCCAACGGTCAGCGTGAGCGCCTCGGCCGCATCCTCGAGATGAACGCCGCCGAGCGTATCGACCGTGACGACGCTGCCGCCGGCGACATCGTCGCTTGCGTCGGCTTCAAGAACTCCACCACCGGTGACACCCTGTGCGCCGAGGGCAAGGAGATCGTCCTCGAGAAGATCGAGTTCGCTAAGCCCGTTATCGACGTTGCCATCGAGCCCAAGACCAAGGCCGAGCAGGACAAGATGTCCCTGGCTCTGACCAAGCTCGCCGAGGAGGACCCGACCTTCCAGGTGTCCACCAACCACGAGACCGGCCAGACCATCATCGCCGGCATGGGCGAGCTGCACCTCGAGATCATCGTCGACCGTCTGCTCCGCGAGTTCAAGGTTGACGCTAACGTCGGTAAGCCCCAGGTTGCCTACCGCGAGACCGCTGGTCACGACGTCGAGAAGGCTGAGGGCAAGTTCGTCCGTCAGTCCGGCGGTCGCGGTCAGTACGGCCACGCTGTCATCAAGCTCGAGAAGATGGAGGAGGGCTTCGGCTACGAGTTCGTCAACGCTATCGTCGGCGGCGTCGTGCCCAAGGAGTACATCCCGTCCATCGACAAGGGCATCCAGGAGGCCCTGAACACCGGTGTTATCGCCGGCTTCCCGGTCCTCGACGTTAAGGTCACCCTGTTCGATGGTTCTTACCACGAGGTCGACTCCTCCGAGGCCGCCTTCAAGATCGCCGGTTCCATGGCTATCAAGGACGCCCTCAAGAAGTCCGATCCGCAGCTGCTCGAGCCGATCATGGCTGTCGAGGTCGAGACCCCCGAGCAGTACATGGGCGACGTTATGGGCAACCTCTCCGGTCGCCGCGGCAAGATCGAGGGCATGGAGGATCGCAAGAACAGCAAGCTCATCCGTGCCAAGGTGCCGCTGGGCGAGATGTTCGGTTACGCTACCGACCTTCGCTCCCAGACCCAGGGCCGTGCATCCTACACGATGCAGTTCGACTCTTATGAGCCCGCGCCCAAGTCCATCGTGGACGAGGTCATGAGCAAGAACGCCTAAGTTCGAGCTCCCTGTTACGTAATCCGCGAGAACATCTCTCGCACTCTTTGGAGGTTTAAGTTGGCTACCCAGAAGATCCGCATTCGCCTCAAGGGCTATGATCACGAGGTCGTCGATCAGTCCGCGAAGCTCATCGTCGAGACCGCTCAGAAGACCGGCGCTCGCGTTTCCGGTCCTGTCCCCCTGCCCACCGAGCGCAACCTGTACACGGTTATCCGCTCGCCGCACGTGAACAAGGACTCCCGTGAGCAGTTCGAGATGCGCACTCACAAGCGCCTCATCGACATCCTCGACCCCACCTCGGGCACCGTTGATTCGCTCATGCGTCTCGACCTCCCCGCTGGCGTCGACATCGACATCAAGCTCTAAGCGATATCGCTCATAGCTTAAAGGGCCCCGCTGCCGTTACGGTAGCGGGGCCCTTTTGTTTAGCATGATGGGATTGGACCGCCGGATAAGGCTGCCGAGCGGCTGGCTGTGGCGCCCTATTCGCTCGCGGGACGCAGCGATGCCTCCTCAAAATGGAAGGATCGCAAACCGCCTTCCGTTTCGATACACGCGCGACCAAAGCCATCGACGGTTTTAAAGATGCCGCGTGCCAGCTCGTCGCCGGCAGGGGAACGGGCGATAACGTGCTCCCCAATCCAATTGAGGTGAGTGACATATTCGCCGTGGACGGGCGCGAGCGGTCCGGCGTCTTCTTCCATGGCGTTAAGACGCTCTGCCCACGCATCTACAGCGTCTATAACTGCGTGATAGACCTCATCGAGGAGCATGTTGACGGTGGGAACGCTCTCGTTAAGGTCCGAGAGGCCAATTGCCGCCAGACCGCCATCGGGTACCTCTTGGGGCGTGTAGTTTACGTTGACGCCAATGCCGCAGACGGCGAAGGGCTTGCCTTCGTTATCGCGTGCGGCCTCGACCAGAATGCCGCCGAGCTTGCGTCCTCGCGCGACAAGGTCGTTGGGCCATTTAAGGCGAATCTCGTTTGCAAGACCCTGCTTTTCGAGTGCTTCAAGCACCGCTAGGCCGCTGACGGCGGCAAGACCAGAGAACTTTGCAGGATTAACGCATGGGCGCAGGACAATCGAAAGCAATAAGTTGCCGACGGTTGAGTCCCACTTGTGCCCGCGCCGGCCGCGTCCTGCTGTTTGAGCCCGGGCGGCAAGTCCTATGCCGTGCGGCGCTCCCTGTTTTCCCGCTTCGAGCAGGTCATCGTTGGTCGATCCGGTTACGTCGACTATCGTTAATTTGGCATCCATAACGGTTGCTACCTCCTAAGTTAATAAGGCAATCGCGTAATGGTGTCGAGAGATAGACACAATGTGAAGCCTTTGTCGCATTTGGACAATTTAATGTTAACACGTCAACAACGACTAAAATGCGCTATCCTCTCTTGGTCGATGTAAACACGTCAACAACTCAAAGGAGGCTAGTGATGGGTTTCACGATTCTTGGAACAGGCTCGGCGCTTCCTGAGCGCAGTGTTTCCAATAACGAGCTGTCTGAGTTCCTTGATACCTCGGATGAGTGGATTTTTACCCGCACAGGTATCAAGAGCCGCCACGTCTGTACTACCGAGTCACTTGACGACCTTGCCGTAGCGGCGAGCGAGCGGGCACTCCGGGTGTCCGGAATCGACGCGAGCCAGCTGGATCTGATCGTCTGCTCGACGACGACGGGTGATCACCTTGTTCCCGCTGAGGCGTGTGCCGTTGCTGAGCGACTAGGCGCGACGTGCCCTGCCTTCGATGTCTCGGCGGCTTGTGCCGGCTTTGTATTTGCGCTCGATGTCGCCGAGGGCTATATCGCCCGCGGTCGCGGCGAGCACGTGCTGGTCGTTGCCGCCGAGCAGATGACGCGCGCGCTCGATTGGACCGACCGTGCCACGTGCGTGCTCTTTGGCGATGGCGCGGGTGCTGCGGTCATAGAGGCTGGGGGAGAGAATCCCCTCGCTGTTGAGCTTTCGACCGCACCCGATGTCGAGACGTTGCGCGTTCCTGGTCTAGTCGGCACCTCGCCGTTTAAGGCCTCCGCAGATAGCGAGAGCGTGCTGTCCATGAATGGCCGCCGTGTGTTCAAGTTCGGCGTCAACGCCATCTGCGACACGGTCCATAAGCTTGCGAGCGATGCGGGCATTTCGGTCGAAGACATCGATCATTTTGTATTCCATCAGGCTAACGAAAGAATCCTGAGCCAGGCGGTCAAGCGCCTGGGCGTGCCGGACGAGCACGTGGTTCGCACGTTGCGCGAGACCGGCAACATTTCGAGCGCATGCATTCCGCTTGCCCTCGACCGGCTGGCAAACGCCGGTGCACTTCACACAGGCGACACCATCGCCTTGGTTGGATTTGGCGCCGGTCTGGATATAGGTGGCTATCTGCTTCGTTGGAAGTAGTCGCACATAGGAAATGAAAACGCCCCTAGGGCACAAACAAAGGAGAACTCCCATGGCAGATCAGAAGACCTTCGAGCGCGTTTGCGACGTTATCCGCGAGACCGCTGGCCTTGACGACGTCGAGATGAAGCCCGAGTCCACGCTCGAGGAGATTGGCCTCGACAGCCTGGGTACCGTCGAGATCCTCGTCGCCGTCGAGGACGAGTTTGGCATCCAGCTCGATACCGAGGAGAACCCCAAGACGGTCGGCGAGTTCGCCGATACGGTCGAGGCGGCATTGGAGAAGTAGAGATGCTCAAGACTCCTCTCTGCGATCTGCTCGGCATCGAAAAGCCCGTGTTCCAGGGCGGCATGGCCTGGATTGCCGACGCCTCACTGGCATCGGCCGTATCCGAGGCGGGCGGCCTAGGCATCATCGCGGCAATGAATGCCGACGCCGACTGGCTTCGCGACCAGATTCATGAGCTGCGCACCAAGACGGATAAGCCCTTTGGCGTTAACGTCATGCTCATGAGCCCGTTTGCCGACGAGGTTGCACAGGTTGTGATCGATGAGCAGGTGCCCGTTGTGGTGACTGGTGCCGGTAATCCCACCAAGTACATGAAAGCTTGGAACGATGCGGGCATCAAGGTCATCCCCGTTGTGGCTTCGGTGGCGCTCGCCCGTCTCGTGGCGCGTCGTGGAGCCACAGCGGTTGTTGCCGAGGGCACCGAATCGGGCGGCCATATTGGCGAGACCTCGACGATGGCACTGGTGCCGCAGGTCGTCGATGCGGTCGACATTCCCGTAGTGGCTGCCGGCGGTATTGCCGACGGCCGTGGCGTGGCGGCCGCCTTTATGCTGGGCGCTGCCGGCGTCCAGGTGGGTACGCGCTTTCTCGTTGCAAATGAGTGCACCGTCTCGGAGCAGTACAAGGAGATGGTCCTGAAGGCCAACGACACTTCGACGCGTGCGACCGGCCGCTCGACGGGACATCCGGTGCGCGCCCTCAAGAGCCCCTTCACCAACGCCTACGCCAAGAGCGAGGCGGCGGGCGTAAGTGTCGAGGAGCTCGGGGCCATGGGCACGGGCGCCCTTCGCAAGGCCGCCAAGGACGGCAATTACGAAGAGGGTTCGTTTTTGTGTGGACAGATTGCCGGCATGGTTAGCGAGCGCCAGAGCGCACGCGAAATCGTTGACGATCTGGTCGATGGCGCCGAGCGCGTCCTGAAGGGTGCGTCCGCATGGGTAGCGTAGCGTTTCTGTTTGCCGGCCAGGGTGCCCAACACCCCGCGATGGGCGTCGACCTGATCGAGACATCGCCGGCGGCCGCCGAGGTGTTCACCATTGCCGACGAGGTGCGCCCGGGGACCAGCGAGCAGTGCCGGAACGCCTCGAAGGAGGAGCTCTCGCAGACCGAGAACACGCAGCCGTGCGTGTTCGTTCACGACCTGGCAGCGGCTGCCGCCCTGCGTGAGCGCGGCGTGGTACCTGCCGCCTGTGCGGGATTCTCGCTGGGCGAGGTCGCCGCGCTCACCTTTGCAGGAGCGTTTGATACGCGAGCGGGCTTTGAGCTCGTGTGCGAGCGCGCGGCGCTGATGGCCGCGGCTGCTGAGCGCCATCCGGGCAGTATACGCGCCGTCATCAAGCTTGATACGGCGCAAGTCGAGAACCTGGCTGCGCAGGCCGGCGAGGACTGCTGGCCGGTCAACTACAACAGTCCGCAGCAGACGGTTGTTGCCGGAGCGCCCGAGGCGCTGCAGGCGCTCGACGCCTTGGTAAAAGAGGCTGGCGGCCGCGCGATGAAGGTCGCGGTGTCGGGTGCATTCCATAGCCCCTATATGGCAGAGGCGACTGAGGGGCTGGCGACGTATATCCAAGCCGGCCACGCGCCGTCCCCGTTGCTGATTCCGGTGATGGCAAACATGACGGCGACGCCCTATCCGGCGGACCCGCGAGCGGCATCGGAGGTGCTGGCCAACCAGGTGAGCCATGCCGTGCGCTGGGTCGACACGCTGCATACTCTGCAGGATCAAGGCATCGACACGTTTATTGAGGTCGGCCCTGGCAAAACGCTGTCGGGCCTGGTCAAGCGTACGCTGAGCGACGTTCGCGTGTATTCGTGCGAAACGGCCGAGCAGGTCGCAGCTATTGCCGACGAGCTCGCATAGTCCACAGGGCTGTAACCCGAAAGGAATGACATGGGCAACTTGAACAACGGCACGCTCGAGCGCAACGACTCACGTCGCGTGGCGCTGGTCACGGGCGGCTCGCGGGGTATCGGCCGCGCCTGCGCTGTCGGTCTGGCGGAGGACGGCTTTGATATCGCCGTCGTCTATGCCGGCAGCGTCGATGCGGCGCGCAAGACGTGCGAAGCCTGCGAGGCGGCTGGCGCCGCGGCACGCGCATATCAATGCGATGTGGCCGATCCCGCTGTCGTCAACGCGTGCGTGGAAGCGGTCCTCAACGACTTTGGCTCCATTTGGGCGCTCGTCAACAACGCTGGCATCACCCGCGATGGCCTGCTCATGCGCATGGGCGATGACGCCTTCGATCGCGTGCTCGATGTCAATCTTAAAGGAACGTTTAACACGACGCGCGCACTCACCAAGACCTTTATGCGCCAGCGCGGCGGCTGCGTCATCAACATGAGCTCGGTCGTGGGCCTGATGGGCAATGCCGGACAGGCCAACTACGCTGCCTCCAAGGCGGGCGTGATCGGCTTGACCAAGGCGGTAGCGCGCGAGCTTGCGCCCCGCGGCGTACGAGTGAACGCGGTCGCCCCCGGGTTTGTCGAGACGGATATGACGGCAAAGCTCTCGGAGAAGGTGCGTGCGGCAACCGAGGACCAGATTCCCCTTAAGCGCATGGCGCGTCCCGAGGAAGTGGCCGGTGTGGTGCGCTTTTTAGTGGGCGATGCGGCTGCTTACATTACGGGCGAAGTCATACGCGTCGACGGCGGAATGGCGATGTAGAAAGCAAGCCGGGTAAGCGGCTTGGATGAGGAGACCATGATGGAACAGAGAGTTGCAATCACCGGTATCGGTGCCGTGTCGCCGCTCGGCAACACCGCGCTTGCCACCTGGGCGGCCATGTGCGCCGGAACGTGCGGCATCGGTCCGATCACACACTTTGATACCGATGCATTTGCCGTCAAGGTGGCGGCCGAGGTCAAGGGTTTTGACGGCAACGAGTACTTTGGCAAGCATGACGCCAAGCATCTCGACCCCTGTGTTCAGTTTGCGATGGCGGCGTCGGACGAGGCTATGCACGATGCGGGCCTCGATGTTGAGGGCGCGGTCGATCGCGATCGCCTGGGTGTCTACGTGGGCTCGGGCGTGGGCGGCATGCAGACGCTTGTCGACAACGTCCACACGATTGCCGACCGCGGGCCTCGTCGCGCATCGCCCTACATGATTGCGATGATGATTCCCAACATGGCGTCGGGCAACATTGCGATTCGCCATAAGGCAAAGGGCCCGACCCTGCCCGTCGTGACTGCCTGCGCGACTTCTGCCCATGCGGTGGGCGAGGCGTTCCGCGCCATCAAGCACGGCTATGCCGATGCAATCCTCGCGGGCGGCGCCGAGGCCGCAATTATCCCCGATGCCGTTGCAGGCTTTACGTCCTGCCGCGCATTGACCACCAACCCCGATCCCGCGACGGCTTGCCGCCCGTTCGATGCAGACCGCGACGGCTTTGTGATGGGCGAGGGCGCCTGCGTGCTCGTGCTCGAGGGTATGGAGCACGCACAGGCCCGCGGTGCGCACATTTACGCTGAGGTTGTGGGCTACGGCAATACCGATGACGCCTACCACATCACGAGTCCCGACCCGGACGCGGCAGGTATCGCCCGTGCGATATCGCTGGCGGTGGCCGAGGGCGACGTTAAGCCTTCCGAGGGCCTCTACATCAACGCTCACGGCACCTCGACCAAACTCAACGATTCGTCCGAGACGGCGGGCATCAAGCGAGCGCTCGGCGAGGACGCGGCGCGCGCCGCGCACGTCTCGTCGACCAAGTCGATGACCGGCCATATGATCGGTTCCACGGGCGCCATCGAGGTCATGGCCTGCGCCATGGCGCTCGAGCAGGGCGTGGTACCCCCGACCATTAACTATCGCACGCCCGATCCCGCCTGCGATCTTGACTACACGCCCAATCGCGCGGTTCGCGCCGACCTTACCTGGGCGCTTTCGACCAATCTGGGCTTTGGCGGACACAATGCCGCCATCGCGCTGCGTAGATATACGAGGAGCTAGAGCATGGATTCCAAAAGACTTGCTGAGATAGCCGATGTTATGGAGGACCGCGGCCTCACGCGCGTACGCGTTGAGGAGCCCGATGGCACCGCGGTCGAACTCGAGCGCGCGAGCGCCGCGCAGCCGGTTGCCGTGCCCATGCCTATGCCGGGTGCCGTGACTGCTCCGGCGGTGGCTCCTGTCGCCATGCCTGCCGCCGCACCGGAGCCCGCCGCGCAGGCGCCTACCGCCGCGCCGGAGCCCAAGGGCGCCGAGGTGACCGCTCCCATGGTCGGCGTTTTCTATGCTGCCCCGGCGCCGGGCGACGAGCCGTTTGTGCACGTGGGCTCCAAGGTCAGGGCCGGCGAGACGCTCTGCATCATCGAGGCCATGAAGGTTCTCAACGAGGTGACGGCAGAGGCGGATGGCGAGGTGTTCGAGATCTGCGTGGCCGACGGCGACCTCGTGGAGTTCGGCAGCTGCCTCATGAGGATCGGGTAGGTGATATCCATGAACAAAGAAGAGCTCAAGAAGCTGTTACCGCATCGCGAGCCGATGCTTTTGCTCGACGAAGCCGAGCTGGTGGGCGACGAGGCCTACGGCAAGATCACGATTACGGGCGACGAGTACTTTTTGCAGGGGCATTTTCCGGGAAACCCGGTCGTCCCCGGCGTGATTCAGTGCGAGATGCTCGCCCAGAACTGCTGCGTGCTGCTGATGGGCGATGAGGAGGCGCGCGGCGCGACGCCGTTCTACACGAGTCTGGACAAGGTGCGCTTTAAGCGTCCGGTGCGCCCGGGCGACACGGTGGATCTGGTGTGCTCCATCACGCGTGCGCGCGGGCCGTTCCGCTTTGCGACGGGTACCGCGAGCGTCAACGGTGAGGTTTGCTGCCGCGCCGATATGTCTTTTGCACTCATGCACGAAAGTTAAGGAAGGCTTCATGTTCGACAAAGTGCTCATCGCCAACCGCGGCGAAGTCGCGGTCCGTGTTATCCGCGCGTGCCGCGATATGGGCATCAAGACCGTCGCCGTTTATTCCACGGCCGATGCGGACGCGCTGCACGTGCAGCTTGCCGACGAGGCGTATTGCATCGGCGGCCCGCGTCTTGCCGAGAGCTACCTCAACGATGATGCCGTGCTCACCTGTGCGGTAAAGTCGGGCGCCAAGGCCATTCATCCCGGCTACGGCTTTTTCTCCGAGAAGGCGAGCTTCGTGCGCGACTGCGACAAGTATGGCCTGGCGTTTGTCGGTCCTTCGGCCGAGGTGATCGACAGCATGGGCGACAAGGACGCCGCACGCCGAACGGCTGCCGCGGCGGGCGTGCCCATCGTGCCGGGCTGCGATTTGCTCAAAAGCCCCGAGGAGGCGACGGCCGAGGCCGAGCGCATTGGCTGCCCCGTGCTTATTAAGGCGCGTGCAGGCGGTGGCGGTCGCGGCATTCGCAAGGTCGAGCGCGTGGAAGATGCGGCAAAGGCCTTTATTGAAGCGCGTGCCGAGGGAGAGGCCGTTTTTGGCGACGGCGAGTGCTACATGGAGAAGTTCGTCGCGCCGGCGCACCACGTCGAGGTGCAGATTATGGCCGATAAGCAGGGTCATGTGTTTTCGCTCGGCGAGCGCGAGTGCTCGGTGCAGCGCCGCAACCAAAAGCTGATCGAGGAGAGCCCCGCGCCGTGCCTCGACGGACACGACGACATTCGTGCCCGCATACACAAGGCCGCACGCGACCTGGCTCGTGCCGTCGGCTACGAAGGAGCCGGTACCATCGAGTTCCTGTATTCGGACGACGGCAATTTCTACTTTATGGAAATGAACACGCGCTTGCAGGTGGAGCATCCGGTTACGGAGTTTGTGACCGATACCGACTTGGTCAAGTGGCAGCTGCGCGTGGCAGCCGGCCAGCCTCTGCCCTTTGAGCAGGAGGACATGCCGGTTCGCAATCACGCCATGGAGTGCCGCATCAATGCCGAAACGCCGGACTTTCTGCCGTCATGCGGAACGGTCACCGCATTGCGTGTGCCGGGTGGTCCGCACGTGCGCTGGGATTCCGCCATGTTTACCGGTGCGAAAGTCCCGCCGTACTACGATTCCATGCTCGGCAAGCTCATCGTGTGTGCACCCACGCGTGACGGTGCCATTCGCAAGATGCGCTCGGCCCTGGGCGAGCTCGTGATTGAGGGCGTGAGCGAAAACAGCGAGCTTCAGCTCGACGTGTTGGCAAACGATGAGTTCTTGTCGGGCATGTACCACACCGATCTGATGGGGCATCTCTATGCTGATGAATAGAAAAGCGAAGACGGTCAACGTCCTCGAGGGGCCGATGACCGAGTCGTGCGCCGAGTTTCCCGCGCGCCACGTGTTTATCAAGTGCCCGGAGTGCCGCCGTGTGATCGATGAGGCGCGCCTGCACGACAACCTCGAAGTCTGCCCTCGTTGCGGCAAGCACTTTCGCGTGAGCGGTCGTGCGCGCATGCGCATGACGGTCGACGAGGGCACGTTTGAGGAATGGGATGCCAATCTGGCGTCGGAGGACTTCCTCTCGTTTCCCGGCTATGCTGACAAGCTCAAGAGCGTGAGCGAGCGTTCGGGCGAGCGCGATGCCGTTGTGTGCGGCAGGGGCAAAATCTGCGGTTGCGATACGGCACTCTTCTTTATGGACGCCAACTTTATGATGGGCTCGATGGGCTCCGTGGTGGGCGAGAAGATCTGTCGCGCATTTGAGCGTGCGACCGAGCTGGGATTGCCAGTCGTCGGCTTTACCGTTTCGGGCGGCGCGCGCATGCAAGAGGGCGTGACATCGCTTATGCAGATGGCCAAGATTTCTGCGGCGGTTAGGCGCCACAGCGAGGCGGGCGGCCTGTATATCACAGTGCTCACCGACCCCACGACCGGAGGCGTAACCGCGAGCTTTGCCATGGAGGGCGACATTATCCTGGCCGAGCCCGATGCCCTGACGGCATTTGCCGGCCCGCGCGTGATCGAGCAGAACATGCACAAGCGCCTGCCCAAGGGGTTCCAGCGTTCCGAGTTTTTGCTCGAGCACGGCTTTTGCGATGCCGTCGTTCCACGTGGCGAGATTGCGCTCACGGTAGGCGAGCTGCTGGCGCTGCACGAAGGGCACGCGCCCGGCCTGGGGGCTCCGCATGAGATCGTGCATACGGGTCGCCGCGGCAAAAAGCTGGGACATCTGTTTAAGCGCTCGACGGCACCAAAAACCGCACTCGAGATTGTCAAGCAGACCCGCTCGGCAGATCGTGCCACGGCGGGCGAGATGATCTCGTTGGGTCTGGATGGATTTGTGGAGCTGCACGGTGACCGTTACTTTGGCGACGATGCTGCCGTGGTGGGCGGCATCGGCTGGAAAGACGGACGTCCCGTAACGGTCATCGCCATCGAGCGCGGCACCACGACCAAAGAGCGTATGCGCCGCAATTTTGGCATGGCGCATCCCGAGGGCTACCGCAAGGCGCGGCGCCTTATGCGCCAGGCCGAAAAGTTTGGTCGACCGGTTCTGTGCCTGGTCGATACTTCGGGCGCGTTTTGCGGCATCGGTGCCGAGGAGCGCGGCCAGGGCGAGGCGATTGCCCAGAATCTCATGGAGATGAGCGGCCTTAAGACACCGATTGTCTCGGTGGTGACAGGCGAGGGCGGCTCTGGTGGCGCGCTGGCGCTGTCCGTGGCCGATCGCATCCTGATGCTCTCGAGCTCTGCCTATTCGGTCGTGAGCCCCGAGGCCTGTGCGTCGATCCTGTGGAAGGATACCGAGCGTGCGAATGAGGCCGCCGAGGCGCTGAAGCTCACGGCCTCCGATCTGCTGGCGCTCGGCATCATCGACGGCATTGTTGACGATAGGGGCCTGTCACATGATGAGATCGCCGGTGCCGTCATGTCCTCGGCATTTGCGGCCTTCGATACGCTTGGGCGGCTCGACGACGCGACCCTCACAAACCTCCGCTACGAAAAGTACCGCGCAATCGGTCGATACCGCACGATGTGACAAAGGGATAGCCCGCATGTCACATTGGGAAAGGCGTTCCATGTCACAAGTTTCTAACACCTCGTTTACAACGACGGTTTCATCAAATGCCATGGCCGTGGTGGACTATCTGTCCAAAAGCATGATGTCAGCGCTGCCCTTTATTGTCTGCGCGGCGTTGTTTCGCACCGTCGCCGTCATTATGGGCGAAGGCATGCTGGGCCTGTGGTCTGCCGATTCCGAAATCTATCGCCTGTTCTACAGTTGGCTCTATAACGCCGGCTACTACTTTTTGCCCATTTATCTTGGTTGGGCGGCCGCCCGCCAGCTCGGTTGCTCGGAGCAGCTGGGCATGATGCTGGGCGGCGTATTGATTGCGCCCGATCTGCTTAAGCTCGTCGATGTCGCATCGACGACGGGGGCATCGACGACTTCCGTGTATGGTCTGGTTCCTGCACCGGTCAACGATTACACGACGACTGTTATTCCGGTTCTCCTCTCGGTGCCCGTGCTATGGCAGGTGGAGCGTTTCTTTCGGCGCGTAATTCCTAAGGCCGTGGCGTTTTCGTTCGTTCCGTTTGCAACCATGCTTGTCATGGTTCCGGTTTCGCTGTGTATTACGGCGCCGGCGGGCAGCTATCTGGGCATGCTGTTGGGCCAGCTTATGTTTATGCTTGGCAATTCCGGTGGCATCGTGTCGCTGCTCACGCTCATGGGGCTTGCCGCGGGCTGGGAGTTCCTAAAGATCGCGGGCGTCAGCAACGTCGTCCTATCGCTTGCGTACGCGCAGTTTATGAGTGTGGGAACGGATTCGTGCATCCTGATCGCCGCGACGATGGCAACGTTCGCCGTTTGGGGCATGCCCTTTGGCGCATCGCTCCGCGTTGCGGATAAGGACGAGAAGGCGCTCATGCTGGGCTATTCAATCTCGGGTGTTCTTGGCGGCGTAAGCGAGCCGGCGCTGTACGGTTGCGGCTTTAAATATGGCAGGTGCCTGACCTGCATGGCCATTGGCGGCGCCGTCGGAGGCCTTGTTGCAGCTGTGGGCCACGTTACGGCCTATGCCATCGGCATGACGAATGTCCTCATGGTCATTGGCTTTGCCACGGGCGGCATCTCGAACCTGCTGTGGTGCTGCGTTGCCGGCGGCGCGGCATTTGCGGTGTCTGCGGCGCTGAGCTACTGCTTTGGCGTGGTACCGACGAAGGAGCAGGCGACGGGCGACGGAGCCGATTTGCCCGAAACAGTGGCGAGCGCTGCTGAAGCAAGCGCATAAACCTGTGCGACAAAAGGACGATTCCATTGTTATGTTCCAAGGCCGCGGCTCGTGTGAGTTGCGGCCTTTTGTATCTGGGGGACAAAGTGGCTACACTACAATCCGTTTGAGCAATAGATATATAGGTAATACCGTGGGGGCGGATGTAGATGGTCGAGTGGATTGTCCGTCGTGCGCAGGGCGACCGTGCGTGCGTAGGCACGTTGACGGGCGTGGTGTGTATTCTCACCAATGTGGCACTATGCGCTGCGAAGGGTGCAATTGGCGTGCTGTCGGGATCGGTTTCGATTGTGGCGGACGCCATGAACAACTTGTCCGATGCCAGCTCGAATATCGTGAGCGTGCTGGGGTTTAAGCTGGCGAGCAAGCCGGCCGACCCCGAGCATCCTTACGGCCACGGTCGCTACGAGTATCTCTCGGGTCTGGTCGTGGCGGCACTCGTGCTGCTGATTGGCGTTGAGCTGGTGAAGTCCTCGGTCGAGCGCGTCATCCACCCCGAACCAGTCGAGTTCTCGCTTGCCCTGGTGGCAGTTCTGGTGCTTTCGATGATTGTTAAGCTGTGGATGGCGGCCCTCAACCAAAAGCTCGGTGACCGCATTGAGTCCGAGACACTGCATGCGACCGCGCAGGATTCCAAGAACGATGTCCTTGCCACAGGCGCCGTGCTGGCATGTGCGATTGTTTCGCAGGTGACGCACATCAATCTTGACGCATGGGTCGGCCTTGCCGTTGGCGCCTATATTGGCTGGAGCGGCTTTGAGCTTATCCAAGATACGGTGAGTCCGCTTTTGGGCCAGGCGCCCGATCCCAAGTTGGTCAAACACATCCGAGACAGGATTATGAGCTACCCCGGCGTTTTGGGCGTTCATGACCTGATGGTTCACGATTACGGTCCGGGCAGGAAGTTTGCAAGTGCGCACGCCGAGATGGCGGCCGAGGTCAGCCCGCTGGAAAGTCACGACACGCTCGATAACATCGAGCAGTCGTTTAGGGACGAGGACGGCATGATCGTCACGCTCCATTACGATCCCATCGTGACCGACGATCCAAAGGTGGCGAGCATGCGCCTGCGCATCAACGCTATGGCCCAGGAGATTGATAGCCGCCTCTCAATTCATGACCTGCGCTGTGTGCCGGGTCCTACACACACCAACGTGATCTTTGACTGCGTGCGTCCCTCGGATCTGCAGATGAGTGCCGAAGACGTAAAGCACGCGCTGGCACAACGGGTCGAATCGGAATATCCCAAGTCGGTTGCCAAGATTACGATCGACGAAGACTACGTGGGCCATACTCACGAATAGGATTGCGCCACGCAAGCTATTGATGCAGAAGGGGAGAGCATGAAGAAGCTGTATCTGCTCCGCCACGGTCAGACGGAATTCAACGTCAAAAAGCTGGTCCAGGGCCGCTGCGATTCACCGTTAACCGACCTGGGCCGCAAACAAGCGGGAATGGCAGCCGCATGGCTCAAAGCCCACGGCGTCGTCCCCGACAAAGTGGTCTCATCGCCCTTAGGCCGAGCCATGGACACGGCAAGTCTCGTCGCATGCGAACTCCTCGGTTCGGACGCTGCTGTCGAGCCCTGCGAAGGCATCATCGAGCGCTGCTACGGCACCTTCGAAGAAGGTCCCCACGACGCATTGCCTACCGACGTCTGGGATCCCGGCGAGGACTTGGTCCCCTTCGGAGGAGAAGGAAGCCGCGCGCTGCAAGAGCGCATGGTAGGCACCCTCACCAACCTCATGGGCGTCGAGGGCATCGAAACCCTCCTAGCAGTAAGCCACGGCAGCGCCAGCCGCCAATTCATCAAGGCTGCAGCCCCAGAGGGCTTCGAGCTCCCAACAAAACTCCCCAACTGCGCCATCATGATCTTCGATTTCGATGAGGAAAAGTCGGGAGACGTGCCACGCACTTTACCTGCGTAAACAATGTGAGTGAAATATGAATCTCGATGGATACGCCCGCAGCCGTGTATACTAAACAGCTGTGTGAAACCAGGGGAGTATTCTGGCTGGACAAAATGCCTGCTTAATAGGGTTGTCAGGTAGTCCGGGCGAAATACAAGGCTGGGGAGCACGTCGTGTAAGTAGTGGTCCTCTAGGGGCGTACGCTCGGTGGTGTACGCATTGTCCCAAGACCACGCGAGAGTTGGGATCATATCTTGATCAGCATGATTCTCGGCCGCAAGATTGGCATGACCCAGGTTTGGGACGAGGACGACAACGTCGTTCCCGTCACGGTCATCCAGGCTGGCCCCTGCGCTGTCTCGCAGGTTAAAACTCAGGCAACCGACGGCTATGACGCCGTCCAGATTGGTTTCGGCGACATCAAGGCCAAGAACGTGAACAAGCCCATGGCTGGTCACTTCGCCAAGGCCGGCGTCGAGCCTGTCCGCTTCCTTCGTGAGGTCCGCGTCGAGAACGGCGAGGAGCACAAGGTCGGCGAGGTCGTTACCGTCGCTGATTTCGCTGATGTCGAGAAGGTCGACGTCATCGGTACCTCCAAGGGTAAGGGCTTCCAGGGTCGCATCAAGCGCTGGGGTCAGCGCCGCGGTCCTATGACGCATGGTTCTCACTTCCAGCGTCACCCCGGTTCTATCGGTCAGTGCGCCTATCCTGCGCGCGTCCTCAAGGGCGTCAAGATGGCCGGTCACATGG
Source organism: uncultured Collinsella sp. (assembly GCA_902465015.1). Lineage (GTDB taxonomy): Bacteria > Actinomycetota > Coriobacteriia > Coriobacteriales > Coriobacteriaceae > Collinsella. The sequence continues at coordinate 89,028 of CABQLK010000002.1, forward strand.
GTAACGAGCGCGTTACCGTCAAGAACCTTTCCGTTGTCCGCATCGATGCCGAGCAGAACCTCATCTTGGTCAAGGGCGCTGTCCCGGGTGCCAAGAATGGTCTCGTCGCCATCCGTATGGCCTAAGGGCCCAGCCCATTTAGCCCAGCGTCATACCAAGGAGAACACTTAAATGGCAAAGTTTGAAGTAAAGAACAGCGAGGGCAAGAAGGTCGCCGAGGCCGAGCTCGCCGCTGAGGTGTACGGCATCGAGCCGAACATCCACGTTATGCACCACATCGTCAAGTGCCAGATGGCCTCTTGGCGTCAGGGCACCCAGTCCGCTAAGGGCCGCTCTGAGGTTTCCGGTGGCGGCAAGAAGCCTTGGCGTCAGAAGGGCACCGGTCGTGCCCGCCAGGGTTCCATCCGTGCTGCGCAGTGGCGTCACGGTGGCGTTGTCTTCGCCCCCAAGCCCCGTTCCTACGCTAAGCGTATGAACAACAAGGAGGTCAAGCTGGCTATGCGCTCCGCGCTGTCCGCCAAGCTGGCTGATGGCGAGCTCGTGCTCGTCGACGACTACGGCTTCGAGAAGCCTTCCACCAAGGCTGCCGTTGCCATGCTCAAGGCTCTCGGCCTTGAGGGCAAGCGTCTGACCATCATCGTTCGCGATGAGGACGTCAACGCCTACCTGTCGTTCCGCAACATTCCCAAGACGTTCATCATCACTGCCGACGAGGCCAACACCTACGATCTCGTCAACAACAACGCTGTGCTGATGCCCGCCGACATCGCCGCTCACTTCGGGGAGGTGCTTGCTTAAATGACCGCCCACGAGATCATCATCCGTCCGATCGTGTCCGAGCGTTCCTTCTCCGGCATGGAGCAGAACAAGTACACGTTCGAGGTCGCCAAGGATGCTAACAAGTATCAGATCAAGGACGCTGTCGAGGAGATCTTCGGCGTCAAGGTCGTTCGCGTGAACACCCTGACGGTCAAGCCCAAGACCAAGCGCGTGCGCTATGTCGCCGGCAAGACCCGTTCTTGGAAGAAGGCCATCGTCACGCTGGCCGAGGGCGACACCATCGAGGTCTTTGGCAACCAGGCCTAAGACTCGCTGCTGTTGAGTGAGCTCATGCCTCCCAAATAGGGGAGGCGAGAGCTCAAGGTTTTGGGCGTATAAAATGGACACGCCCGGAACCGTGTATACGTCCGGTGTCATCGCACCCGAGGCAGAACCTCGAATCCCTGTCTGCGATGGCTAACGGATTCCTATTGAAAGGGATTGTAATGGCTGTAAAGCACCTTAAGCCGACCTCCGCTGGTAGGCGTTGGCAGACGATCTCCGACTTCTCCGAGATCACCTGCACCAAGCCCGAGAAGTCTCTTCTCGAGCCCCTGCCCAAGAAGGCCGGTCGTAACAACAACGGCCGCATCACCACCCGCCACCAGGGCGGCGGCGTGAAGCGTCGTTACCGCGTGATCGACTTCAAGCGCAACAAGGACGGCGTGCCCGCCAAGGTTGCCACGATCGAGTACGATCCGAACCGTTCCGCTCGCATCGCTCTGCTGCACTACGCTGACGGTGAGAAGCGCTACATCCTGGCCCCCAAGGGCCTCGAGGTCGGTCAGACCATCATGTCCGGTTCTGACGCCGACATCAAGCCGGGCAACGCTCTGCCCCTCGCCGACATCCCCGTCGGTACGCTCATCCACGCCGTCGAGTTCCAGCCGGGCAAGGGCGCCGCTATTGCCCGTTCCGCCGGTAACTCCTGCCAGCTGATGGGTAAGGAGGGCAAGTACGCCATCGTCCGTATGCCTTCCTCCGAGATGCGCCGCATCCTCGTTACCTGCCGCGCCACCGTCGGTGAGGTCGGCAACGCCGATCACTCCAACATCGTCATCGGCAAGGCCGGCCGTAAGCGTCATATGAACGTGCGCCCGACCGTCCGCGGTACCGTCATGAACCCTGTCGACCACCCGCACGGCGGTGGCGAGGGCAAGAACCACACCTCTGGTCGTCCCTCTGTTACCCCCTGGGGTAAGCCGACGAAGGGCCTTCGTACGCGCAAGAAGAAGAAGGTCTCGAACCAGCACATCATTCGTCGCCGTAAGAAGTAATTTCGGATACCGAGTTTTAGGAGAAAGCACTTATGAGCAGAAGTCTCAAAAAGGGCCCGTTCGTGGAGACTCGCCTTCTCTCGCGTATCACCGCGATGAACGAGGCTGGCAAGAAGGACGTCGTGAAGACCTGGTCCCGCGCGTCCACCATCTTCCCCGAGATGGTTGGTCACACCATCGCCGTCCACGACGGCCGCAAGCATGTGCCCGTGTATGTTACCGAGTCCATGGTTGGTCACAAGCTCGGCGAGTTCGCGCCGACTCGTACGTTCCGTGGCCACAAGGCCAAATAGGGGGTTAACCGTAAATGGCAACTAAGTCTATTGAAACTGAGGCCACCGAGGTTCGCGCCGTCGCTAAGTACGTGCGTGTTTCCCCCAGCAAGGCCCGCCTGGTGGTCGATCTGATCCGCCGCAAGCCTGTCGCTCAGGCCTTCGACATCCTCCACTTCTGCGACCGCGCCGTCGCCGTGGATGTCGAGAAGGTTCTCCGTTCCGCCGTTGCGAACGCCGAGAACAACAACGGTCTGCGTGCCGACAACCTGGTTGTCGCCGCTGCCTATGTTGACGAGGGTCCGACGCTTAAGCGCATCCGTCCCCGCGCCAAGGGTTCCGCTTCTCGCATTCTGAAGCGCACTTCCCACATCACCGTCGTCGTTGCTCCTCGAAAGGAGGCGTAAAGCTGTATGGGTCAGAAAGTCTACCCCACCGGCTTCCGTCTTGGCATCACCGAGAACTGGTGCTCCCGCTGGTTCGCAGAGAAGGATTACGCTAAGACCCTCGGTAACGATCTCGAGATCCGTAAGTACCTCGAGAAGCGTCTTTCCCGCGCAGCTGTCTCCCGCGTCGAGATCGAGCGCGCTGGCGACAAGGTGAAGGTTATCATCCTCACCGCTCGCCCCGGCGTTGTCATCGGTAAGAAGGGTGCCGAGATCGATACCCTCCGCACCGAGCTCGAGAAGGTCGCTGGCGTCTCCAAGGGCCAGCTCTCCGTCGACGTTGTCGAGATTAAGCGCCCCGAGCTCGACGCCAACCTCGTTGCTCAGTCCATCGCTGAGCAGCTCGAGGGCCGCGTTGCCTTCCGTCGCGCTATGCGCAAGGCTGTCCAGTCCGCTCGCAAGGCCGGCGCCAAGGGCATCCGTATCCAGTGCTCCGGTCGTCTCGGCGGTGCCGAGATGGGCCGTCGTGAGTGGTACCGTGAGGGTCGCGTGCCTCTGCACACCCTCCGTGCCAAGATCGACTATGGCACGGCTGTCGCCAGCACCACCATGGGCGCTTGCGGCGTGAAGGTCTGGATCTACCTGGGCGAGAAGCTCCCGGGCCAGCCTGTTCCCAACCCTGCACTCGAGGGCTCTTCCCGTCCTCGTCGTCGTAACTCCGAGAGGAGGGGTCAGTAGTGCTTGCCCCTAAGCGTATTCTTCACCGCAAGGTGCAGCGTGGCTCCATGAAGGGCCAGGCCAAGGGTAATACCGAGCTGCATTTCGGCGAGTTTGGTATCCAGGCTCTCGAGGCCCATTGGATCACCAACCGTCAGATCGAGGCCGCTCGTATTGCCATGACCCGCTACATGAAGCGTGGCGGTCGTGTCTACATCACGATCTTCCCCGATAAGCCCATCACCAAGAAGCCTGCCGAGACTCGCATGGGTTCTGGTAAGGGTAACCCCGAGGAGTGGGTGGCCGTCGTCAAGCCCGGCCGCATCATGTTCGAGGTCAAGGGCGTGCCCGAGGAGGTCGCTCGCGAGGCTCTGCGTCTTGCACAGCACAAGCTTCCCATCAAGACCAAGATTGTTGCTGCCAAGAACGCTGAGCAGCGCATCGAGAAGGAGATGGCTGAGGAGGCCGCTCTCGAGGCCAAGTGGGCTGCTGAGGACGCCGCCGCCGCCAAGGAGGAGAACTAATGAAGCCCGCAGAGATTCGTGAGCTCTCGGACGCTCAGCTCGTTGAGAAGCTGAAGGAAATGCGCGCCGAGCTCTTTAACCTTCGTTTCCAGATGGCCACCAGCCAGCTGGACAACACCGCTCGCGTCAACACCGTGAAGAAGGACATCGCTCGCGTCCTCACGGAGCAGCGCGCCCGTGAGATCGCAGCGGAGAAGTCCGCTGTCGCCGAGTAGGACCTAAGGAGAGAACATGACTGATTCGCGTAACTCGCGTAAGGTCCGTACGGGTGTCGTTACCTCCGTCTCCGGTGCCAAGACCATCGTTGTCACCATCACCGAGCGCAAGCGTCACCCCAAGTACGGCAAGATGATGACCAGCTCCAAGAAGCTGCACGCTCACGACGAGGAGTGCACGGCTGGCGTGGGCGATACCGTCCGCGTTATGGAGACCCGTCCTATGTCCAAGATGAAGCGTTGGCGCCTCATCGAGGTCGTCGAGCGCGCTAAATAAGCAGTCGCTCTTACGACTTGTACGTTTCCGAAGATGTGCGTATGCCTGGCTTGCATACCACGGGCCGTATAAAGGCTGCGCACCTCTCTTCGGTTCTTAGTTCGGAGGAACATCTACCATGATTCAGATGCAAACCATGCTGAACGTCGCCGACAACTCCGGCGCTCGCAAGATTCGCTGCATCAAGGTGCTTGGCGGTTCCAAGCGTCGTTATGCAGGCATCGGCGATGTGTTCATCGGTGCTGTCCAGGAGGCTACCCCTGGCGCCAACGTCAAGAAGAAGGACGTTGTCCGTTGCGTCGTCGTTCGCACCGTTAAGGAGATCCGCCGCAAGGATGGCTCCTACATTCGCTTTGATGAGAACGCCTGCGTTGTCATCAACAACGATGGTTCGCCCGTCGGCACCCGTATCTTCGGGCCCGTCGCTCGCGAGCTTCGTGACAAGAAGTACATGAAGATCGTCTCGCTCGCTCCCGAGACCCTGTAGTTAGGGGAGATATATGTATATCAAGAAGGGCGATAAGGTCCAGGTTCTCTCTGGTAAGGATCGCGGCAAGCAGGGCGTTGTCCTGCGTGCTCTCCCCGCCGAGAACAAGGTCGTTGTCGAGGGCGTTTCGGTCGTCAAGAAGGCCGTCAAGCCCAACGCTGCCAACCAGCAGGGCGGCATCGTTTCGCAGGAGGCTCCCATCGACGCCTCCAACGTCAATCTCGTTTGCCCCGAGTGCGGTAAGGTTACCCGCGTCGGTCACGAGAAGGACGGCAAGAACAAGCTGCGCGTCTGCAAGAAGTGCGGCCACAAGTTCTAAGCTGCCCGCAACATCAAGTTGCTAGCAAAGGCCCGGATGCCCCACGGCACCCGGGCCTTTTTCTATCCCTACTCATTGGGGACAGACTTAAATGAGTACCCTAACTGGGTAAGCATAAATGAGCGGGTCGTGCTGTATAAATTGCTTGTGTGCGCGTTTATGCGCGTTAGATTGCGTTTAATTACGCACTTATGCGTATATATGCGCCGTTTACGGGGCAATTATGACCGTTTAGCGGTGAGATACGCAAAAACGCGCACAGACGCGCGTGTTTGTGCGAATATAGAGCTGTCAGAAATGCAAGACGTTCTATGACACAGGAGACACATAATGGCAGATTCCAAGCAGGCTCCACTCGACGCCGCGGCAGCCGCCAAAGCAGCATTTGCTTCGGTCCAGGACAAGCCGTTCCCTAACGACATCTTTACGGCTCCCGAGCTCCGTTGGGCTGTGATCGGTTGCGGCGTTATTGCCAACCAGATGGCTCAGTCCCTTGCCCTGGCCGGCCGCAAGCTTACGGGCGTTGCCAACCGCACGCTCACCAAGGCTCAGACTTTTGCCGACCAGTACGGCGTCGAGAAGGTCTATGACACGGTTGAGGATCTCTACGCCGATCCTGACATCGACGCCGTCTACATCACCACCCCGCACAACACCCATATCACCTATCTGCGCGCCGCCCTGTCGGCCGGCAAGCACGTTCTCTGCGAGAAGGCCATCACGCTCAACTCCGCCGAGCTCGATGAGGCCCGCGCCATTGCCGCCGAACACAACGTGGTCCTTATGGACGCTACCACGGTGCTCCACATGCCCTTGTATCAAGAGCTACGCCGCCGCATGGATGCTGGCGAGTTTGGCCGCATGAACCTCGCTCAGCTCAACTTTGGTAGCTACAAGGAGTACGGCGACCTGACCAACCGTTTCTACAATCGCAACCTCGCCGGCGGTGCCATGCTCGATATTGGCGTATACGCCCTGTCCGTCATGCGCCTGTTTATGGCGAGCCAGCCCGTCGAGGTCGTGTCTCTGGGTAACACCTGCGAGACCGGCGTGGACGTTGCAGGCGGCATCGTCTGCCGCAATGCCGAGCAGCAGCTGGGCGTCGTGAGCCTTACGCTCCACTCCAAGCAACCCAAGCGCTCGGTCATTAGCTTCGATAAGTGCTATATCGAGGTCAACGAGTATCCGCGTGCCGACCACGCGACCATCGTGTGGACTGCGGATGGCCACCGCGAGGAGGTCCACGCTGGCACCGAGGCCTACGCACTGTGCTACGAGATGGCCGACCTGGAGAAGGCCGTTGCCGGCGACGACTCCAAGCGCGAGCTGCTGGATTATGCTTCTGATGTTATGGAACTTATGACCAAGCTCCGCGCCGACTGGGGAGTCGTGTACCCCGAGGAGGAGTAAGCGATGCTTGCGGAAGATAGGCTCAACGCGATCGTGTCGATGGTGCAGCAGGCCGGCTCGGTTACCGTGCCGGAGCTTGCCGAAGCCCTGGGCGTGACGGCGTCTACCATTCGGCGCGACCTGCAGACGCTCGACCGAGCGCATCGCATCGCCAAGGTCCACGGTGGGGCGACGAGTCTTGAGCGCGCGCACGTGACGCGCGACCTAACGCTTAATGAGCGCAGCGACCTCCATAACGACGACAAGGAGCGTATCTGCGCCCGTGCGGCGGCACTTGTGGAGCCCGAGAGCTTTGTATACATCGACTCGGGCTCGACGACGCTTAGGCTCATCGAGCATCTTCCACACCTTGAAGATGTCACCTATGTGACCGATTCCGTGCTCCATGCTCAGCACCTTGCTTTGCGCGGCATGCGTACCGTGGTGCTGGGCGGCGAGCTCAAACCCGAGACCGAGGCGCTCGTTGGCCCCGATGCCTTGGCAACCTTAGACCGCTACAACTTCAACTGTGGCTTTTGGGGCTCTAACGGCATTGCCGCCGAGCAGGGCTTCACGGCGCCCGATATCGAGGAGGCGCAAGTAAAGCGTATCTCGATGCGCCATACGGCCAAGCGCTTCGTAATCTCGGACGCCAGTAAATTTGGCATGGTGGCGCCCATCAAGTTCGCGGACTTCCGCGACGCAACGATTATTACCGCAGGCGAGGTCCCCGCCAAGTACCGGGCAATGGACAACGTCATCACGGTCTAACAGCAGGGGATGGGCTAAGGCCAAAACCATCACAAAGGTGCATGTCCCCATTGTGGTGGTTAGTAACGAAAACCGAGGAGTTTTCTCAATAGAAAAGCGGCAACGTCCATCACGGGCGTTGCCGCTTTCGTTGTCTGCCGGTTTGTCTAAGTCTGTAACAACTGGACCGTTAAAAGTGGGCTAGGTGTTACAGATTGAGATACTTCCGAACCGCGCCGTCCCTTTGTCTCAATCTGTAACATCTGGGACTGATTTTGCCGAGTTACTGTTACAGATTGAGATTTTCCCTTGAGGGGGATTCGAATGTCTCGATCTGTAACAGATAGACCGGAAAATGGGTTTTAACTGTTACAGATCGAGACGTTTTGGGACCGCGGCTGAGCCATTGTGGCAAAACCACCACAAAGGTGCCTGTCCCCATTGTGGTGGTTTAGGGCTCCCAGGGGCAGGGGGCTTCGATGTAGATGTGCTCGCCGGTTACGGGATGCGTGAAGGACATGCTGTGGGCATGGAGCATGAGGCCGCAGGGGCGCGGCGTTCCGTACAGGTCGTCGCCAACCAGGGGATGGCGCTCGCTTGCCAGATGCACACGGATTTGGTGCTTGCGGCCGGTGAGCAACTCGACATCGATATACGAGCGCGTGGGCAGGCCACGACGGCTCTTAAGGCGCTTGAGTACCTTCACGCGCGTTTGAGACGGCTTGCCGCTGGCGCCGACACGCATCTTGCGGCTATCGTGGCGGTCGCGGGCGATGGGCTTGTCGATGAGCTTCTCGTTCCAGTCGATCTTGCCCTCGGCCAGCGCCAGATAGTGCTTTTTGAAGGCGTGGTCGATCACCATCTGGTCAAAGGCGGGCTGCGTCTGTTTGTCGAGCGAAAACAACACCACGCCGGTGGTGTTGCGGTCCAGGCGGTTGAGCGGCTGCATGTCAGTCGCGGCAAAGCCGTCGCCCATCGCCAGCAACAGATCGCTGGCGTAGTCGGTGAGCGTGCGCTCGCCGGTGCCGTCGCCGTGGACGATCATGCCGGCGGGCTTGTCGATGGCCATGAGCCAAGCGTCGCAGTAGAGGACTTGAGGTTCTTCGTTCACGTGTAAGCCTTTCGGTTAGCTGATTCCCACAAACATGCAGCCCGAGGTCGCCCCGCGTAGGCGGGCGGCGGGCTTGCGGCCGGCTTGAGCCGCCTCGACGGCGCGACGGACGCGAGCGACAGCACGGCCAATCTCATCGGCCTCGAGCAGGGTTCCGTCGACCATAAGACGACGGACGCCGGCGTCGAGCAACTGCGGTACCTGCGGCGTAAGGTCGATGGGGTAGGCGTCGTACAAGCGAGAGCGGCCATGGATGTCGGTGCGCACGGGCATGACCTTGCCGTCGATATTCTTGAGCGACAGCTTGCGGGCGCGCAGGCGGCAGTTGGCGCAATCGTGGATGCAGCCATTGGCAACCTGCAGGATGCAGTGCTCGCTCGTCATGACGCGCGGGCGGCCAAAGACGGTGATGCCCAGAGCCGCGGGCGCGGCGGCGCCGAGCGAGACAATCTCGTCGAGCGTGATCTCGGGCGAGAGCCAAAACGCACCGGCTCCGCGCTCGGCAAGCGCCTCCATGCAGGGCGTGTTATGCACCGGCAGGCAAGAGCGAATCTCGGCCGTGGCGCCGGCATGCGCGGCTACGGCGAGCTCGGAGATATTGCCGACGGCGACGGTGGCTCCGGCATTGATCCAGGGATCGACGCGTACGTGGTCAACGGCGCGGCAGACCTCGTCGAGCACGGGTACGATGCCCTGCTCAAATGTATCGGCGGGGGAGAGCTCGGCCGCATCGAGCGCGTCGGTGGTCATGTAGATGCGCGTTACACCCTCGGCGCGAGCGGCCTCGGCGGCCTCGAGCGAGGTGACGGTGGCGCAGATCTGCGGCTCATCGCGGTAGTGCTCGGGCGCGGGGCGGGAATCACTGGTTACAATCGCCGGAATCTCGAGCGTTTTCGCGCGCTCCTCGTACGGCGCCAGAATGGCCTCTTCCAGCGCCTTACAAGCGGCGGCGCGCACCTTGTGCACGGCGGAAAAGCCCATACCGCAGCCGGCGTCGAGCGAAACGTCAAAGCTTGCGGCCTCAAAGGGAGAGGAGCCCATGCGCCCGACGTGCTCAACCAGATCGGATGCCTCGACGGCGCGGGTCTTGGCAGCCTCGACGGTAAAGCCCGTGGCCGTGGCCGTAAGCGAAGGATCGTCGCAACAGGTGAGCGTAACGGCAAACGGCTCGCCCAGACGCGCCACAACGGACACGTCTACGGCGCGGCGGCGCAGCACATCGCGCTTGAGCGCGGCGCCGGCGGCGTCAATGGCGCGCTGGCTTCGAATCACGCGCACGCGGCAGCCCTCGGGCATGCTACGGGGCACGCGACACTCGATAACATCGCCGGCAGCGGCATCATCGGCGGCAATGGTGGTCAGGAACTGGTCAAACTCGTTATCGTGGCGAAGCTCCAGCAGGTCGCCCTTGCCCACGGGCTCAAACAGCTCAATGCGGGCGATGGCGGCGCGGCGACGGCGATCGTCGGGCTTGAGTCCGCGTACATCGCGGTTGGCCAGGCGGCTGCCCAGCACCGTGCCCACAATCTGGCCGCGGTTGTTGGAGCGCTCGTAGCTCATCATCTCGTCGCCCGAGGTACCGTCTTGGTAGGCGTGCGTAAAGTCGCGGTTAAAGCAGCGCTTGAGCTGTCGCTGGCGGGCGGCATCCTCATCCTTAGAGGTCGAAACATCGGCAAGCATGTCATCAATCTGATGACGGTACACGTCGACGATGGAATACACGTAATCGGGGGCCTTCATGCGGCCCTCGAGCTTGAGCGATGCGGCACCGGCGTCATACAGACGGCGAACAAGCTGCGATGTGTTGGTGTCGCGCGGGCACAGCGCGCGCTCGCGACCGGCAGGGGAGAGCGAGCGGCCGTTCTCGTCAATTAGCTCGTAGGGTAGGCGGCAGGGCTGGGCGCACATGCCGCGGTTGGCCGAGCGACCAGCCATGGCAAAGCTCGACAGCAGGCACAGACCCGAGTAGCAAAAGCAGATGGCACCGTGGCTAAAGACCTCGAGGTCCACATCGGGTGCGGCGTCGTGGATAGCGGCGATCTCGTCGATGGAGAGCTCGCGCGAGAGGGTCACGCGGTCGGCGCCCTGCTCGCGGCACCAAAGCGTTCCGCGGTCGTCATGGATGTTCGCCTGGGTCGAGATGTGCGTCTCGATGCCGGGCATGGCGCGCTTGACCTCAAAGAACAGACCCCAGTCCTGGATAATGAAGGCATCGGCGCCCAGCGTGGAGCAGCGATGGATGAGTTGCAGCGCATCGCTCATCTCGGACTGCTTGATGACGATGTTTACCGTGACGTAGACGCGCGACCCGGCTAGATGCGCGGCACGGCAGGCCTGCTCAAAGGCCTCGTCGGTAAAGTTGGTTGCCTTGCGGCGGGCGTTGAAGCTGCCCATGCCGCAGTAGATGGCGTCTGCCCCGGCAGCGAGCGCGGCGGCAAAGGGCTCCGGGCCTCCGGCGGGGGCCAAGAGCTCGGGTCTGCGGTTGGTGGTTCGACTGGCGGTTGCGGTCATATCCTGCCTTTCAAAATGCTCAGATATTCAAAAGTATAGTGGTGCCGTTGCGGCAGGCGATGCCCGTGCTCCAAGCGGGATAAAGTCTTCAGCAGCTTGGGCTGGCTGACCCCGTGAAGAACCGTTCAGCGGTTCGGGGAAACCGTTGGGCGATAAAATATTCTCGCAAACTGATAATATTCTTGCATCGCATGGAAACCTTGATTACTATCCCAATCAAGCGCGGTGTTCAGACCGAACTGTGCCTCCCGGTGCGAACGCCGCGCTCACGCTTTCTAGTTAACCGTAAGGAGAAAAACATGAGCAAGACCGTCGTGTCTTCCGATAACGCACCCGCAGCCATCGGCCCGTATTCCCCCGGTATCCAGGTCGGCAACATGGTGTTCCTGTCCGGCCAGCTGGGCATCGATCCCGCGACCGGCAAGATGCCCGAGGGCGTCGAGGCCCAGGCCAAGCAGTCCCTCGCCAACGTCGAGGCTCTGCTGACCGCTGCCGGTGCCACCTTTGCCGATGTCGTCAAGACCACGGTCTACCTGGCCGACATCGCCGACTTCGCCGCCGTGAACGAGATCTACGCCTCCAAGTTCGAGGCCCCGTTCCCCGCGCGCAGCGCCTTCCAGGTTGCCGCCCTTCCGGCTGGCGGTCTGGTCGAGATCGAGGTCGTCGCTGCTCTCTAAGGCGTTGGCCACAACTAAACATGACATGCAAAAAGACCCTGCAGCGCGTGCGAGCTGCAGGGTCTTTTGTCAAGTGACGGATCGCTTGTGGAGCCGCGCTTCATTTTGCTCGTTAGCCTTCCTTGCGGACTTTTTGCAGGTAGCGGTAGACGCTGGGCTCTGAGATGCCCAGCGCGGCGGCGGCGCAGGCAACAGCGCCCTTGAGCATGAACACTCCGTTGCCGTTGAGGTGGCGAATGACGTCCACGCGGTCGCTCTGACCAAGCGACGCTATATCCAGCCCACGCGCGCTCAGCAACTCGGCAATGCTGCGGTCGATGAGCTCCTGTGTAGACTCCGAAAGGCTTTCGACCTCGATAGGGGCGGGCTCCGTGCGCGTCGGCGCCGCGTCGAAGCACGCCATGAGCTGCTGCGCCATGGCGTTGATGGAGCGCACGGTCGAGAGGTCGGTGTTGACGCAGAGCATACCGACGATCTCGTCATTCTCGCGGATAAAGTACGTCGCTGACTCCAACGTTTTGCCGCCGGCACCGCGCCCCTCGTAGCCCGTAATAAACGGCAGGTCGCGATACTTGGCGTCGTGCATGATCTTGAGTGCCAGATCGGTGGCGGGACCGCCGACCTTGCGGCCGCTCACGATGCCGTTGCGAATATCGACGATGGCGTGGTCGGGATCCGAGAAATCGTGCAGCACGATTTCGCTGTTTTTGCCGAGTATCTGCTCCAGAAAATCGACCATCGGCAAAAAGCGACGTACGGTCTCGTTCACGGGCAACTCCTTTGGGTGAAATCGGAAATGTTCATAACAATTTTTTCTCATGGTAACACGCTGCCCATCATCTCGTATATCCGCAGGTACATTGCGTAATGCAGACGAACGGTAGGAATTTAGCGGTAAACGGTTG
>CABQLK010000003.1 GCA_902465015.1 uncultured Collinsella sp.
GATGTTCAATTTCGATGAGCCTCGTTACGAGAAGGTTGTGAGCGATGCCCTCGCTCTCCGTCCTCAGATTGAGGCTGCCGTGGACAAGGTCTGCGAGCAGGGCTATTCCAACATCTTCTTCATCGGCTGCGGCGGCACCTGGGCCCACACGCTCCCGATGAAGTACTGGGTCGAGACCACCACGGCCGACGTCGACGTCCACTGCGAGATCGCCGCAGAGTTCCTCGCGTGCCCGCCCAAGGCCTTCACCAAGGACTCGGTCTGCGTCTTCTCCACCCGTACCGGCACCACCCCCGAGATCATCGAGGCCGCCAAGTTCTGCCAGGAGCAGGGCGCCCGCACGCTGATGTACGTCTCCAACGACAACACCCCGGCCACCGAGTACGCCGACTACAAGTTCTTCAGCTTCGCCGAGGACGACGTCCTGTGCGAGGCCATCTACACCTACCAGATCACGCTGGTCGCCCGCTTCCTCAAGAACGCCGGCGCCTTCCCCAAGTACGACACCTTCATGGAGGAGTTCGGAAAGATCGCCCCGTTCCTCATCAAGGCTAAGGACGCCCAGGACGAGCGCTGCGCCGCCATGGCCGAGGACTTCAGGGACACCGACTACCACATGGTGATCGGTTCCGGCATGCTCTGGGGTGAGGCCTACGACTACGCCATGTGCATCCTCGAGGAGATGCAGTGGATCAAGACCAAGTCTATCCACGCCGCCGAGTTCTTCCACGGCACCATCGAGCTGTGCGAGGAGGGCACGAGCCTCATCATGCTCTACGGCGAGGACGACACCCGCAAGCTCATGGACCGCGTGGACAACTTCACCCACATGCTCGCCGACGAGAAGGGCGTCAACGTCCGCGTGAACAAGTTTGACACCGCCGAGGTCGAGCTGCCGTTCAGCGACCCCGAGTTCCGCAAGATCGTCTCCCCGATGGTCATCTACACCATTACCGAGCGTCTGAGCTGCCATCTTGAGCACGTCCGCAACCACCCGCTTACCACGCGTCGTTACTATCACCAGATGAACTACTAATCCTCTCAAATTGCTGCGGTTGTCTGCAGGCGAGCTGCGAAGGACGCCTCGCCTGCAGACCTATTTCTGGGGTTGATCGAAATGATTATCCAGTATCTTCTAGTTGCGCTGGTCGCATTTATTGCGTCCATGGACGAGCAATTATTTGGCATTACGATGCTTGGTCGTCCGCTGTTTACGAGCCTGTTTGTCGGCTTGATCCTTGGAGATGTCCAGCAGGGCGTTATCGTCGGTGCTGCTTTGGAGTCCATGTTTATGGGCGCCATCATGGTCGGCGCGGCAGTTCCTCCCGAGGTCTATGCCTCCGGCGTGCTTGGCTGCGCGTTTGCCGTCATTACGGGTACGGGCACGGCAACTGCCGTCGCGCTCGCCCTTCCCGTCTCCGTCTTCCTTCAGGTGTGGCGCAACTTCTGCTACGCCGTTCCGGGCGCCTTTGCCTGCAAGAAGATTGAGGCCGCTCTGGCAAATCGCGATCTTGCCAAGGCGAATCTGTACCATCTGACCATCGTGCCGCTGTCGATTGGCATTCCGTCTGCACTGCTGGTGTTTGGCTCGCTGTTCTTTGGTGCCGACCTCATCAACAATGCGCTCAACGCGATTCCGCAGTTTGTGATGGACGGCCTCAACGTTGCGTCCGGCGTCATGGTCTGCATCGGCTTCGCTCTTCTTATTAGGACCATGGGCGACAACAAGCTTCTTCCTTGGCTGTTCATCGGCTTCATTATGGTCATCTACCTCAAGATGGACGTGGTCGGCGTCGCCGCAGCTGCCATTTGCGTCGCGCTGCTCCTGGCCTTCCGTGAGGGCTCGGCCGGTCCGCAGACGGTTGCTGCAGATGAAGAGGAGGACTTCTAATGGCTACGCAGAACACCGACCTCAAGGAGGCCAAGAAGGACGCGATTATGACCCCCGATATGTATCGGAGCATGTTCCTTCGCCAGTTTACGAGCCAGTGCTCGCAGTCGTACGACAAGATGATGGCAATGGGCTTCATGTACACCATTCAGAAGCCCCTGCGAAAGATCTATCCTAACGACGACGATTACTATGCAGCGCTCGATCGCCATACCGAGTTCTTTAACATCACGCCTCATGTGCTTCCGTTTGTAGCCGGCCTAACGGTTTCGATGGAAGAGCAAGCGGCTGTCGATGAGAACTTCGACACGTCCTCGATTAACGCCATGAAGGTTGGTCTCATGGGACCGCTTTCCGGCATTGGCGATTCGTTCTACTGGGGTACGTTCCGCGTGGTCGCCGCCGGCATTGGTATCGGCATCGCTTCGACGGGCAACCCGCTCGGCCCCATCGTGTACGCGCTCATCTACTCCGTGATTAACTTTGCAACGCGTATCGTCGCCGCCCATCTGGGATACGACCTGGGAACCAAGTTTTTGCAGCAGTCCGAAGAGAATAACCTCATGTCTCGCATGACGCATGCTGCCGGTGTCCTCGGAATGACCGTTATCGGCGCCATGATTGCGGCACAGGTCTCACTGTCCACTGCTTTGACCTTTGACGTGGGTGGTTCGGAGATTGTCCTGCAGGATCTGTTCGATTCGATCTTCCCCGGTCTGCTGCCCTTGCTGGCAACCTTTGCCTGCGTCGCCCTCTACAAAAAGGGCGTCAAGACCATTTGGATCATTTTGGGCATCTTTGCGATCTGCATCATCGGAACGGGCTTGGGAGTGTTCGCGGCGGCGTAATGTTGACTGCTATGCTCGCGCGTTGGATAACTAACTGACCGTTTGAAAACGGGGCTCGGCGTAAGGCCGGCCCCGTTTTTTGTTTGAGGGATTTTCCGACCGTCCAATAATCCACGCTCATGCATCACTCACGCATCTCTCGTCTCTCATTCGTCACTAACACGAAAGATAGCTTAAAGACGAGAGATAATTACGAGAGATAACTGAGAGACGAGGGAAATCCGTCTGCAGCATTCTCCGCAGGACCGGGCGAAGGGACGTGCAGATGAACGAAAACGAGCTGGCCGGTTTGCTCGAGTCTTTAAAGCGCATGGGTTCGGATGACTTTAGCGTCGAAGTAAAGGAGAGCGCCACGACGCTTTCCCGCGACGTATGGGAAACGGTCAGCGCTTTCGCAAACACCGCCGGCGGCATCATCGTACTCGGAGTGAGCGAGCGCGCGGGTTTTGTCCCAGTTGCAAACTTTGAGACCGAGAAAGTGCTCAACCAATTCGTGGCGGGCATGGGCGATGCCGGCGGTCGCGGAAAGCTGGCCAATCCGCCCAAATACACCATTGAGCGCGTGGAGCTCCAGGGCACCGTGGTTCTGGTCATCACGATTGAGGAGCTCGACCCGTCGAGCAAGCCTTGCTATGTCATAGAGCGGGGCGCTCAAGGTGGCAGCTACAAACGCATCGATGACAAAGATGTCCCGCTTTCGTCGACCGAGGTTTTGGCACTGTCGTCATATGAACGGACGAGTCCTAGCGATCGCGATGCGGTGCCCGGCACGAGTGTGGGCGATCTCGACGAGTCGCTGGTCGACCGCACGATAGAGCGTGCCTATTCGTTGACGCCTCGAGCGATGCGCGGTGCGGCGGACAAGAAGACAAAGATGGAGCGTCTGAATTTCCTCGACTTCCAGGGCAATGTTACCAAGGCCGGCCTCCTTGCCGCGGGCGTTTACCCTCAGCAGTTCTATCCCAAGCTCTTCATTGATGTGGCTGTCCACGTGGGAGCTCAAAAGGGAGCTGTGGGGTCGCTGAGGTTCATGGACCGCGCAATCTGTGAGGGAACGTTGGGCGAGATGATCTCGGATGCCGTCGCAGCCGTCGCCAAGAATTTGCGGCGAACCTCGACCGTCCAAGGCGTCTCGCGTGTCGACTCGCTTGAGATTCCCGAGGAGGTTCTGCGCGAGGCAATCGCTAACGCCGTAATCCATCGAGAATACGGGGATCGGTTCTGTGGACAATCGATTGCCGTCGACGTCTTTGACGATCGTGTCGAGGTGACGAATCCTGGCGGCCTTTACGGGGGAAAGACTCGCGAGAACTTGTTTGACGGCAGCTCCCGATGCCGCAACGCGACGCTCGTGAAACTCATGTCGATTGTCCCGCTGCCGGATGGCGCAGGTTCGCCGGCTGAGGGCAATGGCTCGGGCATCCCGATGATGATCGATGCCATGCGCGCGCATGGTCTGGCCGAGCCCCTGTTCTGCCCGGGGTTCGATCGGTTCAAGGTCGTACTTTACCGTTCAAAGATCGAGCCGGTCGATCATGGCGGGGACTTGATTATGACGGCACTCAAGCGCTACGGCGAATTGGGGACGCGCGAACTGGCGGAGCGCACGGGACTCACGGTTTCCCAGGTTAGGGCACGCGTCAATGCGCTCATTGAGCAGGGTGAGCTTGAGCCGACGGCGCCGTTGACAAGCCGCAACCGCAAGTATCGACTGTCAGAGCGCGTGGAATAAATGCGTTAGTGGACGAGGCGACCCAATAATCGACCCTCAATTGGCGCCCACTAAGGTAAAGCGGTTGTTGCTCAGTCGACGGTGATGCTAAAGACTCGGCTTACGCCGGCATGGCCCCGAACCCGTCCATCAAGAACAGCCTAAGAACCAGCTTGATGACATATCCCGGTTTGACTTCTGCCGCGTCAAAGACGTGGCGCTCGGCGAGCTCGCTGCAGTATGCATAGATGTCGCGGATAAGGTCCGCGCCCGAGAGCGTAAACATGTAGCCTGCGTCCGAAAGCGCATTGGGCGCGGCAGGCAACTTGGCCATGTGACAAAAGGTCAACAGGTCGGGCGCCATAGCGTCCTGGTAGCCAAGATGGCTGCCGTCTTCTTGTGCGACGAGTTCCAGCTGGCGTACTCGATTCAGCGCCGCTGCCAGCACAAAGCTCGGCGTAGGCGCATTGACGTCCCGAGTGGTCGCCACAAGCCTGCCCGCTGCCTGCGTGACAAGCCAAGCGACCTCGCGCTGGCAACGCACGGCCTTGCGCGTAACCGGCTTGATGGACGAAGAAGAAACGCTTCCCTTAGGCGGATTCGAAACAGCCACAAGAACCTCCTATGAACAATCCGGCCCAACAAGCCCGGATGAAACACGTGCTACATCAGTATACAGGGAAGTGGGGCAGCGGGGTACAAGCGCGCCAGCGGCAAACCGAGAGCATCAACGATGTGCCGATCGCGGAATGAGATCTCGTAATAATTGACTCTCGGCCATATTATTGAGGGGCATGACTCGCGTTCGTATGGTTGTAGGTGCTGGCGATGAACGACATTGACCTTGCTGTTCCGTTGATGGATGGACCAAGCTATGACCGCGCCTGCAGTCTCGTGCCTTCCGAATACGTTGAGGCATGGGAGTGGTTTCTGGGTGAGGAACAGCGCGGCGGCGTTTGGACCAACCTTCCGCACCACACCAAGGAAGATAGCCCTCAGTATCAGTATCGTTTGAGAATTGGCTCGGACTTCTTTCCCGTAACGCGGGATTCAGGGATCTTCTGGCCGGGCCAGGATCGGGTGAAGCAAGATCCCAATAAGATCTTTGCGCTTTCGGTCCATAACTCTAAAAAGAGCTTCTACACCGATGTGCCTCCGCTCTATTTGGACGATGGTACGTGGGTCATTAAGTACTCGGTTCAAGCGCCGGGTACCGTTGGTTCTCGAGACCAGAATTACAACCGTAAAATGCTCAACTGCATGGAATGTGGCGTTCCAGTCGGAGTCATATTTGCAACCGAGGTGGGCTACAAGGTGCTCGGCCTTGCGTTTGTTGAACGGTTCGAGCCCGAAAACGGATGGTTTGTTCTGCACGGTCCTGTTCATAAAGGCGGACCGGACCCTCGTTTTGCACCCGACATGAGTTATCTGAAGCACATGCCCGTCGATATTGAGTTTGCCGGACAGGGTGCGACCGACGACGAAAAGGTCCGCTATGCGTTAAGGCGCGAGCGATTGGGGCAGCAATGGTTCCGCAAGCAGCTCGTTGCCGCCTATGATGGCCGTTGCGCGGTGTCGGACTGCGGCGTCAGCGAAGCTCTGGAGGCTGCACATATCGAGAATTACTCGGGACCCAAATCGCAGGTTGCCAGCAACGGCATTCTGCTTCGGCGCGACTTACATGCTTTATTCGATGCTCATCTGATTTCGTTTGAGCCTGTTTGCGGCGAATATCGGCTGTGCGGATCGTACCTGCTGGATAAGACCGGCTACGCTTCCTTTGCGGGTGCGACGCTAAGGCAGCCGAATGAGCGTCAGTGGCGACCCAATACGGTGTTTCTTGAGGCCCATCGCATTGAGTTCGATCGCTCGGAAAAGAAGCGTGAAAAGGCGGGGCTTCTGCCGTATTAGCGTATTTGGCTTTGGCATTCTTTGACGATCGTGTTGTTTGATCGGATCGCGTGGCGATGCAATCTCGCGCATGCCCGCCGGTGCATGCTCTTCCTGTTTTGTATAGCGAGAGGGGAGCGTGTATGAGCTGGCGAGGCGATATTGCGATGGGGAAGTACGGAAAACTGCCGTGTGCCCTTATAGACAACAATATGTTTCCGAGCGTAGAGGTTGATTGCGGGTCGTTTGTCGCCACCTGCCCTTGCTGCGGCTCGCAAATACCGTGTCTCGACATTCGGTTCATCGATGCGCGCGACAGGTTCAGCGACGAAGTGAGAAAACAGACAGGCGTTCATATGCCGGTGTATCCGGAGAAATGCCCCGTTTGTGGCCTCGATATCGTGTACGACGCCGGCGACGAGGGATAGGTGATGCGGAGGAGCTGACTGTGAAGGCCTCTCCGTCCCTACAAATAAATCCCCTCACCGAGCTGCTTGTGGAACTCGGCGTGATGGTCGCGTGCCCAGGTAAAGAGCGCCTGGTCAAAGTCGGTGCGCGTGGTCGGGACGCCAAAGACGCCGGCAACTTCGACGCGCACAAACTCCAGTGCCGGCAGCTTGTTGATGGCAGTGAGGGCAAACGGGGACGAGGGCTCCTCGAACAGATAGCGGCTGCCTTGCAGCGCGTCGCAACTGGTGCACGTGTTGCCGAGCGACGGGGCTTTGGAGGCTCGCGCGCCTACGGGCTTGTAGCCGCAGCGCTTATGAAGGTAGTCGCGGATCTCGCCCGGCACGCAGCCAAGAGCGGGCACGATGGCGAGTGCGTTAGCGTTGGCCGTGTCGATGGCAATGTGCCCGGCTTCGTTGGGCGCGTGCGCGATGGTGATGCTCTCGTCGTTATCGGTTCGATAGGGAATGCCGAAGGCCGCGACCGAGGTCTCTTTGTGACACTTCCAGCACTCGCGCTTGCCCAGTACTAGATATATATACGGCGCTGAGGGGTTGAATCGGTCAACACCGGGCAGCCACTCGGCAAAGGGCTCGGGGTTGACGCCGCTGGGTACATACCAGATCTTCTTGGTCCGGTCCCATTTGGCGCCCAGCGCCTTGGCTTCTTCTTTGTGCGAAAAGGGGACATCGAGCTCGGTGCGCATGGCGGCTCCTTGGTGCTGCAGGTGCAAGTGGCTCAAGGATACCGCAGGGCGCAGACATCGCGGCGTTTTGCTGAGAAGTTGCGGCTCGGATGGGTTCGAGACGCGTTGGCCTCGGCCTCGGTGGCTATTGACGCGTTTTTGTGTATGGGCAGGGTGGTTGCTTGGGCGGTTGGAGCTGCCAGCTGATTTGGCGACATAAAACAAAACAGCCCAGAGGACATAGCCTCTGAGCTGCGAACATTTGGTGGGCGTTAGAAGATTTGAACTTCTGACCTCTTCCGTGTCAGGGAAGCGCTCTCCCCCTGAGCTAAACGCCCGATCAAGGGTGCGCAAGTGCGCAAGGGATAATATAACGGAGCCTGAACTCGGTGGCAAGAACATTTTTAAAAATCGCTTACATTGTGGAATTCGGGGGCTTTGTCGTATCCATTTCAAAAGAGCCTGCTGCCGCGATTTGGCTGTCGCATAATGCAAGGCCATTGCGGTATCGAGCTATGGAAAGACGCCTGCGGAATTGTCCTACCGATAAACGGACAAGCCTCCAGCTGGTGACTTCGCCGTGGTAAGGTAAGCCGAATTGTTTCCAGGCTGTTTCGGGGGAGTGGAATGAGCAAAGAGTGTGTCGAGCAGGTCGAAGGCGCAGGGGCTTCGG
Organism: uncultured Collinsella sp.; assembly: GCA_902465015.1. GTDB lineage: Bacteria > Actinomycetota > Coriobacteriia > Coriobacteriales > Coriobacteriaceae > Collinsella. Next base: position 8,146 of record CABQLK010000003.1, read on the forward strand.
TGCCGATGACCGATATATCGAACATTGATGTGCCCGAGGGCACCGACGAGCTCAGCCGCAACACCCGTCGCGCATGGCGCGACCGCCTGAACAGCGCTTCGACGCGCAAGATGATCACGGGCGTCTTGGCTACGCTGGTGGGCGGTTCGTTTTGGGGCTTCTCGGGCACCAGCGCGAGTTTTTTGTTCGATACCTACCATGTCGATACGCTGTGGCTTATGAGCGTGCGTCAGATTCTCGCCGGCCTGCTCTTTATGGCTGTGGTTGTCACGCGCGACCGCGCACGCCTGGTCAAGCTTTGGACGACGCCCGCTGATCGCAAGCAGCTGCTGCTCTTTACCGCTTTTGGCCTGCTGTTCAACCAGTTTTGCTATCTTTCGGCCGTGCGCCTGACGAACGCCGGAACCGCGACGGTGCTCCAGTGCCTGCAGCTCGTTATCATCATGGGCTACGCCTGCGTGACCGATCGCCGCATGCCGCGTACTCGCGAAGTCATCGGCATTGGCCTGGCTCTGGGTGGAACCTTTTTAATCGCCACCGGCGGCGACCCCACCAGCCTGAATATCTCGCCGCTTGGCCTGGCAGCAGGTCTTATGTGTGCGGTCAGCGCCGCGTGTATGGCGGTGATTCCCGCCAAGATCCTGCCCGAATACGGCAGCCCCATCGTCACGGGCTCGGCAATGCTCACGGCGGGCGTGGTCTCGTGCGTCTTCGTGCAGCCCTGGGCGCATATGCCGGCGCTCGACGCTGCCGGCATCGAGGCGCTCGCGGTGTTCGTGGTTATCGGCTCGTTTTTTGCTTACATGCTTTATATGCAGGGCGTTAAGGACATCGGCTCGGTGCGCGCGAGCCTCATCGGAACTGTGGAGCCGGTTTCGGCGACCATCACCAGCGCCGTTATGCTGGGGACGGTGTTTTTGCCGACCGACCTTATCGGCTTTGTCATGATCATCGTGATGATGTTCCTCACGGTGTAGCTAGCGCCGCCGCCAAGACAGAAAAGGTGTTGTGCCGCATTTTCGCCAATTGATGTCCGTGTCTGGAGTTTAGCTGTCGATGCTCAAAATGCCATAAACTAGTAACGTTATGGACTTTTTCATTGCGACTCAATTGCGAGGATTTCTTTATGGCTGGTAATCACTTTAAGGGCAGCGATAGCGGCCGCCCTGCAGTTCCGCCGCGTCCGAACGGGGCTGGTAAGGCCGGCACGCCGGGCGGCGCTGGACAGGGCGGTTCCGGTAAGCGCGTGTCCCCGGGCGAGACGGCGATGTTTACCGCTCTGTACGAGCAGTCTCAAAAGGCAAAAAAGACCGGCCGTGCAAGAGGAAATGTCTTTGCGGACGGTGCAACCTCCACGTCGCAGCCGAGCGGGGCTCCTTCGGTACCCGCGAACAACGCGGGTGCTGCCAACGCCGCGAATGGCGCCGGCAACGTTAATGCCGGCAAGGCCGCCAACAATACTCCCTCTGCCGGTGGCGCGGGGCTTACGGGTAACCTTGGCACGATTTACACCGGCGCCTCCGAGACTGGCACGTTCGCCCGCCTGGATGATAGCGGTGCCGAGTTTGCGGGCTCGGGTTCCAAGGAAGATTATTACGATTTTGGTTTGAACTACGGTAGCGACGCTTCGTCGAGTTCGACCTCTGACGGTCTGGTCCGTCATCGCCATCGCAAGGGCGAGCGCAAAAAGCGTCACACCGGCGCCATTATTGCCGCTGTAGTCGCGGTGCTTCTCGTTGTGCTTGGCGCAAGCGGCTTTATGCTGCTTAACTCGGCAAAGACCGTAAAGAGCGAAGCGAAGGAGGCTGTCGAGATCGTCGGTGGCCTTAAGGACAAGGTCACGTCGGGCGATTTTTCGACGCTGCCTGACGACGCGAAGAAGATCGATGAGCTCTGTAACAGCATGAAGGCGGAGACCTCGAGCCCGCTGTGGGCGGCGGCTTCGTTTATCCCGGTGTATGGCAGCGATATCAATGCGGCCCGCACCATGATTGACGCCCTGTCCGATGTCTCGAGCAATGCGCTGGTTCCCATGGCCGACAACCTCTCGCAGGCTACGCCCGGCAAGCTGTTCCAGGACGGCATGATTAACGTGTCCGCGCTGCAGGCGGTCGCCGATTCGCTTTCCAGCAGCTCGAAGGTGTTCAAGAGCGCCAACGAGAAGGTCCAGGGCATTGGCGATACTCATATTTCCCAGGTGACCGAGCTGGTCGATAAGGCCAAGGACGGCTTTGCCACCCTCAACGGTGCGGTTGACGCGGCGGAGAAGGTCGCCCCCGTCCTTCCCCAGATGCTCGGCGCCAACGGCCAGACGCGCAACTACCTTATGTACGCCATGAACAACGTCGAGATTCGTGCCTGCGGCGGCTTTGGCGGTTCGCAGGGCCTGATTTCGGTCACCGACGGTCAGATGTCGATTGGCGAGTTTGTTCCCCGCATTGGACTCAGCGAGGATGAGGCGGTCGAGAGCGTCGACGAAGAGGATGAGGCGCTGTTCGGCAACCACAGCAACCTGTACAACTCGGGCAATACCTATTCGCCTGATTGGCCCCGCAACTCGCAGCGTGTCGCCGCGCTGTGGAAGTCCCAGTATGGACAGGACGTTGATGGCGTCATCGGTATCGACCCGGTGTTCCTGCAGTATCTGCTGGGCCTGGTCGGTAACGTGTCACTGCCCGACGGAACGGTTGTCGACGGCACCAACGCCGCAAAGGTCCTCATGCATGATGTGTACTGGAACTATCCGGTCGAGGAGTCGGACGGCATCTTTGCATCCGTCGCCAGCGCTGCCTTCGACAAGGTCCTTGGCGGTATCGGCGATGTCGATGTTACGAAGCTTGTCAGCGCCGTTGAGCGCGGTGCCGAAGAGGGCCGTCTGATTGCTTGGATGAGAAACGATGATGAGCAGAATGCCATCAAAGAGACGGGCATTGACGCTTCGCTGCCCGATCCGGATGACCCGAGTGCCGATCCTGTTGCCGGCGTTTACTTTAACAACCTGAGCTTCTCCAAGCTCGACTGGTACCTGAACGCCGATACGCAGATTGGCCAGGGCATCAAGAACGGTGACGGCACGTGCTCCTATCGCATCACCGTTACCCTGACGAACATCATGACGCAGGAGGAGGCTGGCAAGCTGCCCGACTACGTTGCGGCGAGCGCACCCGATGCCGCGCGTGACGACGAGCGTCTGAATGTCTCGTTGTTTGCCCCGACGGGCGGCAACATTACTGATCTGACCGTCGAGGGCACCCAGTTTGGTCTTGGCGCCGCTACGTGGCATGGAATCCCCTTCTATTCGGGCACCGTTGACCTGCATGCTGGCGAGACGACGACGATCACGTATACGCTGACCACGTCGGCCGAGGCGGGGGACAAGCCGCTTACGCTGCGTCAGACTCCTACATGCCAGGCGGCTCGCGACAGCGCGTCGGCGTAGGGTTTTTCTGGTAGCGCAGATAATCGAGTACCATTTTGGGGCGGACAGGCAATCTGTTCGCCCCTATTTTGTAAGGAGAGCGCATGAAGTACTTTGGCACCGACGGCTTTCGCGGTGAGGCCAACGTTGGGCTGACGGTAGAGCACGCTTATAAGATTGGCCGTTTTGTGGGCTGGTATTACGGTGCCAACCGCGAGCGCAAGGCACGCGTGATCGTGGGCAAGGACACGCGTCGCTCGAGTTATATGTTTGAGGCGGCGCTGGTGAGCGGCCTGGTCGCGAGCGGTGCGGACGCCTATATGCTGCACGTGATCCCCACGCCGGGCGTAGCGCATCAGACCGTGGAAGGCTGCTTCGATTGCGGCATCATGATCAGCGCGAGCCACAACCCGTTTTGCGATAACGGCATTAAGCTCGTCAACAGCGACGGCTTTAAGATGGACGAGGACGTGCTGGAGCTCATCGAGGACTATATCGATGGCAAGAGCGAGGTGCCGCTGGCCACGGGCAACCACATCGGCGCCACGGTGGACTACATGCAGGGTCGCAACCGCTACATTGCTTCGCTCATTGCAAGTGCGAACTTTTCGCTGCAGGGCGTCAAGATCGGTATCGACTGCGCCAACGGCTCGGCTTCCTCGGTGGCCAAGCCGGTGTTTGACGCGCTCGGTGCCGACGTGCGCGTGATCAATGCCGCGCCCGATGGCTTTAACATCAACGTCGATTGCGGCTCCACGCATATGGAGCGCCTGCAGCGCCATGTGGTGGAGCAGGGCCTGGACGTGGGTTTTGCCTACGATGGCGATGCCGATCGCTGCCTGGCCGTGGACGAGCGCGGTCGCGTGGTAGACGGCGATCAGATCCTGTACGTGTGCGGCGTGTATCTGAACAAGCACGGGCGACTCTCGGGCGGTACCGTGGTGCCGACGATTGCCAGCAACTTTGGCCTGGTCAAGTCGCTGGAGCTTGCCGGTCTGAGCGCCGTGACCAGCGGTGTGGGCGACCGTCACGTGTATGCCAAGATGCGCGAGGGCGGCTACAGCCTGGGTGGCGAGCAGACGGGCCATACGATCTTTGGCGATATCGAGCGCACGGGCGACGGCATTATGACCTCGCTGCGCGTGATGGAAGTGATTCGTGCCGAGCGTGAGACGCTCTCGCAGCTCACGGCTCCGTGCAAGCTGCTGCCGCAGGCGCAGGTGGCCGTGCACGTGGCGGACAAGGACGCCGCGCTCGAGAACATGGGCGTGCAGAACGCCATCGCCGAGGCCGAGGCGTCGCTGGCGGGCGAGGGCCGCGTGCTCGTACGCAAGAGCGGAACCGAGTCGGTTATCCGCGTGCTGGCCGAGGCGCCCGACCAAGCATCCGCCGATGCCGCCATGAAGCGCATCGCCGCCGCGCTCGAGGCTTTATAGTTACGCGGTTTTACCAAACCGCGTAACTGCTCGACGCTGCAAACGGCCCCAAGCGGCAATCTGACGTTCAATTTCAAGGGTGCGACCAGAGGGTCAGCGCCCTTTCATTTCACGTCACCTTGCTCGCTTAGGGTCGTTTTCGCTGACGTTGCCAAGACATTAGCGTCAACGAACTAGTCATTGGGTACCTAGTTATTGGGTGAAAAAAGGGGACGCTGCGGATTGGTTCCGCGGCGTCCCCTTTGCGTTGGCGTGTCGCCTAAGCTTTACAGCTCGTAGAGCGTGGTGAACTTGTCCTGCAGGTAGCTGCAGTAGTAGCGGGCATCGAACGCCATGCCGCAGGCGCCCTTGATGAGTTCCGGTGCGTCCTTGGCGCGTCCCCACTGCCAAATGCGCTCGCCCAGCCACGCGCGGACGGGCGACAGGTCGCCGCTCGCGCAGGCGCCGGTAAGGTCGACGCCGTCGCGGCACATGGCCGGCACAAACATGGCGTCGTAGGCGCTGCCCAGCGCATAGGTGGGGAAGTAGCCAAACGAACCGCCGCTCCAGTGCGTATCCTGCAGGCAGCCGTGCGTGTCGTCGGGAACCGGAATGCCCAGGTACTCATTCATGAAGCGGTTCCAAAGCGCGGGGATGTCCTTGGCCGTGGCCTCGCCGGCAAACAGCATGCGCTCAATCTCGTAGCGCACCATAACGTGCAGCGGATAGGTGAGCTCGTCGGCCTCGGTGCGGATCAACGACGGCTGCGCGATGTTCACGGCGCGGTAGAGCGTGTCCTCGTCTACGTTGCCGTAGACCTCGGGCGCGTGGCGGCGCAGCACCTCGAGCAGCGGTCCCATAAAGGCACGGCTGCGGCCCACGGTGTTCTCAAAGAAGCGGCTCTGGCTCTCGTGGATGCCCATGGAGGTGCCGCCCTCCAGGCAGGTGCGCGCATAGGCGGGATTGACGCCCAGCTCGTACATGGTGTGCCCCGCCTCGTGGATGATGCTGTAGACGTTGGAGATGCAATCGTCCTCGTAGATGTGTGTCGCGATGCGCGCGTCACCCACGGCAAAGCCCTCGCTAAACGGGTGCTCGGTAAAGGCAAGCGTGGTGTCGTCCAGGTTCAGGCCGACGAGCTTCATCAGGTCGAAGCTCATGGCGCGCTGGGCGGCCTCGGGCACGCGGGCGTGCAAAAAGTCGGCATCGGGCTGCTGGCCGCGCTCGCCGATGGCGTGCACGAGCGGCACGACCGTGGCCTTGACCTCCTCGCAAAACGCGTCGAAGCTCTCGGCAGAAAGGCCGCGCTCGTACTGGTCGAGCCAAACGTCGTATGGGTCGCGCTTGGGGTCCATGAGTTCGGCCTGATGCTTAAGTTGGGCGACGATTCTATCCACATAGGGCTCAAAGCTCGCCCAGTCGTTGGCCGTCTTGGCCTTGTGCCACACGGCGTCGGCCTCGCAGGTGAGCCTGGTCCAGGCTTCGGCCTCCTCGGTAGGAATAACGCTTGCCTCGCGCTGGTCGCGGCTGAGCACGCGGATCTCGTCGAGCAGCTGCGGGTCTTCGATCTTTCCGCCCGCGACCGTCTCGCGCGCGAGAGAGCGCACGAGTTCAACGGACTTTTTGCTGGTCAGGAGCTTGTGATGTTCGCCGGCAAGGGTACCCATAGCATCGGCGCGGGCCGCGGCTCCGTTGGCGGGGGCAATCGTCGCGCCATCGAACTCGGCAATCTTGAGCAGGTACTCGCGGGTCCACAGTTTGCCTTCGAGTTTGCGGAGCTTTTTGACGGCCTTGTCGACTTTAGCGGCCTTGACGCCCTTGGCGGCCTTTGCCACGGCGGCCTGGGCCTTCTTATCGAGTTTCTTTCCCATACCGTATCCTTAATCTCGCAGGCCGAGCGCCGCAGGCGGGTGCGCGGCCAATTTGCACAGCTACCTGCCTTGTACCCAGCGCGAACAAAACGGAACGCGGCGATGCGCTCGCGAAATGTGTTATCCTATAGCCCAATGCGTTGACGGAGAGGGTTTTGCCCGCCGCGTCGCCGGCAAGAGAGGGAAGGTCATGGGCTGCAAGCCTTCCTGCGGTGGCAAGGGCCAAGCGTTCACTTCCGAGCAGCGACCTCAACGGGCGCGCGGCCAGCGGCGGCGAAGCCCCAGTAGGGAAGCCGTGAGCCTCGCGACAAGGGGCAAAGAGTGGGCGCGGCGGGCCAGACATCCGTCGGGTCAAACAAGGTGGTACCGCGGAATTCAACCGTCCTTGGGCAATGCACATGCCCGAGGGCGGTTTTTTGTTACCGAACCGGGCCGCGCATCCGCAGCATCGGGCGGCGTCAGCCGTCCCGGGGTGCGGATGCGCGAGAGACGAAAGGGAAGACATGAGTCTGATTGATGATCTGGTCAAACTCGAGGAAGAGGCCAAGGAGCTCGTCACTAGCGCCGACGACGCCGCAAAGCTCGAGGCCGCGCGCGTTGAGCTGCTCGGCCGCAAGGGCCGCATCACCGGCCTGATGCGCATGATGGGCAAGCTCGCCCCCGAGGATCGTCCCGTGATGGGCAAGCGCGCCAACGAGATGCGCCGGCTGATCGAGGGCATGCTCGACGAGCGCACCACCGAGATGAAGGCCGCCGCCCTCAAACACGCACTCGAGCACGATGCCGTCGACATCACGCTGCCGGGCATCCGTCCGCAGATCGGCCACCAGCACCTGATCAAGCAGATCATCGAGGAGGCCGAGGACATCTTCTGCGGCATCGGCTACACCGTCGAGTCCGGCCCCATGGTCGACACCTCCTACTACAACTTCACCGCGCTCAACGCCCCCATGGATCACCCGAGCCGTTCGGCCCGCGATACCTTCTACGTGGTCGACAACAACCCCGGCAGCGTCGCGCACCCCGAGGCTCATGCCCACGGCGAGTCCGACGTGCTGCTGCGCACCCAGACCTCGGGCGTGCAAATCCACACCATGGAGTCGCAAAAGCCGCCCATCTACATGATCTGCCCGGGCACCGTCTATCGTCCCGACACGGCCGACGCCTGCCACCTGCCGCAGTTCAACCAGATCGAAGGCCTGGTCGTCGACGAGGGCATCACCTTTGGCGATCTTAAGGGCACGCTCGACTACTTTGTTAAGTGCATGTTTGGCGAGGACCGCAAGACGCGTTATCGCCCGCATTTCTTCCCCTTCACCGAGCCTTCCTGCGAGGTGGACGTGAGCTGCCACGTGTGCGGCGGCAAGGGCTGCAACTTCTGCAAGCACAGCGGCTGGATCGAGATCCTGGGCTGCGGCATGGTCGACCCCAACGTCCTGATCAACTGCGGCATCGACCCCGAGAAGTACACCGGCTTTGCCTTTGGTATTGGCGCCGAGCGCGTCGCGGCACTGCGCTACGACCTGCCCGACCTCAGAACGCTCATGACGGGCGATATGCGTTTCCTGAACCAATTTTAGGCTTGCCCAGGCACCCCATCTTGGCGTTCAAACCGTCGCTCGCGTACCTTTAGTACGCGTCGCTCCTCTTTCACGCCAACCTGGGGCACCTGGACAACCCTAAGGCGAACGTCTTCATTTGATACCCCTCCCTTTGCGGAGATTAAGAACTAGGAGAGCTACATGCGCGTTTCTTACGACTGGCTCAAGACCATGATCGATATTCCGGAGGATCCCAAGACCCTTTCGGACGAATATATCCGTACCGGCACCGAGGTCGAGGCGATCGACACCGTGGGCGAGTCCTTCGACCACGTGGTGACCGCTAAGGTGCTCACCAAGACCCCGCACCCCGATAGCGACCACATGTATGTGTGCTCGGTCGACGTGGGCGACAAGAACCTCGACCCCGACGGCAATCCCGCTCCGCTGCAGATCGTCTGCGGCGCGCAGAACTTTGAGGCCGGCGACCACATCGTCACGGCCATGATCGGCGCCGTGCTTCCCGGCGACGTCAAGATCAAGAAGAGCAAGCTTCGCGGCGTCGTGTCCATGGGCATGAACTGCTCCGCGCGCGAGCTCGGCCTGGGTGGCGACCACTCCGGCATTATGATCCTGCCCGAGGATACGCCCTGCGGCATGCCGTTTGCCGAGTACGTGGGCTCGAGCGACACCGTGCTCGACTGCGAGATCACGCCCAACCGCCCCGACTGCCTGTCCATGATCGGCATGGCCCGCGAGACCGGCGCCATCTTCGACCGCGATTTCCACGTTGAGCTGCCTGCCATCAAGGCCGAGACCGGCCGCGCGACCGACGACGAGCTTTCGGTCGAGATTGCCGACGAGGGCCTGTGCGACCGCTACGTCGCCCGCATCGTGCGCAACGTGAAGGTCGGCCCCTCGCCCGACTGGATGGTCAAGCGCCTCAACGCCCTGGGCGTGCGCCCGCACAACAACATCGTCGACATCACCAACTACGTGATGATGCTCACCGGCCAGCCGCTGCACGCCTTTGACCTGGACACCTTTGCCGAGCGCGATGGCCGCCGTCGCGTGGTGGTCCGCGCCGCCCAGCAGGATGAGAAGTTCACGACGCTCGACGGCGAGGAGCGCACGCTCGACGCCGGCATGGGCCTTATCACCGACGGCGAGCGCCCTGTGGCTCTGGCCGGCGTTATGGGCGGCATGGATTCCGAGATCGAGGACGACACCGTCGACGTGATGGTCGAGAGCGCCTGCTTCAACGCCGGTCGCACCTCGCACACCAGCCGCGACCTGTCGCTGATCTCCGACGCCTCCATTCGCTTTGAGCGCCAGGTTGACGAGACCGGCTGCGTGGATGTCGCCAACGTTACCTGCGCGCTCATCGAACAGATCGCCGGCGGCGAGGTTGCTCCCGGCTATGTCGACGTTTTCCCCGCGCCCAAGACCGTCGACAGCATTAAGCTGCGTTTGGCCCGCGTGCACGCCATCTGCGGCGCCGACATCGAGCCCGAGTTTATCGAGCGCTCGCTTACCCGCCTGGGCTGCACCGTCGAGCGCGACGGTGAGGACTTTATGGTCACGCCGCCGAGCTTCCGTCCCGACCTGCCGCGCGAGATCGATCTGATCGAGGAGGTCCTGCGCCTATGGGGCATGGGTCGCGTCACGGCGACCATTCCGGCTGCCAAGAACCATATCGGCGGTCTGACGCGCGAGCAGAAGCTTACCCGCAAGGTCGGCGAGATCCTGCGCGCCTGCGGCCTCAACGAGACCACGACCTTTGGCTTTGCCGCCCCGGGCGACCTGGAGAAGATCGGCATGTCCACCGAAGGCCGCGGCTGCCCCGTGGTGCTCATGAACCCGTTGGTCGCCGAGCAGACCGAGATGCGCCGCTCGTTGCTGCCGGGTCTGCTGCAGTCTGTGGCCTACAACGAGGCCCACGGCACGCCCAACGTGCATCTGTACGAGGTCGGCAGCCTGTTCCACGGTCGCGAGAACGCCAGCCTGCCCAAGGAGACCAAGTCCGTGGCGGGCGTGCTCTCGGGCCAGTGGAGCGAGCAGTCTTGGAACATGAAGTACCGTAAGCTGCGCTTCTTCGTTGGCAAGGGCATCGTTGAGGAGCTGCTTGCCCAGCTGCGCATCGAGAAGGTTCGCTTCCGTCCCGTCGAGGGCGAGAGCTATGCCTTCCTGCAGCCGGGTCGTGCTGCCGAGGTACTCTCGGGCGGTACCGTGCTGGGCTGGGTTGGCGAGATCCACCCCGAGGCGCGCGAGGCTATGGGCATTGACGAGGTCGTCGTTGCCTTTGAGCTTGACCTGGACAAGCTGATCAAGGGCGCCCGCAACCAGGAGAACTACCGTGAGTTCTCGCAGTACCCGGCCGTTGAGCACGACCTTGCTATCGTGGTCGACAACACTGTGACCTGCGAGGATCTTGAGCGTCGTATTACGAGTGCCGGCGGCAAACTGCTCGAGGGCGTGCGCCTGTTCGATGTCTACCGCGATCCGGTCCGCATCGGCAAGGGCAAGAAATCCATGGCCTTTGCGCTTACGTATCGCTCCGACGACCACACGCTCACCAGCGAAGAGGTCGAGAAGGCGCACCAGAAGATCGTCACCAAGGTGTGCAAGGGCGTAAACGGCGAGGTCCGCGGCTAGGTTCTGCGCTGAGGTATGGGTCAGCGGTGGCTGCTGCCGAGTCCTACGTGACTGCTATGCCCGGTATAAGGCACCGTTGAGCCTGCATATATTACACGCGCATTACATAACGGCGTGCTGCTTTGTCGGCAGTGCGCCGTTTTGCTATGATAGCCCGCGGCGTGTTACGAATCTGACATTACGTAACACTGGAAAGGTGATTCAAGCGGCGTTGCAATTCCGTGCGCCGATAACCGGGAGGCGTACATGCACATTCCAGATAATTATCTGTCCCCGCAGACCGATGCCGTCATGGCAGTGGCGATGGTGCCCGTTTGGATCCACTGCATCAAGAAAGTGCGCGCCACGCTCGATCGCGAGCACATGGCTTTCCTGGGCATCTGCGCCGCGTTCTCCTTCCTGCTTATGATGTTCAATGTGCCGCTGCCCGGCGGCACCACAGGTCACGCCGTCGGCGGCGCGCTCATTGCACTGCTGCTAGGCCCCGAGGCCGCGGCTATCGCTGTCTCGGTTGCGCTGGCGCTGCAGGCGCTGCTGTTTGGCGACGGCGGCGTTCTGTCGTTTGGCGCTAACTGCTTTAACATGGCCTTTGTGCTGCCGTTTGTCGCTGCTATCGTGTTCCGTGCGCTCAACAGCCGCCTGCACGACAAGAGCTGGGGCACCTCGGTTTCTGCCGTCGTGAGCGGTTGGGTCGGCCTGTGCCTGGCGGCCCTGTGCGCGGCAATCGAGTTTGGTATTCAGCCGATGCTCTTTACCAACGCTTCGGGCGCGCCGCTGTACTGTCCTTTCCCGCTGTCCGTGGCTATTCCGGCCATGTTGATCCCGCATATGCTGGTTGCCGGCGTGATCGAGGGCGTGGCGACGGCCGCCATCTACGGTTTCATTAAGAAGACGGCGCCGAGCGTTATCGTCGGGCCCGAGGCCGTCGATGGCCAGCTTACTGCCGAGGGTGCTGCTGCCAAGAAGACCTCGCTGGTCCCCACGCTCATCTTGGTTGCCGTGCTTGTCGTGGCTACGCCGCTCGGCTTGCTTGCCACAGGTGACGCATGGGGCGAGTGGGACGCCGAGGGCGCCGCGACCGCCGTTCAGGAGGCTGGCGACGACAGCCTGCAGGCTTCGGTCGGCCTCGATATCCCGACCTTTGCCGACGCACTGCCCACGGGCGATTATCTGCAGGCCTATTCCGAGGAGCAGGGTCTTGGCTTTGCCGGCCAGGCTGCCATGTATATCCTCTCGGGCGTAATTGGCGTGGCGGTGCTCACCATCGCATTTCGTTTGATATCGCTGACGGTTAAGGAAAACGGGGCTCATGGCGACGGTCGAGCTGCCTAGCTGGCTTGCGGACGAGCAGCGTTACGAGCCCACGGGCGCTCGGCATCGCGTAATGCAACAGAATGTCCTGCACCTGGCGAGCCTGCTTGAGCGGGTTCGCCTGGGTGGAGGCGCGCACGAGGGCGGGTCGATGGTCGACCGCGCCCTTTCTTGCGTTTCGGCTCCGGTGCGCCTGGTGGGGATGTTCGTTTGCGTCCTGTGCGTGTGTCTGACACAGAGCCCGCTGTACCTCATGTTGATGGCGGCCATTGCGCTGGTGCTCGTTGCCGTGCGCCCCGTACGCGGGCTGCGGGCGACCTTTGTGCCGGCGCTTGGCGCCGCGGGGCTCGCAGTGGTTTTGGCGCTGCCTGCCCTGCTGCTGGGCGCTTCCGCTACGGGCGCCATGCTCAAAATTGCGCTCAAGACCTTCATTAATGTGTCGCTGGTGCTGGGCGTTTCGTGGACCCTCACGTGGAGCCGCATGTCGGCGGCGCTCAAGATGCTTCATCTGCCCGACGAAGTTATCTTTACGTTTGATATGGCGCTCAAGCACGTCGAGGTGCTGGGTCGCACGGCGCACAATTTGTGCGAATCGGTCATGCTGCGCAGCGTTGGCCGTGCGCCTGAGGGATTTTCGCGTACCGATTCGATCGCGGGTATCATGGGCATGACCTTTATCAAGGCGATGGAATGCAGCCGCGCGATGGACGAGGCCATGCTGTGCCGCGGTTTTGCGGGTGCGTATCCGGCGCCCGCGCGCGCCGGGTTTGGCTGGCGCGATGCGGTCTATGCGGCCGGCGTGGCGCTGCTGGCGGTGTTGTGCGCCGTGCTGTAGGCGCTGCTGGTTCCGGCTGGGGATGCAAATAGGGAAGGGCGACGTTTTGACGATCGATATGAATAGTGCGGCGGGCACGAACGGTGCGGGCGGCGCCGAGGTCGCGCCGCTCATCGAGCTGCGCGACGTGGTGTTCTCCTATGCGGGGCATACGGTTGTCGATGGCGTGTCGCTGCAGGTCGATCGTGGTGAACTCGTTGCCCTGCTCGGTCCCAACGGCTGCGGTAAGACGACGATTATGCGCCTTATTAACGGCCTTGAGCTCGCGGACGCAGGGGCATACCTGTTCGACGGGCACGTGGTCGATGCGGCGTTTCTAAAGGATTCCGCGGCCGCTCAGCGTTTTCATCAGCGCGTGGGCTTTGTGTTCCAGAATGCCGACGCCCAGCTGTTCTGCGCTACGGTGGCCGAGGAAGTTGCTTTTGGTCCCGCGCAGATGGGACTGCCGGCAGACGAGCTCGAGCGCCGTGTGCGCGATGCCATGGGGCTGTTCCAGGTTGCCGACCTTGCCGACGCCTCTCCCTATCAGCTCTCGGGCGGGCAAAAGAAGCGCGTTGCGCTGGCTGCGGTGGTGTCGATGAACCCGGATATCTTGGTCCTCGACGAGCCTACCAATGGGCTCGACGAGGATTCATGCGACATCGTGGTCAACTTCTTGCTGGCCTACGTCGCGGCGGGTAAGACGGTCTTGATGAGCACACATCACCAGGATTTGGTGCGACGCCTGGGTGCCCGTGCAATCTATATCGATCGATATCACCATGTGGTCGAGGCGCCTTCGCCGTCGTATGGAACCGAAAGCGGTGCTACGGACTAGTTGCTGCGTAGAGCGTGCGTAGCCGCCCGCGCGGCTTTGCCGTGATGGTATAGTTATCCAGGTTTTTTATGGGGGTGGCTATGCCAAGCTGGAACATTCATATCGCTCAGACGGAGCGTTTGCTGGAGCGCACCGGTGCGCTTGCCAAGAGCGTGCGCGACCGCAATGCCTTTTTGTTTGGCTGCGTGGTTCCGGATATTTTCGTGGGCTATATGGTCCCTGGCATCGCCGATCCCATCCCGTACCGCATTACGCACTTTGCCAAGCCCGAGCCTATCCCTAAGCCGCGTGAGCACGAGTTCTGGGATACCTATGTGGCACCGTTGCTTAAAAGTTCACCCACCGGTGCGCCAGCCGCGGCGACCTCGATTATCGAGGAGCGCGAGCGACTGAATCGCGTGCACTATCCCCAACGCTACAAGGATGCCGAGCCGGTTGCCGGTCCCGGTGCTAGCGAGCTTTCGCTCGCGCCCGATGACGTGGCGCAGTCGCTGCTCGATCTGACGCTGGGCGTTTGGTCTCACCTCGTGGCCGATACCGTGTGGAATACGCGCGTGAATCAGTACCTGGAGGCGCACGGCGGCAAGCCGTGCGAGGAATTCCGCATTAAAAAGCAAGGCGACTTTGACTGGTTTGGTAAGACGCTCGGGATCGTTTCGATTCCGCGCGCGACCGATCGCCTGTATACTGCGGCGACGCGTTTTGGTCAGTATCCCATCCATAAGGAGTATGTGCTCAAGACCATTGGCGTTATGCACGAGATTGTACGCGAAAACCCCGGCGAGCCCGACCATCCGCCATACCGCCTGCTGACCGAGGAATTCTTCGACGCAACGTTTACCGAGGTCATCGAGCTGACCGAGGCGGGCTTTGCGGCTCGCGTTGCCGCTTCTGGCGTCCCCGCAGTCCCTCTGATCGCTAGCTGCTAGCCGGCCGGCTTGACGGCGAACAGTTCACCCCAATTGACCAACAACTCCCGTCGCAGGGCGTCTTCGGTGGTGCGCTCGGCATCGGAGAGGCTTGCGATTGAACGCAAATCGATGAAGCGGCATATGAAGAAGGTCTTAAAAAAGGGCCCGGAAGGCAATGCCTTCCGGGCCCTTTGCAATGCAAATCTGCTTGCAAGTGCGTTTTAGCGCACCTGAGCGACGTAAGCGACGTTGGTCGAGGAGACCTTGTCCTCGAGCTGGACGCTCATGCGGGGATCGCCGGCGGTGGCGACGGTCAGGTCGCCGGCCTCGACGTAGCCGAGCTCCTTAGCGGTCTCGATCGCCTTGACAATCGTGCCGTTGACGGTGCCCTGGGTAATCTCTGCCTGGTGCGGGATAACGCCCCAGTACATGATCATCTGCTGGACGGCCCACTCGTGGCGGGAGAACGCGCAGATCGGCATGTTGGGACGGAAGTGCGAGATCAGGCGAGCGGTACGACCGGTGGTCGTCGGCACGGTGATGCACTTGGCGCCAACGGTGGTGGCCATGTTCACAGCGGACATACCCACAACGTTGTTGACAACGCGGGTGCCGTGAGCATCGGCCGGAACCTCGAGCGGAGCGTGAGCCGGGAGGTACTTCTCGGTCTCGAGAGCAATGCTGGCCTGCATCTTGACGGCCTCGACCGGGTACTTACCGGCAGCGGACTCGCCGGAAAGCATAACGGCGTCGGTGCCGTCGTAGATGGCGTTAGCGACGTCGGCAACCTCGGCGCGCGTCGGGCGCGGGTTCTGCTGCATGGAGTCGAGCATCTGCGTAGCGGTGATAACGGGCTTGTAGGCCGCGTTGCACTTGGCGATGATCTCCTTTTGGATGTGCGGAACGAGCTCGGGCTTGATCTCGATGCCCAGGTCGCCACGGGCGACCATGATGCCATCGGAAGCCTCGAGGATCTCGTCGAAGTTCTCGACGCCCAGGGCGCACTCGATCTTCGGGAAGATCGTCACGTGCTCGCCACCGTTCTCGCGGCAAAGCTTGCGGATGCCGCGGACGGACTCGCCGTCACGGATGAAGGAAGCGGCGATGTAGTCGATGTTCTCGGTCAGGCCAAAGAGGATGTCCTGACGATCGCGCTCGGTGATGGCGGGCAGAGAGATGTTGACGTTGGGCATGTTGACGCCCTTGCGCTCGCCAATCAGGCCGTCGTTCTTAACGACGCAGGTCATGTCCTGGCCGTCGACGGACTCGACCTCGAGGGCAACCAGGCCGTCATCGATCAGGATGAGGGAGCCCTTCTCGACCTCGGAGGGCAGAGCCAGGTAGTCGAGGGAGATGTGCTCAGCGGTGCCGTGGAAATCCTCGGACGTGGGCTGAGCGGTGACGACGATCTTGTCGCCGGTCTTGACGGCAACCTTCTTGCCGTCGACCAAAAGGCCGGTGCGGACCTCGGGGCCCTTGGTGTCGAGCAGGATGCCGACGGGCATGCCGAGCTCCTTGGAAATACGGCGGACGCGCTCGATGCGACCGTGGTGCTCGTCGTAGGAGCCGTGCGAGAAGTTAAAACGGGCGACGTTCATGCCCGCCTTGATCATCTCGCGGATGGTCTCGTCGCTATCGCAGGCGGGACCCATGGTGCATACAATCTTGGTGCGCTTGTACATTCAGACCTCCATCTGACATCGTCTTGCGCTGATAGATAAACCATAAGAAATAAAACTGAGATGATTATAACGAAATGCCGACCGAATACCCCAAAAAATCGACCGTATGCCGAATTAGAAGTTCATTTTTTGCGGAAAAACGGTATATGCAAAACTTTACCAACCGTTCTAACCGCTGCTATCTGGGCGATATTTTAGTTCGATGATGCGCCGAAGAAAAAACGTTTTATCAATCTTGAGCATCACACTGTCTGCACCGTTGCGCCTGTGCCGTGTTTCCAGATGGAATGTTTTGGCTAGACGCGTCGCTTTGGGGTACCATAGCTCCACTATCAACTGCCGCTCAGCACGGCAGCCTTGATGAGCCCTTGCCCTTCTCCTGGGAATTATGATCGGGCATCAATCTGCTGAGTGGCCCGAATCCCAGGAGGGGACTCTATATGCAAAAGGAATACCTGTCCGCCGCGGCGGAGGTGCTCAGCGACCAAGGCGTCGATGAGAATCTCGGCCTGAGCAACGGCGAGGCGTCGTCGCGCCTCGCCAAGACAGGCCCTAACAAGCTCGAGGAAGCCGAGAAGACGCCGCTGTGGAAGCGTTTCTTTGAGCAGATGGCCGACCCTATGGTCATCATGCTGATCGTTGCCGCCGTCATCAGCGCACTCACGGGCATGGTCAAGGGCGAGGCGGACTTTGCCGATGTCGCCATCATCATGTTCGTCGTTATCGTCAACTCGGTGCTGGGCGTGGTCCAGGAAGCCAAGAGCGAGGAGGCCCTCGAGGCCCTGCAGGAGATGAGCGCGGCGCAGTCCAAGGTGCTGCGCGACGGCAAGCTCGTGCATCTGCCGAGCGCCGAGCTCGTGCCCGGCGACGTCCTCATGCTCGAGGCGGGCGACTCCGTCCCGGCCGACTGCCGCGTCCTCGAGAGCGCCACGATGAAGATCGAAGAGGCCGCACTGACCGGCGAGTCCGTGCCGGTCGAGAAGCACGCCAACGTGATTGAGCTTGCCGCGGGCACCGACGACGTGCCGCTCGGCGACCGCAAGAACATGTGCTACATGGGCTCCACCGTGGTGTACGGCCGCGGTCGCGCCGTCGTGGTCGGTACCGGCATGAACACCGAGATGGGCAAGATCGCTGGCGCCCTGGCCGAGGCCAAGGAAGAGCTCACGCCGCTGCAGGTGAAGCTCGCCGAGCTCAGCCGTATTCTTACCATTATGGTTATCGTCATCTGCGTCGTGATCTTTGGCGTCGACATCATCCGTCACGGCGTGGGTAACGTCCTTACCGACCCGACTGCCCTGCTCGACACCTTTATGGTCGCCGTCTCGCTCGCCGTCGCCGCCATCCCCGAGGGCCTGGTCGCCGTCGTGACCATCGTCCTTTCGCTCGGCGTGACCAAGATGGCCAAGCGCCAGGCGATCATCCGCAAGCTTTCTGCTGTCGAGACGCTCGGCTGCACGCAGACCATCTGCTCGGACAAGACCGGCACGCTTACCCAGAACAAGATGACCGTCGTCAAGCACGAGCTCGCTGCGCCCAAGGAGAAGTTCCTGGCCGGCATGGCGCTGTGCTCCGATGCCCAGTGGGACGAGGAGCTGGGCGAGGCCGTGGGCGAGCCGACCGAGTGCGCACTCGTCAACGATGCCGGCAAGGCTGGTCTTACTGGCCTGACTGCCGAGCACCCGCGCGTGGGCGAGGCCCCGTTCGACTCGGGCCGCAAGATGATGTCCGTGGTCGTCGAGACCCTGGACGGCGAGTACGAGCAGTACACCAAGGGCGCGCCAGACGTGGTGATCGGCCTGTGCACCCATATCTACGAGGGCGAAAAGGTCGTCCCGCTGACCGAGGAGCGTCGCGCCGAGCTCGTGGCAGCCAACAAGGCCATGGCAGACGAGGCCCTGCGCGTGCTGGCGCTGGCGAGCCGCACCTACACCGAGGTTCCCGCCGACTGCAGCCCCGCTGCGCTTGAGCATGACCTGGTCTTCTGTGGCCTGTCCGGCATGATTGACCCGGTCCGTCCCGAGGTGGCCGACGCTATCCGCGAGGCGCACGACGCCGGCATCCGCACCGTCATGATCACGGGCGACCACATCGACACCGCCGTGGCCATCGCCAAGCAGCTGGGCATCGTCACCGATCGCAGCCATGCCATCACCGGTGCCGACCTCGATCGCATGAGCGACGAGGAACTCGACGCGCACATCGAGGACTACGGCGTGTACGCCCGCGTCCAGCCCGAGCATAAGACCCGCATCGTCGAGGCTTGGAAGTCGCGCGACCAGATCGTGGCCATGACGGGCGACGGCGTCAACGACGCCCCGTCCATCAAGCGCGCCGACATCGGCGTTGGCATGGGCATCACCGGCACCGACGTCACCAAGAACGTCGCCGACATGGTGCTTGCCGATGACAACTTCGCCACCATCATCGGTGCCTGCGAAGAGGGCCGTCGCATCTACGACAACATCCGCAAGGTCATCCAGTTCCTGCTTTCGGCCAACCTTGCCGAGGTATTCTCGGTGTTTATCGCCACGCTCATCGGCTTTACCATCTTCCAGCCGGTGCAGCTGCTGTGGGTGAACCTGGTCACCGACTGCTTCCCCGCGCTCGCGCTGGGCATGGAGGATGCCGAGGGTGACATCATGAAGCGCAAGCCGCGCAACGCCAAGGACGGTGTCTTTGCCGGACATATGGGTCTGGACTGCGTGGTCCAGGGCTTAATCATCACCGTGCTGGTGCTGGCGAGCTTCTTTGTGGGCGTGTACTTTGACATGGGCTACATCCACATCGCCGATATGATCGCCGGCAATGCCGACGAGGAAGGCGTGATGATGGCGTTCATCACGCTCAACATGGTCGAGATTTTCCACTGCTTCAATATGCGCAGCCGTCGTGCGTCGCTGTTCACCATGAAGAAGCAGAACAAGTGGCTGTGGGCTTCTGCCGCGCTGGCACTGGTGTTGACGGTGATCGTGACCGTGCAGCCGACGCTTGCCGAGATGTTCTTCGGCCCTGTGACGCTTGAACTCAAGGGCGTTCTTGCCGCGCTGGGCCTGGCCTTCCTGATCATCCCGCTGATGGAGATCTACAAGGCGATCATGCGCGCGGTCGAAAAAGAGTAACGTTCCTGTCCGGGCCCGACCGCCTGCGGGGTTTCCACGGGCACGTCCTCGCCGCTTTGCGGCTGCGGGATGTGCCCTTAGGAAACCCCTCCCGGCGGGCGGGCCCTGCGGTATCCTTGCTGGCTTTTCTCCCGTGCGGATGAAAAGGGCTGAGGGAAAGTATGTGAGCTGGTCGGGCTTTGCCCGGCCAGCTCTTTTTGATTTAAAATACCTGCTCAGTTGTGATTTGTGGTGCTGGGAGGCGCTTGTGGGCAAGGCTAAGGCTAAGGCGAAGAAAAAGACGACGGGGGCGCGGGCTAAGCGCGATCGTCGTCGGAAGCTTGCGACCGAGGCCCCCGCGTCTGCCGAGGAGCTGCTGGCGAGCGTGCCGGGACTCGACGCGCTGCAGGACGTTCCGGCGTTTGATGACCTGCCGGTCGATGAAGCCCAGCAGGCTGCCTTTGATGATTTCTGCGCACATGCCGAGGAGCCCGAGCAGATGCGGCTGGGTGCCGTGGTGCGCTTGGATCGCGGGTTTCCGCTGGTGGCGACTGCCGACGACACCTTTCGCGCCGAGCATGCCGTGGGGTTTGCTAAGTCGCGCGGCGAGGACGAGGTCCTGTTGCCTGCCGTGGGCGACCGTGTGGCGGTGCGCCGCGCTCCCGGGCACGATATGGGCGTGATTGAGTGCGTGCTGCCGCGCCGTACGAGCTTTGAGCGTTGGCGCGGCCGTGCCCGTGGAGAGCGCCAGGTGCTCTGCTCCAACGTGGATAGCGTGCTAATCGTGCAGGCGCTCGGTGCCGGTGAGGTGCTGCTCGACCGCGTGGCGCGCTCGCTGGTGTTGGCGCTCGACTGCGATGCCGAACCGGTGGTGGTGCTCACCAAAGCTGATCGCTGCGATGCCGAGGAGCTCGAGCGCGATCTGGACCGCGTGCGCCGCCTGGTGGGTCCGGACGTGCGCGTGATCGTGACGTCCTCTGCCGAGGGCCGCGGCCTGGACGAGGTCCGTGTCTGCGTGCCTGCCGGGAGCTGCGCCATGATTCTGGGCGAGTCGGGCGCCGGCAAGTCGACGCTGCTCAATGCGCTGCTGGGCCACGATGCGCTGGCCACTGGCGGCGTGCGCGAGCGTGATGACCAAGGTCGCCACACCACGGTTGCGCGCGTGATGGTGGCGCTGCCGGGCGACGCCGGCGTGATCGCCGACGCCCCGGGCCTGCGCAGCCTGCCGCTCGTGGGCCACGAACGCGGGTTGGCGCGTGCCTTCCCCGAGATCGTCGAGGCGTCGCGTGCGTGCCGGTTTGGCGATTGCACGCACACTCACGAGCCGGGTTGCGCCGTTCGCGAGGCCGAAGATGCTGGACAGATCGACAGCCTGCGTCTGGAGACGTTCCAAAACCTGGCGTCATCCATGCGCGTGAGTGCCCAAATGCTCGATCCCGATGTTCATCTGTAATTGATTTTTCCTATGACAGCCGTCTCCCAACTGTTCGGGAGACGGCTTTTTTGCTGCGGAAAAGCCTCGAAACATGCAGTTTGCTGACGTGCTGACCAAAACCTTGCCATGAGCTTGACGGGCTGGTCAGCTTTTGGTCGGCGATTGGTTTGACATCGAAAACCAAGATCGCGATTGCGCCGCTTTGCACTCTGACCGCCCAGACAATGGTGGTACGGGCATTCGCCCGGCACTGCCATGAGAGGAGCGGCCGTGAACAAGAGCAAGCGCATCGCCATCAGTCTGGTCGCGGGCGTGCTCGCTGCTCTGCTCTGCATGGTTTACGGCTCGTCGATCCGCTCGCAAGCCGAACAGGTCCAGGCTGAGACCTTGGCCAAGTACGGTGGCGATCGCGTCGAGGTATGCGTCGCGGCGCGCGATATCGATGTGGGCGAGACCCTCGATGAGACCAATGTCATAACCCAGGAATGGCTGACAAGCCTGCTGCCGCGTGACGCGGCGACCGAGCTGCGCCAGGTGCGCGGCGACGTGACGACTTCACGTATTCCCAAAAACGCCGTGATCTGCAATGTCTACACCAAGGCCGAGAGCCACAAGCTCGAGGTGCCTAAGGGCAAGGTCGCCGTTTCGGTGGCGGTCGATGCCGAGCACTCGGTCGGCGGTGCCACGGGCGTGGGCAGCTATGTGGACGTGTACGTGCAAAAAGATGGCGTAACCGATCGACTGTGCGGCGCGCACGTGATCGATACCAGTGAGAATTCCGGTGCCACGCGCGAGGGCAAGATCGAATGGGTGACGCTGGCGGCTGACCCCGAAGACGTCAAGGAACTGCTGGGAGCCTCGGGCAAGGGAACGGTCAGCTTGACGATTCCCGCCACGGCGCGCGGCAAAAAGAGCGGAGGCGACGAGTGATGAAGGCGATCTGGCTTGCGTGCTGCGCGTGCGGCGGTTACGGGCTGTTGCAGCAGGAAGTCGAGGGCCGTGATGCGGGTGCACAGGTGCTTCGCGTGGGTGACCTGGACGGGCTGGTTTCCATGGCGCGGGCGTTTCCGTCGCGCCGCGGGGCTGCCATCATCGCGGCGTCTCTGTTTGATATCGAAGATGTGCGCAAGACTGTTGCGCGCCTGACGGCCGAAGGCCGCGTGAGTCGCGTGGTCGTGTTGATAGAAGTGCTCGATCCGTCGGATATCGAGGGACTGTTTCGCGCGGGGGCGACCGAGGTCATCGCTGCGCACAGTATATGCGGCAACGGGCGCGCGGGCGAGGGAGCGGTTGATTCCGATCGGCGCATGACGATTGAGCCCGATGCTTTTGTTGATAGGGAACCCGGGGCGCCTCGCGCTACAAGAGGCCCGCGTGTTGATGATTATGGAAAAGCGGAAGCCGAGCATGGTCGGCGCCCCCGGAACCCCCTTGTATACGATGACGCTGGAGGGCCGGCACAGCATGCTGGTGACTCCCCGGCTGTAGATATGGGATACGTGCACGGCGTGAATCTGGCGGATGAACTCGACGAAGTTGAGGGCTTTGCCGGGTGCGGCGAGTTGTCGCTGATGCAGCATGAGCAGATTGCACAGAACGAGCCTGCCTTGCAGACCGAACAAGCCGCCATGCCAGCTTGGACGCAGCGTGTGGTTGCGGCGGGGGAGACGGGGACGCTGTCGCCGACGCCCGCCCCGCCGCCTCCGATGCCGCCGACAGACGCTGCCGCTCCGCAGCATCGAGCTCCGGTCATCTGCGCCATTTCGGGTTCGGGCGGTTGCGGCAAGTCGACGATCGTTGCCACCATGGCACACACATCGTCGCTGTTGGGCTTGCGTGCCGCCGTGCTCGACCTGGACCTGATGTTTGGAAACCTTTACGACTTGTTAGGCGTCGATGCTCCGCGCGATATGGCGGCACTTATCGAGCCGGCGGCGGCGGGCGCGCTCACCGAGCCGGATATCGTAGCCACATCGATGCGCGTGGCGCCGGGCGTTACGCTCTGGGGTCCCGTTGCGGCGCCCGAGCAAGCCGAGCTCATGGCACGTCCGGTGGAGCTACTGCTTGATGTTTTGCGTCGCGAATCCGACGTGGTCTTTATCGATACCTCGGTCTTTTGGGGCGACGCCGTGGCGGCTGCGGTGGCGGCGAGCGACCGTTGCCTGGTCGTTGGCGATGCTGCGGTGTCGTCCGCGACGTCGGCGTCGCACGTCATTGAACTGGCGAGTCGAGTAGGTGTGCCGCGCACGCGCATGAGCGCCGTGTTCAACCGGTTCGGTGCGCGCGGGGCAGACGAGGACGTCGCCATGCGCTTTGAGATTGCCTGTGCGTTGAGCTCCAAGATTCGTATCGCCGATGGCGGGCAGGATCTCGCCGCGCTCATGGCGTTTGGGCGCGCTGACGAGGCAGTGGGGCAGACCAGCGCTTTTGCGACCGGCGTGCGCGAGGCCACGCGCGAGATGCTCGTGGAACTGGGGTGCGCCGTCGGCCCTTGGAGCGATATGGTCGCCGACCGTGCAATGCGCACCGAACGCCCGCGTATTCGCCTTCCCTGGTCGCGCGAGGGTGATCAGCGATGAGCCTGCAAACGAGGATTAAGGCTGCCGGCGCTGCAGCGGCGGCAGCGCCTGTAGATGCGGGGCGTCGCCGCGCGGTGAAACGACGCACCAAACGCGCCGTGATGGACCGCATGGGTTACGACGAAGTGGCGCGTATCAGCGCCTATATCGACCCGGCACTTGCCCGCTCGGAATTGCGTCCTGCGGTGGAGGCGGCGCTCAATGTTGAGGAGCCGACCGATCTCGCGACGCCCGAGCGCGAGACTATCATCGACGAGATTTTGGATGACGTGGTGGGCTTGGGGCCGTTGCAGCCGCTCATCGAGGACGACACCGTTACCGAAATCATGATCAACGGCTGCCGCTCGGCTTTCTTTGAACGCGGCGGCGTCTTGTACCCCATCGAGCATGCGTTTGAGGATGATGAGCAGATCCGGGTGCTTATCGACCGCATCATCTCGCCACTTGGCCGCCGTATCGACGAGCGCAGCCCCATCGTCAACGCCCGCCTCAAAACGGGCTATCGCGTCAACGCGGTGATTCCGCCTGTGGCGATTGACGGACCGATTCTCACCATCCGAAAGTTCTCGGACCGCATCTGCTCGCTGGACGAGCTTGTGGGGCTGGGGTCGCTGCCGCTTTGGTATGCGCAGCTGCTGTCGTGCGCGGTGTCGCTGCGACAGGACCTGGCGGTTGCGGGAGGCACGGGATCTGGTAAGACCACCCTGCTCAACGCGTTGTCATGCGAGATTTCCACCGGCGAGCGCATCGTGACGATCGAGGACTCTGCCGAGCTCAAGTTTGCGCATCATCCGCACGTGGTGCGTCTAGAGGCGCGCGAGGCTTCAATTGAGGGCGAGGGCGCGGTGACGATCCGCGACCTGGTGACCAATGCCCTGCGCATGCGCCCCGACCGCATCGTGGTGGGTGAGGTGCGCGGTGCGGAATGTTGCGACATGCTGCAGGCCATGAACACCGGGCACGATGGGTCGCTCACCACACTTCATGCGGGCTCAGAACAGGAGACCGTGGTGCGTCTGACGTTGCTTGCACGTTATGGCATCGATCTGCCGAGCGAGCTCATCGAGGAGCAGATTGCCATGGCGCTCGACGGCATCGTGATGTCCGAGCGCCACGCCGATGGCAGGCGCTTCGTCTCCTCGTATTCGGGGGTGCGTCGCGCCGCGTCGGGCGGCGTAGAGCTCGAGCGCTATGTGACTTTCGATGCCGCCGAGCGCACCTGGACGCTTGACCGCGAGCCGCCGTTTATCGCAGAAGGCCTGCGGTCGGGGACGCTCACACAAGAGGAGGTGGACGAATGGAGGTCGCTGTGCCCCTCGTCGTAGGGGGTTTGGCAGGGTTTTCTGTCGCGACGGCGTGCGGGGCGGAACCTCGTGTGCCGCAGGTGCCGCCGGCGGAGCCGGCGCGTCAGGCGCTCGAGACGGTGGCAGAGAAACTGCCGCGTGAGCTGGTGGAAAACGATCTGCTGAAAAAGATCGCCCGTTCGTGGGCATCGCTGGCTCCGGCGCATCGCCTTGGCCTCGTGATCGAAGATGCTTCGGGGCGTTTGGCGTTTCTGCTGCTCTCGAGCGGTGTCTGCTGCATTTTACTAACGATGGTGTCGTTATCGCCCCTCGGATTTGCCTTGGGACTTGTTGCTCCGATTGCCGTTGGCGCCGCTCGGGATGGCTTTGAGAGCCGGCGCGAGCAACACGATGCAGAAGAGGCCATGCCCGAGGCGTTTACCGCACTTTCCATGTCGCTTGCCTCGGGACATTCGCTGGCCCAGGGCATGCGCTTTGTGGGCGCTCATGCGCAAGAACCGGTGCATACCGAGTTTTTGCGGGTGGCGGCGGCGATCGATTGCGGCATCTCGGCGACCGATGCGCTCGATGACTTGCTCGTGCGCATCAACGCCCCCGGTCTTTCGCTTGTGACCTTGGCGCTTAAGGTATCTCAGCGCACCGGCGCTCCGCTTGCCGACTTACTGTCCGAGGCGTCGAGCATGGTGGGGGAGCGCATTGAGCTCAAGCGCCGCCTGGATGTCAAGACGTCGCAGGCTCGCATGTCTGCGCATATGGTCGCGGCGATGCCGGCGGGCATGTGCGCGGTGTTGGCGCTGCTTTCGGCAGATTTTCGTCGCGGTCTTGCGACGCCTGCCGGCGCGGGCGCTGTGGTGCTGGGCCTTGCCCTCAACGCCGTTGCCCTGGTGGTTATCCGGCGCATTATGCGGGTGGAGCTATGAGCGCCCCGGTTGCAGTTGCGGCTTGCCTGTGCGCCCTGAGTGTATTTATCGCGACGGGTTTGGATCGGGCGGATGCACGCAAGATCGCAGGGGCCTGCAAGCGCGAGACGGTGCTGGTCGCTGCCGCGGGTCGCTCGGTGGTCGATGCTCTGACCGCGCGAGTGAAGGGCGCGGTTGGAGCGGGCAGCCCGGCGCGAGTGTCGCTCGGCGAAGTGTCCGAGATGATCGATGTTGTGCGCTTGGGTCTTTCGGCCGGTCTTTCGTTTGATGCGGCGCTTGAGATTTTCTGTGCCAACCGCCGGTCAGTGCTGGCTCTTCGACTTGAGCGGGCCTGCATGGCGTGGCAGGTGGGCGTGGGCACGCGTGAGGACGAGTTGTTGGCCGCCGCGCGCGACCTGGACGTGCGAGCGCTCGAGACCTTTGCCATCACGGTGGGGCAGGCGCTCGCCCTGGGTGCCCCACTTGCCGAGACGCTGGCCGCTCAAAGTCGCGAGATCCGTGCGGCTCATCGCGCCGCGGTCGAGCGTGAGATCGAGCGTGCGCCCGTCAAGCTGCTGATTCCCACCGGCACGCTCATCTTGCCGGCGTTGCTTCTGTCCATATTGGGCCCGCTGCTGGGAGCAGGCGGGATGATGTAGGGAGGAATACATGAACACGATGGTCGAAGTTGCTGACAAGGCTTGGAACCGGGCTTTTTGCCGGGCGATTCGCGCTCGCCAGCATGCCAAGGAGCTGTTGCAGGAGGAGAGCGCGCAGGGTACCACCGAGTACGCCATTTTGGTGGGTGTGCTTGTGGTGATCGCGATTATTGCCATCGTTGCATTTAAAGGCAAGGTCCAAGATCTATGGAACGCTATCAGCGAGGGCATCAACAGCCTGTAGAGGGCGAGCGCCCCATCGGGGTGCTGCTGGTGTTTGCTTGCCTGACCGTGGCGATAGCGGCGGTGCTTTGGGGGCTTAACGCCGCGCGGCAGCAGCGTCCTGGGGCCGCCTTCGATTCGGGCTCAGATTCGGCGGTGGCGTCTCAAAAAGATGAGATGCGAGATGCGGACGATTCGGATGTCGCTGTCACGGCGCAAACCTTTCTGCGGACGCTCGACAAGCGGTCTGGCACTGCGACGGATTCGCCTGAGGACAACGCGATTGCGGTCCGGCTTGCATGGTCCGAGGACCGACCGATGACCGAGGCAGCGGCGGATATGTTACGCGCTTACCGCGAGGTGCCAACGGCCCAGCTCGCTCTGAGCGGCTATCTCGATATTAAGGGCAACGTATGGGGCGCCATCGTGCGCGATGGGCGCGGCTGGGTCGATATGGTGACGGTTGCCGCGGATGCTGGCGATGCTTCGTGTCGTCTGCGCGCCGTGCGTCTGGTCCCGCAAACAATAAGCTCAAAGGAGGGATCGTGAAATGCATGGCGTTCTGCGTGAAGAGGTTGCCCAAGCGACTGTGGAATACGCCGTCGTCACGGTGGCGCTGTTATCGATCGTGCTGGCGATTGTGGGACTTTGGCGTGCTGGCACCGATGGACGCTTGGCGGCGCTGGTTGAGCGGGCGGCATCCCATGGCGTTGCCTCGACGTCGGTTATCGACGCCGCTGCGGGCGCTAAGGACATCGCGTTGTATTGATATCGCGCGCGAGGACCGGGCACAGTCTACGGTCGAGGCCGCTTTTTTGCTGCCGACGTTTCTGACGCTCATCCTTCTCGCACTGCAACCGGTGTGCCTGCTCTATACGCGCGCGGTCATGGAGTCTGCCGCCGCCGAGACCGCGCGGCTCATGACCACGACGACGGCGGAGGACGACGATCTTAAGGAGTTCACCCGCCGCCGGCTTGCCGCAGTGCCCAACGTTTCGATCTTTCATGCCGGCGGGCCGTTGTCGTGGGATATCGAGCTTAGCCGGGCCGATGCGGGTGGCGTCTCGTCCGTGTCCGTTTCCGGCGAGGTCAAGCCGTTGCCTGTGATCGGTGCGTTTGCGCAGGCTATGGGTGGTACCGCCGAGGGCGGCTACGTTGAGCTCAAGGTCGATGTCTCGTATCAATCGCGTCCCGAATGGCTGGAGGGAGATTATGATTCGTGGATTGCTGCATGGGATTAAGCGTTTCTGGTCTAGACGCGTTTTGACGCGCCGTCCGAGCTGCCATCGCAAGCGAGGCGGCTTTATGGGTCGAGCCGGTATCGACCTGTTTATCGAAGACGGTGCCTATACCACGCTTTCTTCTGCCGTGGTCATCCTAGTGGTGCTCACGTTGTTGTTTTCGTCGACCGCAGCGATATGGAGCATGTCGCGTGCCGGGGATACCCAGGTGGCGGCCGATAGCGGCGCGCTGGCGGGTGCCAACGTAGTGTCATCCTATCACACGGCTGCCACGGTGGTTGATGCGAGCATCTTGAGTCTGGGACTGGCGGGGTTTGCCACGATCGGGACGGGCCTGGTCGCCATCCTCATCCCGGGTGCCGAACCAGTTGCCGGCAATATGGTCGACACCGGGATCGAGATCATTAAAACGCGCAACAAGTTTGCCAAAAGCGCATCGGAAGGCTTACAGAAAATCGAGACGGCTTTGCCGTATCTGATTGCCGCGCGTGCCACGCAGGCGGTGTCGGCGCAGGATACCGATAGTGTGACCTATACCGGTACGGCGCTTGCTGTGCCCAGGACATCCGAGTCGGACTTCGCTGCGCTCAAAGGGTCAGAGATCTCGACCGATGCCATCGAGAGCACCTCAAAAGACCTTGACTATGCTGCCAAGGAACTGAAGAAAGCGTCCGAGAAAACGTCAAAGGCCAAGGAACGCGCCTGGCTTGCCGACTGCAGTGGATCGGACAGAGGCGCAGTCGGAAGCTGTTCGTGCATGTGGGAACGCGCGAAGAGCTTGGCGAAGCTTTCGGATATTGAGAATCCGCACTATGCCTCGAGTGTCACATGGGAGCCGCAAGTGGCGCTCGATCGCGCGAAGGCCTATTACCGCTTGCGCCTTGCAAACGAGGCACCTCAGGGCTCAAGCGTCGAGACGAAGGCGGAGTCGGCGGCGCGCAAGGCGTTTTACACCTATGCGAGTACAGAGGTCAATCGTGCATATGTAACCGAGGACGGAGATGCAGTCACTTTCCATATCCCGCTGTTGCCGCGCAACGCTGACGAGGTGCGAGCGACGGAACTCTATACCGATGCGGCGTGGCCAACCAGCGCCATCGATGGCAAGACGTATCTGCATTACGGAACGAGTTGCCCCAACTATAAGAAAGGGTCGCCAGGCGGGCTAGCCTCGGTTGCTGATTATGACGGGCAGGACAGATGCAACAGATGCCATTTTGGCGTTTCGTCGCTCGGTGCCGTTGCAGCACCTTCGACTTCTATCGAAAACGGCTTCGAATACCACTTTGACAAGTTCAAAGACGCCCTGGAAGACTACGTCGACTGCCGCAACAAAGAACTCGAACTTGAGCGTCAGACCGAGGACGAGGCCGACCGTGCGGGCAATGCGTTTGACCAGGCCATCAAGGAGCTTTCCGGCGAGCGCCCGCGTATCGCCCCGCCCGGCCGCAACGGCGTGGTTGCCCTTGCGGTTTCGGGTGCCATTTCGAGCCCCGATGAGCTCAACTCTTCGTTTAACACGGCAGTCAGGCTTGGCGATCGCGGTGCCATCTCTGCTGCGGTGCTGGCGCCCGATGAGGCGACGGCGCAAAACAACGTGCTTTCGCGATTTTTCTCGACATTGAAGGAACGCTCGGGCGGCGTTGCCGGCGTGCTCGACGGCGTCATGGATGTTTGGGGACGGCTGCTTGTGGGATACGGAGACATCCAAGGTTCGGCCGACGAACTTATGGACGAGATGATTAAGGACCTAGGAGGGGGCAGCGGCGCGTTGGGTTCCATCGCGTCGTGGCTCGGCGATACCGTTTCGGCGTCCATGGCGGCGTTGGGTCTGGAACCGTGCGACTTGCGCCTGCGAAAGCCAGTGCTGACCGATTCCGCCAACGTCATTAAGAGTCCGGGGTCTGACATTGCTGGTCTCTCTCAAGCGCAAGACAAGCTGCGAAGTATTCCGTTGGGCGTGACCGATCCCAAGGCGCTTTGCGAGGCGTTGGAATATCAAGTCGAACGCACCATTAGCGGTACGGTGTTCACGCTTGCGGAGATTCCTCTGCCCGGCGGCGGCTCCATCCCACTCACCGTCGATGTCGCCACGCTGGTTGGCGCTCTGGGCGGTGGGTCGTAATGAGTATCCGCATGCGTCTGCGCGAGGAGCGCGCCCAAGCGACGGTGGAGATGGCGGTGGTTACGCCCGTTTTGCTGGTGCTGGCACTCATCGTGTACAACGTCATGATCTTTGCCAGCGCCGTCGCGCGCTTCGACCGCGTGGTACCCGACATCGTGTTGGCGCACGTCGTGGCGTCGGAGGGGGAGGGCGACGAAAGCTCTGCCGATGCCTCGGCGACGGTTCAGACTCAAATTCTGAATGCCATGGAGGGCTATGACTTGCGGATCGAAGTGTCGAGCGAACAAGGCGCGGAGGCATCGGATGGTGGCCTGCTCTCCCTATCCGGTACGTTTAGGACCTACACCTGCACCATGCACTATGAGCCGTGGCCGACTTCTCTCAGCATCGCTGGCGTTTCGCTGGGGGCGCCGACAACGTTGTCGCACGAGCGCGCGGTGACGGTCGATCCATGGCGTCCGGGGGTGGTCATGTGACCGCGGTCTCGTCCTACATCGCCTACGCGCGGGCACTCAACAGGCTGGGTTGGACGCCGGCCGAGTTTGCGGTGGCGGAGTCGTTTGTCGTGCGCCTGCGCGGCATGCTGGGACGGCGTCCGGTTGCCGCCAACGGCCTGCCGCTCGTCATGGCGTTTCCACGCTGCTCTTCGGTCCATACGTGTTTTATGGCCTATCCCATCGACATCGCCTTCATCAATCGCGACGGCAATATCCTCGCGCGCTACGAAAACGTCCGTCCTTGGCACATGTGTTCCTGTCCCGGTGCCTGGGCGGTATTGGAACGCCCTTCAATCCTCGCTACACCTCCCACCCTCCAACAAGTGCCGGCGTAAGAGATTGACGACGGCGGACTTTCGTCATACGAAATTGGGTAAGATGGAGGAGAAGATGCATGGATGTTGAGATCCATCCCAACGCCAAAAAACACTTGACGGAAAAGCAGGTGCTTGGTGCCTGGTTCGCGGTTACTGAGTGCATTCGCCGCGAGTCGGAGGATGAGCCGCCGAGATGGCTTGCCATTGGATGGCTTCCAGATGGTCGAAGTGTGGAACTTGTTGCGGTCGAACTAATTCGTGGATGGCTCATTGTTCATGCCCTGTCTCCGGTTCAGAAGAAATTCTGGCAAGAGATCGAGCGAGCTCGGCAGAGGGGTCGATGATGAGCAAGGCGTATACGGCTGCCAATGGTCAGGTTGTAACGGATGAAATGATTGACGCGTGGTGCGAGTCGTACGAGCATGGCGGGTTTCCGGACGGCGAGCATACCGTTGGGGGGATCGTGCACGGGCGGCCTCCGCTCTCAAGCGAAGGGACGGCAACGCTATCGGTCAAGATTCCCCTAGGGATGAAGGAGGCGATTCGTCGTCGGGCGGCGGCTGAAGGGATGACGCCAAGTGAGTTTGCCCGTGCAGCCCTGAGCGAAAAACTTCTTGCGGCGGGTTGATGTCTCTAACGTGCTGTTCTATAGGGTTGGACTTGTGGCTGGCGCCGTGCTCAAAAACTTTTTTCAAATTCTCGGTTGACCGGAGCGCGTCCTTGGTTATACTAATCAAGCCTTGAAACAAGGCACACCTCAAATGGCTGGGTAGCTCAGTTGGTAGAGCAGAGGACTGAAAATCCTCGTGTCAGGGGTTCGATTCCCTTCCCCGCCACCTTGAATTGACTAGGACCTCTGCAAAGGGGTCCTTTTCTTTTATGTGGACCATGCACGGAATCGAACCCCGTGAGGGCGTGGAGCTGAGGAAACGCGCAAGCGTTTTCCAGCGTAGCTCGCAAGGCGCGCAAGCGCCGCAGCGGTCCGTCCGCGCAGCGCGCGGACGCGATTCCCTTCCCCGCCACCTTGAATTGACTAGGACCTCTGCAAAGGGGTCCTTTTCTTTTATGCGGACCCGCGGAAAGCGCATCCCATTATTGAGCGAAAGAATGGGATGCGCTTTCCGGCGCTTACTTCCGACGTGCGTGCACATCTCGGCGCACCAGCTCGTGCCCGCTCGCCCCAGACATTCCTCCCGCTTTTGCGCCACTTTATAGACCGTTCGGTCGTCTGTCCGCACGCGCGGGTATACTCAAAACGATACTTTTCCTATGCAATACGATGCAGGCTCAGCCTGCACGATCCGAAGGGGGCAGTGATGGAGAGGATACTCGGCGTTAATCTCTCTGGCTGGTTTATTCCCGAGCCTTGGGTGACCCCGTCGCTATACGCGGCGACCGGTGCATCCAATGCGGCCGAGCTGCAGGAGGCCATGGGCACCGCCGCCTATAACGAGCGCATGCGCCGTCATTACGAGACGTTTGTGAGTGAGGACGATTTTTGCCGCATGGCGCAGATCGGTCTCAATGCCGTGCGTCTGCCGGTGCCCTGGTATGCCTTTGGCTCGCAGGAGTCCGATGCGTCCTACATCTCGGTTGTCGACTACATCGACCGTGCAATTGAGTGGGCCGCCAAGTACGACATCCGCGTGCTGCTCGATTTGGCAACTGTGCCCGGTGGCCAGGGCGATTCCAACGATTCGCCCACCACGCCGGAGGCTGTTGCCGAATGGCATTCGTCCACCAACGGCCGTCATGTCGCACTCGACGTGCTCGAGCGCTTGGCCGATCGCTACGGCGAGGCCGAGAGCCTGCTGGGCATTGAGCTGCTGGACACGCCGCAGATGAGCGTCCGCAAGAGTCTCTTTACCATGACGGATGGCATTCCGGCCCACTACCTGCGCAATTTCTATCGCGATGCCTACGAGCTCGTCCGTTCGTATATGCCCGAGGATAAGATCGTCGTCTTCTCGTCGTCGGGGCATCCCAACGAATGGAAGCATTTTATGCGCGGCGCCAAGTATAAGAACGTCTACATGGACCTTCACCTGTACCATTACCGCGACGAGTATGCGCTCGACATCACGAGCCCCCGCGGGCTGACGACGGCGATTTCGCGTAACAAGCGCGAGCTTAAAGAAGCGATCTCGACTGGGTTCCCCGTGCTGGTGGGCGAATGGTCGGGTGCGGCGATTTTTGCCAACTCGTCGGTTACGCCCGAGGGGCGCAATGCCTACGAGCGCGTGTTTATCGCCAACCAGCTGGCTTCGTTTGCACCGGCTGCCGGTTGGTTCTTCCAAACGTGGAAGACCGAGAAGCGCATTGCGGCATGGGATGCCCGCGCGGCACTCGGTACGCTCGAGCGCGGCATGATTGAATAGGTTGATATGACGCAAAACAGCGCCCATACGGGCAAACTCTATGTGGTCGGCACGCCCATCGGCAACCTGGGCGACCTGTCCCCGCGCGTTGGCGAGGCCTTTGCCGCCGCCGATGCCATTTGCTGCGAAGACACGCGTGTGACGTCAAAGCTGCTGATGCATCTGGGCATTTCCAAACCGCTTGTCCGTTGCGACGAGAATGTGATCGCCAGTCGCGCCGCCGGCCTGGTCGACCGCCTGCTGGCGGGGGAGACCCTCGCCTTTGCCTCGGACGCCGGCATGCCGAGTGTGTCCGACCCCGGCCAGGCGCTGGTCGAGGCAGCGCGTGAGGCCGATGTGACCGTCGAAGTTATCCCCGGGCCCTCTGCTTGCGTCACGGCGCTCGTTTCGTCCGGCATTCCCTGCGAGCATTTTTTCTTCGAGGGCTTTTTGGGCCGAAAGCACGGCGACCGCGTGCGCCGTTTGCAGCGCCTTGCCGTAGTGCCCGGCGCGCTCATCTTCTACGAGTCTCCACACCGCATCGTGGCGACGCTCGAGGCCGTGGCGGAGGTCTTTCCCCAGCGTGAGGTTGCCGTCTGCCGCGAACTCACCAAGCTGCACGAGGAGGTCTTGCGCGGGCCTGCTGCCCAGCTCGCCGAGGAGCTGCGTGCTCGCGGCGAGGTAAAGGGCGAGATTGCGCTGGTCATCGCGCCGCCGAGCGAGGATGAGGAGGCCGGTATCGTGCCGGTTGGCGCCGCGGCAGCGGATCCCGACGAGGCCCTGTGCGAGGATATCCGCTCCGCGCTCGAGGAGGGGGAGCCCGCCTCTGCGGTGGCCAAGCGCCTGTCTCAGAAGTATTCGCGCCGCAAGCGCGATGTCTATGCCATGGTGCTCGATATGCAATAGATGGAGGATATCCAGCCCTTGCGCTAGAATCATCCCCTGTATGCAACGTTTTTCTGGAGGACAAACCCCATGGATCAAAGCAAGCCTTCGTTCTTTATCACGACGCCCATCTACTACGTCAACGCCGATCCGCACCTGGGCACGGCTTATTCCACCATCATCGCCGACGTTCAGGCTCGCTATCGCCGCTCCGCTGGCTACAACGTCAAGTTCCTGACCGGCATGGACGAGCACGGCGAGAAGGTCGCCGAGGCCGCAGCCAAGCATGGCATGACGCCGCAGGAGTGGACCGACAGCCAGGCTCCGCACTTCAAGGAGCTTTGGAGCAAGCTTGAGATTTCCAACGATGACTTCATTCGCACCACCGAGCCGCGCCAGCATCATGCCGTGCAGTACCTGTGGGAGCGCATGAAGGAGTCCGGTTACCTGTATAAGGGCAGCTACGACGGCTGGTATTGCGTGCCTGACGAGACCTACTTCACCGACACGCAGGTCCAGAAGGGTGACGAGGAGTACGGCAGCGTCGGCCAGCACCTGTGCCCCGACTGCCACCGTCCGCTCGAGCGCGTGCAGGAGGAGTCCTACTTCTTTAAGCTTTCCGCTTTCCAGGACAAGCTGCTCAAGCTCTATGACGAGCACCCCGACTTTGTCGAGCCCGCGTTCCGTATGAACGAGGTGCGCAGCTTTGTCGAGGGCGGCCTCAACGACCTTTCCGTGAGCCGTACGAGCTTTGACTGGGGCATTCAGGTTCCGTTTGACGAGGGCCACGTGACCTATGTGTGGTTCGACGCGCTGCTCAACTATATGACGGCTGTCGGCTACGGTGTCGATACCGACGAGGCCCGTGCCGAGTTGGCCTATCGCTGGCCCGCGCAGTTCCACATCGTGGGTAAGGACATCATCCGCTTCCACTGCGTCATTTGGCCCGCCATGCTCATGGCCATCGGCGAGGCCCTGCCCGAGCACGTCTTTGCCCACGGCTTCCTGACCGTGCGCAATGCCGAGACCGGCAAGGCCGAGAAGATGTCCAAGAGCCGCGGCAACGCCATCGCTCCGCAGGACGTTATCGACATGCTGGGCGTCGAGGGCTATCGCTACTACTTCATGACCGACGTCGTCCCCGGCACCGACGGTGCCATCAGCTTCGACCGCATGGAGCAGGTCTACAACGCCGACCTGGCCAACAGCTGGGGCAACCTCATCTCGCGTTCGCTCAACATGAGCGGCAAGTACTTTGACGGTTGCGCGCCCGTCAAGCCCGCATCGTTCGATGCGTTCGACAACCCGCTGGCAAAAATCGCCGATGGCCTGGTCGACCGCTACATGGCCAAGATGGACGTGCTCGATTACGGTGGAGCCAAGGACGAGGTCATGGAACTCATCCACGCCGCCAACCACTACATCGAGGACTCCGAGCCCTGGGCACTTGCCAAGGACGAGGCCAAGGCTGACGAGCTGGCATTTGTGATCTACAACCTGCTCGAGGCCATCCGCATTGCCGCTCACCTGCTGATGCCGCTCATGCCCCAGACTTCTGCCGAGGCTCTGCGCCGCCTGTCCTGCGAGGACGAGGCCGCGAGCGACGACCTCAAGGGCATTTGCGCTTGGGGCCTGCTTGCCGGCGGTCAGCCCGTCGAGAAGGGCGATCCGCTGTTCCCGCGTCTGGCGTAGAGACCGCGCGAGCGCCATATCGGCAATTTGCTGTTTAGCTGTAAGGGCATGGCCGCCACGGTCCATGCCCTTTTGTTTCAAGACGCCGCCATCATGCTAAGGAGGCAACCATGACAACTTCGCCTTTGGCAAACCCCACGGCCACCAGGGAGCTGCTGGAGGAGTTTGGCCTTGCGACCAAGCATCGCCTGGGCCAGAACTTTCTAATCGACAATCATGTGATCGAGCGTATCTGCGAGCTTGCCGAGCTTACAGGTGACGAGCGCGTACTCGAGGTGGGTCCGGGTTGCGGTACGTTGACACTCGCGTTGCTGCAGGAAGCGGCGTGCGTTACGTCCATTGAGGCCGATCCTGAGCTCGAACCGGTGCTCGACGCCCACGCCGCCGACTATGCCAACTTCCGCTTTATCATGGGCGATGCGCTCAAGGTGGGCCCGGAGCAGATTGAGCAGGTTGCGGGCGGCGAGCCCACGGTATTTGTCGCGAACTTGCCCTATAACGTGGCGGCGACGATCATTTTGCAATTTTTCCAGACGATGCCGGCGCTCAAGCGTGCCGTCGTCATGGTGCAAAAGGAGGTTGCCGATCGCATTGCCGCAGCGCCGGGCAACAAGACCTATGGCGGCTATACGGCAAAGCTCGGCCTGTACGCGCAGGTGACGGGTCGCTTTGAGGTGCCGCCGCGTTGCTTTATGCCGGCGCCGCACGTGGACTCGGCCGTCGTGCGTATCGACCGTGTTGACGGCGTGGTGCCCGAGGGGCTCGATCGCGAATTTGTGGCCCGCGTGATTGATGCTGCATTTGCTCAGCGTCGCAAGACCATCCGCAATTCCATGAGCGCCAACGGCTTTGCCAAGGACGTGCTCGATGTCGCCTTTGAGGCTTGCGGTATCGCGCCCACCACGCGCGCCGAGACGCTTGATGTTGCTGACTTTGTCCGTCTGGCCCAGGAGCTAATCCATGATGCCTAATGCCGAACGCGTGACGTTTACCAAGAAAAAGAAGACGGTTGCTTGTCCCGTGCCCTTGGCACCGCTTGCCGACACGCATGCGCATCTGCTTTCGTTCTGGGGCAAGGATGTGCCTGAGACGCTCGTGCGTGCCAAGGCGGCGGGCGTCGACCTGTTGGTGACGATGTTCGACCCCATCGCTGATAAACGCAGTGTGACGGACTATAGCGACTGGCTGACGCGCGAGATTCTGCCGATGCAGGATATCCCGCAGATCAAGTATCTTGCCGGCGTGCATCCGTATGGCGCGCCGGACTATGCCGACGACGTTCACGCACAGGTCGTTGCCGCACTCGATGATCCCTTATGCGCCGGTATTGGCGAAATCGGCCTGGACTACCACATGGACTATGACGACGATATCGCGCCGGCACCCCATAACGTGCAGATTGACTGCATGGCGCGCCAGCTCGAGCTTGCCGTGTGCCGTAACGTGCCGGTGGAGCTACATCTGCGTCACGAGGACACGGACCAGGAGCGTACCTCGCACGTGGACGCCTACAACGTGCTTCGTGAGGTGGGCGTGCCCCAGGCCGGTTGTGTGCTGCACTGCTTTGGCGAGGACCGCGCCACGATGGAGCGCTTTGTGGAGCTGGGCTGCTATATCGCCTATGGTGGTGCGGCCACCTTTAAGCGCAACGACGACGTGCGCGAGGCATTTGCGGCAACCCCACTCGATCGAATTTTGTTCGAGACGGATTGCCCGTATATGGCTCCGGAGCCCATCCGCGGTCTTGAATGCGAGTCCGCAATGATCTCCATTACGGCAAACACGCTGGTCAACGACCGTGTCGATCGTACCGGCGAGGATGCTGAGGCAATCGCGCGAGCAGCTTGGGAAAATGCCTGCAAACTTTTTCAAAAATAGTTCTTGCGTTCGCGATGGCGCTCCGTTATTCTAATTCCTGCACGCGGGCGTGGCGGAATTGGCAGACGCGTACGGTTCAGGTCCGTATGGGGGCAACCCCATGAAGGTTCAAGTCCTTTCGCCCGCACCATTGATTGAAAGAGCTCCCAGCAATGGGGGCTTTTTTGTTATGGGCCCATCGCGGGGACTTGAACCTGCGAAGGAGCGAGCGTAAAGAAAACGCGGAGCGTTTTTAGCGAGCTGGCGAGTCCGCCGGCAGGCGGGCGAAGCCGGTGCGGATCAGCGCAGCGGATACGCGGACGTCCTTTCGCCCGCACCATTGAATGAAAGAGCTCCCAGCAATGGGAGCTTTTTTGTTATGGGCCGTTTTTGGCAGATTTGACATATCGATTTCGCGCGGTAGATGCCCCTGTGGTCAAAAAGTGGCAAATATGAGTACTGACATGAAAATAGAGACATTTCATGAAGCCATTTTTGCTCATTTTACGCAACAGATGTACGCTAATTTGGCTCAACCTTGAGACAAAATGAAGTAATTTCGATAGACCTCGGGTTCAACGAGGCGATTTTGACCCAAATACGCTGTTACTAAACTGGTAACAGTACTCATATTTGGCCTTTTTTGACCACGGGTCCTCTTGTTGGTGTCACACAGCTGCTTCGTGCGGGTATCCTAATGCCAACGTGTGCCTATCAGAGGAGAGACCATGCTGTTGTCCGGTATCATCGCCGCCCTTACCAGCCTTTTGATTCCCATCATCATTCTGTTGCTGCTGCTTCCCAACGCCTGCTATGTCGTTGAACAACAGCATGCCGTGATCATCGAGCGTCTGGGCAAGTTTAACCGCATCGTCAACGCGGGCTTCCACATGAAGGTACCCGTGATCGACCGCAAGGCCGCCACGGTGAGTCTGCGCACCATGAAAAACGGTTTTGGCATCGACGTTAAGACCCAGGACAACGTGACCATCGGCCTTGAGGTCTCTGCTCAGTACCACGTGAGCTATGACATGGGCGCCGGCCCGGCAGATTCGGGTATCTACAAGAGCTACTACATGCTGCAGGAGCCCGTCGACCAGATGCGTGACTTCATCACCGACGCCCTGCGCTCTTCGATTCCCGTCTACACACTCGATGAGGTCTTTGCCAAGAAGGATGACATCGCCAAGGATGTCAACGCTACCGTTTCCGAGCAGATGGCCGCCTACGGCTTCACCCTCGTGTCGACGCTCATCACCAAAATCGCACTGCCGACCGAGGTTGAGAACTCCATGAACGACATCAACGCCGCCCAGCGCAAGCGCGCTGCGGCACAGGAGCTCGCTGAGGCCGACCGCATCAAGCGCGTCACCGAGGCGACCGCCGAGGCTGAGGCGATGGAAAAGGCGGGCGAGGGCATCGCCAACCAGCGCAAGGCCATCGCGCTGGGCATCAAGGATTCGCTCGAGATCATCCAGGAGACAGGTGTTGGCAACGATGAGGCCAACCAGCTGTTCATGTTTACGCAGTGGTCCGAGATGATGACGGAGTTCGCTCGCACGGGTAAAACCTCGACGGTCGTGCTGCCGAGCGATTTCTCGCAGTCGGCCTCGATGTTCGAGCAGATGCTGACAGCCAGCAAAGTTCAAAACGATTCGAAGGAGTAGACACGCGTGAAATACACCGTCGTTTGCGTCGGTAAGCTCAAGGAGCGCTTTTGGAAGGACGCGTGCGCCGAGTACACCAAGCGCCTAGGTGCCTATGCCAAGGTGGATATCCGCGAGGTGGCCGATATCGACCCGGCTAAGGCGGGCGGCGTGGATGCCGCGCGCGACAAGGAGGGAGCGGCGATACTTGCAGCCCTGCCGCCTCGAGCGCATGTGATCCTGCTGGCCATTGAGGGCAAAGAGCGCTCGAGCGAGGAGCTTTCGGCGCGGCTCGATGATCTTATGCTGCGAGGCAATAGCGACATCGCCTTTGTGATTGGCGGATCGGACGGCGTGAGCGATGACGTGCGCGCACGAGCCGACGAGATGCTCAGCTTTGGACGTATTACCTTGCCGCATAACTTGGCGCGCGTGGTGCTGCTGGAGCAAATCTATCGCGCCTGCAAGATCAGCCGAGGCGAGCCGTATCACAAATAGGTTGGCAATACGAAACAATGGCGTGGGACAATACCTTTCGTTTTGAGGAATGTGTCTGAAAGGACTATGCGATATGAAGATTGGATTTGTCGGTTTTGGCAATATGGCGAGCGCTATGGCCGATGGCTGGATCGCTGCCGGTGTAGCTGCGAGCGACATGTGCGCCTGCGCGGGTCGCTACGACGCACTGGTTGAGCGCTGCGAGGCGCGCGGCATGGTCGCCTGCCATGATGCCGCCGAGGTTGTCGCCGCATCCGATATCGTGGTCGCTGCGGTCAAACCGTACATGATCGAGA
Organism: uncultured Collinsella sp.; assembly: GCA_902465015.1. Taxonomy (GTDB): domain Bacteria; phylum Actinomycetota; class Coriobacteriia; order Coriobacteriales; family Coriobacteriaceae; genus Collinsella. The sequence goes on from CABQLK010000003.1 coordinate 48,212, forward strand.
AGGTATTCGCCCCGCTCAAGGACATTCTTGCCGACAAGGTCGTTCTGTCGGTTGCCTGGACTTGGGACAGTGCCAAGTGGGAGCAGGTCCTGCCGGGCGTCGCGCACATCTCGACGGTGCCCAACACACCGGTTTCGGTGGGCGAGGGCGTCATCGCCTGCGAGAAGGCTTCCACGCTTAGTGATGAGCAGAGCGCAGTGGTGCTTGATCTGCTTGGCAAGCTCGGTGCGGTGGTCGAGCTCGATACGAGCCTGCTGTTCGTGGGCGGCACGGTGGGTGGTTGCGCTCCGGCATTTGTCGCCATGGCAATCGAGGCCCTGGGCGATGCAGCGGTCAAGTACGGTATCCCGCGTGCCGATGCCTATCGCATTGTGAGCCAGATGGTGCTGGGTACGGCAAAGCTGCAGCTTGCAACTGGCCAGCATCCTGCGGCGATGAAGGATGCCGTATGCTCGCCCGGTGGTGCCACCATCAAGGGCGTCGTTGCGCTCGAGGACGCCGGCATGCGCAGCGCCCTGGTCAAGGCAATCGACGCAACTCTCCAGTAAAACCTGCCATTTAGGGACAGGTTTATTTTGGTAGGTTTTTCCTGCGGTTTTGTTGTATGTGCGAAAAGCGCCCCGCAACTGGCTCAATTCCAGTTGCGGGGCGCTTGCGTTTGCCCAGATAAAACCGACCAAAATAAACCTGTCCCTTTTTGGCAGGTTAGTCCCAGAAGCTGTCTTCCTCATCCTCGGACTTGGGTCCGCGGTCGACGTACATCTTATGGGTACGCTTCTCCATTACAAAGGCAAGAATCGCAAATAACAGGATGCCGCCGGCGAAAAGGATGGCAAAACCGGTGCGGGTGCCAAACAAAAAGGAAAAAACTGCGTCCATTGGGTGCCTTCTTGCGTAGTTGAGTTGGGTCGTAAACGCTCATAAGTATATACTTGCCCATACATGTACAAGGTTGCAACCTAAATGGAATGTATATCGCCGGAGGATCTAATGCTTGATATCAAGTTTGTTCGCGAGAACCCCGATGCCATCGATGTCGCCATGGCTAACCGCCAGACGTCTTGGGATCGCGAGAAGTTCTTTGAGCTCGACGACGAGCGCCGTGCCGTCATCACCGAGGTCGAGGAGCTCCAGGCTACGCGAAATGCCGAGTCCAAGAAGATCGGCGCCCTGATGAAGGAGGGCAAGAAGGACGAGGCCGAGGCTGCCAAGGAGGCCGTGCGCGCCGTCAACGAGAAGATTGACGGTCTGGCCGAGCGTCGTACTGCCCTCGAGCAGGAGCAGTACGACTTCATGGCTCACCTGCCCAACATTCCTTGCGAGGCCACGCCGTACGGCAAGGACGAGGACGAGAACATCGAGCGTCGCCGCTGGGGCACCCCGCGCGAGTTCGACTTCGACTTTAAGCCGCACTGGGATCTGGGCACCGATCTGGACATCCTCGACTTCGAGCGCGGCAACAAGCTCTCCGGCAGCCGCTTCACCGTTCTCGGTGGCGCCGGCGCCCGTCTTGAGCGCGCCCTCATCAACTTCTTCCTCGATACGCACACCAGCCGTGGCTTTAAGGAGTGGTGGCCGCCTATCGTCGTCAAGCGTCAGACCATGTTCGGCACGGGTCAGCTGCCCAAGTTCGAGGACGACGCCTATCACGTCTCGGGCGACAACTTCCTGATCCCCACCGCCGAGGTCGTGCTCACCAACCTGCACGCCGGCGAGGTCCTCGACGCCGACACTCTGCCGCGCCGCTACACCGCCTTCACCCCCTGCTTCCGCGAGGAGGCCGGTTCCGCCGGTCGCGACACCCGCGGTATCATCCGTCAGCACGAGTTCGACAAGGTCGAGATGGTCAAGTTCGCTAAGCCGGAGGAGTCCGACGAGGAGCTCGAGAGCATGACCGCCGAGGCCGAGTACCTGCTGCAGCAGCTGGGCCTTCCGTATCGCGTGATTAGCCTGTGCACCGGCGACTTGGGCTTCTCTGCCCGTCAGACCTACGACATCGAGGTCTGGCTGCCGAGCTACAACGCCTACAAGGAGATCAGCTCCTGCTCCAACTGCGGTGACTTCCAGGCTCGCCGCGCCAACATCAAGTATCGCGACCCCGAGAACTTCAAGGGTTCGCGCTACCTGCACACTCTCAACGGTTCCGGCCTGCCGGCCGGCCGCACCATGGCCGCCATTCTGGAGAACTACCAGAACGCCGACGGCACCATCACGATCCCCGAGGTTTTGCGTCCTTACATGGGTGGCCTCGAGAAGATCGAGCCGGTCGCGTAACTTGGCTGCATAGGGGATATGCAAGGGCGCTCCTTCGGGGGCGCCCTATTTCGTGCGCAGGTCCATACCATGCCGTGCGGACAGCTCAATAGAAAACACACGAACAACTGTTCTGTATACAGCCATCTACCTGCTATGCTTTTGCTAAATAAGAGCGAGAGAAAGGGGACGCGATGGAGCTGTTTGATGATCGGGTGGTTTTGTTTGTGAGCGACGAGGGCGGGGAGTACCTGCTTGTAACGTGTGAGCCGTCTGGCATGGGTGGCCTGGTGGTTCGACAGACGAGTGAGGGTCCGTTGACCCAATGGTGCTTTGAGGAGTCGCCGCATGTGGTCGAGACCTTTGTGGCGCACGAGGGGCTTGTGGCGCTGGAGCACTTCTATGGAGTTGGGACTTCCAACCAGGTCGCGCGCATGCTGAGCATCTCGTTTGCCGATTATGATTGTGCCCAGCGGGTGAGATCGCTCTTGAGGGAACTTGATGCCAAGTTTGACGTGATCGAAAAGCCAATCAATCGTACGGGGAACGGCAGTATATGCGGGGCAGCATGACAAAACCGCGTTCCACAAAAAAGTTTGAGATTGTGCTTGACTCCAATAAGCTAAAGTGGTTTTATATGTCTTGCGCTGCGGCGTTACCTCAGCTGGATAGAGGGTCTGACTACGAATCAGAACGTCATAGGTTCGAATCCTATACGCCGCACCAACTGAGTTTTAAGCCTCCGGCAACGGGGGCTTTTCCTTTACGGGGGCATTGCGGAGATTCGAACCTCGTTCGAGGCGCGAGCGTCAAGAAAACGCGGAGCGTTTTTAGCGAGCGGGCGAGTCCGCCGGCAGGCGGGCGAAGCCGGTGCGGATCCGCGCAGCGGATGCGCGGAATCCTATACGCCGCACCAACTGAACTTTAAAGCCTCCGGTAACGGAGGCTTTTCTTATATGTCGATATACTTGAGAAGTTGCTTTTGCCGTGTTTGAAAGTATCGAGTCGATTGACTGCGCCAAATGAGTAAAAATCAAATTTGATAACTTTTTTCGAAAAATGCTTGACATTTATTCAGTCGATGTGCATAATAATCAACAAGTCGCGGCGTTACCTCAGCTGGATAGAGGGTCTGACTACGAATCAGAACGTCATAGGTTCGAATCCTATACGCCGCACCATTTGAGATTAAAGCTCCCGGCAACGGGGGCTTTTCTTTTAGGCGGACGCCGCATGGGTTCGAGCCTCGGTCAAAGGGGACTATTTCTCATCGACTCGTGTAAGATTTCGAGTATGCGCCTCGGTGAGCCCGTGGCGCGCTCTTTCTTTAGACGACCGATCAGGGTGATACTTCGTGGCAGAGCGTCCGACATACAAGCTCAGGTTTCTTGATCCCAAAAAGCGCTTTCCGGCCATGCCCGAGCAGCCTGCGGGACGCTCGTAGGGCGTGGTTTGGAAGCTCTTTGGCGAGGACCCGCATGAATCATGCTATGTCGTCGAATTCGTCGGCAAAAGCCATGTGTCGCTTTTGGGCTACGTGAGCGTTTCGGGTGAGGTCCATAAGGTGGACCGTCCCGTTAACGAAGTATCGCTGCCCGACGATCCCGACATGCAGCTGATTCTTGACGAGTCCGATTCCAACATCGGTGAGATTGCAGTCAGGGGTACCGATGGGACGATGCGCTCCCGGGCGCGAGTCATCGGCTCTCCCGAAGGCACCATGCGCGAACAATCCGATCGCGAGACGTGGAATTCGACGCGCAGCCTTCGCTACGGCGAGTTCATGGCCTCGATGTTCTTGCGTTACGTGATATTCGCCGATTCTGAAAACGCTGTCTCAGACACGGCAGGCGGCGACGGCCTCGACGAGGGTATGAAAAATGCCGTCGACAAAATCAAACTTGTAAAACTCCCCGAGCCGGTTGAGGTACTGCTGGGTTTTGATTCCACGCCGCTGCCCGATGCAATCGAAACGTTGCTCTACCGCATTGACCATACGGATAATCCAAGTGGCATTGAGCGCTATGCCGCCGCCCTTATGAGCGAAATTGACTTGCCCCGCCTGCGCACCATCGCCGCCAAGTCCGAGATGAGCCTGGCTCGCATCGATCGCTCAAAGCTGTTCTATCTCAATTTTGATCGTAGTCTGCTAGACCAGGACGAGATTGACACGCTGCTCGCCATCGAGTGCCGTCTCAACCGCCTCTCCGGCATCCTTGAGCGCATCGGGGCTGGATTGGCCCCTGCGGCATCCTCGCCGAGCCTTGAGGGCTGCGCGCTCTTTGATTCGTGGCATATCGCCAAGACGACCAACGATGTTCCCCGACTGCTCGATACGGCCTCGAGCGATAACCCGTGGGGCAAACCGGGTACGGTGGCTTGCCAGCCGGGCGGCGAGTGGGACGTGCGCACCCGTTTTGCGCGAATCGTTGAGGCGCTCAACGTGGTCACACGGCTCGACTATACCTATCGGGCAAACGTTGCCGAGGGGATTATGCTCGTTCGGTTTGGGCGGTCTGTCGTGGATGCCATGCCACAACGTGAATACGACGCTCAAGATGACGCCTGGCGCGAGCTGGACGAGGACATGCGCGCGATCTGGGCCGCGGAGCACGATGCGCGCGTGGCACTTACGCTTGCGGCAGCGTGTTTTGCCGCGGGCACCTGCATCACGCGCTGCTATGTGCAGATTGCTGCTCCCGACAGTGAGCAGGGCGAGCGCGTTGTCGCAACGTATTTCTTTGGGCGCGCGGCCTATCTGGCCGATTGCGTGCCTGTCGCCAAGGATCTTGAGAGCATGGACATGGACGATATGCCGTGCAAGCGTGTGCTTGAGGCGTATGAGTCAACCGCTCCGGAGACGATTGAGCCTGCGGAGGTTCATGCTCGTCCGCGTGATGACCATCGCACGCTGCCGCCGGCGCTGCACGATCTGCTGCTTGCCGATACGGCTGACGAGTTGGAGGTCATGGAAGAGGACGACGACCCATACGTGGCCCGTGTTGTTGAATTGCGCGAGCAGGCAAAAGTCGACCGTACAGGTGCTTTTGAAGGCTTTTCTCGTCTTGTCGAGGAGTTGGAGGCTAAGTGCGCCGTCGCCGAGCTTTTGGCGACAGGTCCGGTTCAAACGCAGTTTTGCGATAACCAGCTGGTGCGCATGGTGCTACCGGTGTTGGAAGAAGACCGCTCTGTGCGAATCCTTCGTGCGCCCGATGCGCTGTACTTTGCCCAGCACGAGATCTGCAGCTTTTACGCCGAGCAAGAGGACTTTGAACGAGCGCTGCCCGAGGTGCGCCATCTTTACGATCTGGCGCGCTCGTCCATGCAATCGCACTTTGCGCTCATCAACGTGCTTGCGCGTCTGGAGCGCTTTGACGAGATTATCGAGGTGGCGCGCCACGGCCTACGTATTGCCAGCGATCGTTCTGCAATCGGCTACCTGTTCTATCGCTTGGCGTTTGCCTATTGGAATTGCGATCAGCTCGACCTGGCGCTGGCTTGTTACCGTCTGGTGCCGCGCGGCGAGGAGTCGGGCAGTAGCGCGCTGGAAGAAATGCAGGGCCTTATGAACGAGATGGGCGTCAGCGAGCCTCCGACGTTCGAGGAAGCGGTCGAGACCATCCGCAAGGCTGGACTCGAGCTGCCGCCAGTGTCCGCCGTGACGAATCAGCTGGCAGATGCCGCTGTTCAACTGGTCGACAACGGCTTCTTTTTCCTGGCACGCGGTTGCATCTTCCAAATGTGGCGCACCATGGGCAACGACGAGCTCGGCTCCCTCAACCGTTCGCTGGGGTAGGCGAAGCTTCCAAGGAGGAAAGGATGCTAGGCAATTAGAAAATTTCCTCTTGCCCATCCTTGGCTGTTTGGTTACTATAGAACGGCTGTTACGGAGAGCTGACCGAGAGGCCGAAGGTGCTCGCCTGCTAAGCGAGTATGCCCCAAAAGGGCATCTGGGGTTCGAATCCCCAGCTCTCCGCCAGTATGACTTGAAAGAAGGGTTCCGAAAGGGGCCCTTTTTTAGTTGAACCACGTTAGTTGGGGATTCGAACCCTCAAAAAGGAGGCATCCTTTCGGACGCCTCCTTTCAGTGGACTTATTATTCTTGCGCCCTACATCTCAGGAGCCTTGGCGACGGTCTCGCTCTCTGCCGCAAGTGGGCGGTTGTCGATGCGGCGGCCCAAGCGATCGAGCTTCACGAGCAGCCATTCAATGGGATTCGGCCCCGAGCCTTCCTCGTCGGCGACCAGGTCCATAACGGCGATCTTGGTGCCGTCCTGCTTGAGCGTAACGCTGCCCACCTTGTCGCCCACATGCACCGTGCCCGAAAGATCGTCGTAGCTAACCTTTTCGGTCACCTCGCCGGCAAGAGAAAACACGGTCGCTTGCGCCGTGGGATCGGCGAGCGTGGCGTCGATTGTCTTATCCGTCCAGTCGGTTTGACTAATGCGCGCCATAAGCGGGTTGCCGTTGGCGGTCTTTTCTTGCGTGTTGGCGATTGCGACCGTCACCTTGTGGTCGTAGTGCCAGTTGGCAAGGGTGGCGGTATCGGTAAAGCGCTGATCGGTGGTGGTGGAGTTCAAAATAACGGTGTAGATCTCGTCGCCGTCGCGGTTGTAGGCGCTCGTAAAGCAATAGCCCGCGTCGTCGGTGGTGCCGGTCTTGCCGCCGATGTTGCCATCTTGGCCCAGCAAATAGTTATGCGTGTCCATGGAATGCGAATGGTCGGTGCCGTCGGCGCCCGTGACCTCGATCCAGGAATCCTCGCTCGCTACGACCTCGCGGATCGTGTCGTTTTTCATGGCCTCCTGCATCATCAGCGCTACGTCGTGTGCGGTTGAGTGCATATCGCCAGCCCACTCATCAAAGTCCAGACCATGCGGGTTTTCAAAAAGCGTACCGGTGCAGCCGAGCTTCTTAGCGCGCTCGTTCATGGCCTTCACAAATGTGGCCTCGGCGTCTTTGGTCTTAGGGTCGATCTTCTTGCCCACATATTCGGCGAGCACGATGGCGGCGTCGTTGCCCGAGGGAATCATCAGGCCGCGCAGTGCCTGCTCCACGGTAAGCTTGTCGCCTTCGAGCAAGCCAGCGGTCGAATTACCCACGGTGGCTGCGGCGTTGCTCACCGTGACCTTCTCGTCCATCTTGCAATTCTCGACGGTTAGGATTGCGGTCATGACTTTGGTGATCGAGGCAATCTTGACCTGCTCATCGGCGCCGCGCCCATAGTAGACGGTGCCGTCTTTGCCCATGACGAGGGCATTGGTCGCATCGATATCGGGCAGGTTTTCGGCCGTGATGCCGCGCGCATCGGCGGTTTTGCCGCAAACATTGTCGGTCGTGAGCACTTGGGCGCCGGCGACGGTGGGCGCGCCAGCGGCAAGGGCGATAGCGCAGACAAAGCCGGCGGCAAGCTGGGCTGAGCGCTTTGCAAAAGAGGTGAGGGACTTCACGGATTTCGCTTTCGACGGGATGGTCTCTTCTGGAACTAGAGTATATCGTTTGCCGTCGTCGGCGATCATCGCGTGCGTGCGTGGCCCACATCCGCTCCCGAACGGGCACAAGGGTGCTTAAGGCCGACTTAATCACCCACGCTTGTTGTGTGTGGCGTGCGTCGCCTCGGGCATAATGGAGCGCGAGAGGAGCACGCATGAACGAGCGCATACTGGTAGTTGATGACGAGAAGGCCATCGCCGACTTGGTTGGTATCTACCTTACAAAAGAGGGCTTTGATGTCCAGATTGCCTATAGCGGGGCCGATGCTGCCAAGGCAATCTTGGAGCAGGAGTTCGATCTGGCGCTGCTGGATGTCATGCTGCCCGATATCGATGGATTTGAGCTGCTGCGTACGATCCGTTCCAGCCATACCTATCCTGTGATTATGCTGACGGCGCGCGATGCCCAGCAAGACAAGATCGGGGGCCTTTCGCTTGGCGCGGACGATTACGTGGTCAAGCCGTTCCGCCCGCTGGAGCTCATCGCGCGTGTGCACGCTCAGCTTCGCCGCTACACCAGCTACGGTAGCCGTGCGCAGGCGGCCGAGTCGCTGACCATTCAGCTCGACGGCTTGGAGATCAACCGCGATGCTCGTTCCGTGACGGTGGACGGTTCACCGGTACGCCTCACACCCACCGAGTATTCAATCTTGCTGTATCTGGTCGAGCATCGCGGCAGCGTGGTGGCCGTGGAGGACCTGTTCCGCGCGGTGTGGGATGAGGATTTTATGCCCGGCTCCAACAATACGGTGATGGTGCACATTCGCCACTTGCGCGAAAAGATCGGCGACGACGCACAAAAGCCGCGCTTTATCAAAAACGTCTGGGGCGTCGGCTACATAATCGAATAACGCTTTTCGCTTGTGAGGATCTTGATATGACAAAAGACGATAGACAAGCGTTCGAGGTGCCCGATCGACTCTTTGAATACGTGAGGTCGGTCGTCGACAACCGCGCGCTTGCAACGGTGCTGCTCTTTTTGCTGAGCCTGCTGCTGATTGGCATCGATAACATCGCCGGAATCTTGGCGGTGCTGCTTGTCGGCTTTTTGCTGATCGATCGATTTGAAATCGTGCGCCATTGTGTGGTGATTGGCGGCGCCGCGTGGGCCATGACGTTGGCGATTGGCGCCATGGCGCTCGGCGGCATCGAAGGGCCGGTGCTGTTCGATGCCGGCTTTGTATTCAACATGCTTGGCTTTGTGCTGGCGCTTGCCGCGTGCGTGCTGTTCTTGTGCGGCCGCGCCCTGTACTACCAGGGCTACGAACAGGGCGAGCAGCATGCCGATTGTGTGCTGGCCGCTCGTATTCAAGATCGCCTGATCGATCACCCCGACACCTGGGACAACATCGACGGCGACTTCTTGGAGGTCGAGGGCGCCCTTAACCGTGTGCGTGACCGTGAGCGCAAGGTGCAGCAAGCTCTGCGTGACGAGTCGCATCGCAAGGACGATCTGGTCACGTACTTGGCACATGACCTACGCACCCCGCTTGCCAGTGTGGTGGGTTATCTTTCGCTGCTGCAAGAGGCTCCCGAGCTGCCGGTTGAGCAGCGTGCGCACTTTACGGGCGTGGCTCTCGACAAGGCGCACCGGCTCGATGCGCTCATCGAAGAGTTCTTCGATATCACGCGCTTTGACTTCCACGATATCGTGCTTACGCGCGGCTATGTTGATCTGGGGTTGCTGCTAGCTCAGGTGGCTGACGAGTTCTATCCCATCCTCAACGAGCAGCATAAGGAAGTCCAAGTTGATATTCGCGAGGACCTGACGGTGCTCGTGGATGGTGACAAGATGGCCCGCGTGTTTAACAACATCATGAAAAACGCCGTCGCCTATAGCTATGAGGGCTCGACCATCACGATCGAGGCCAGACGCCGGGACGACGGTGGCGTGCGCGTGCGCTTTATCAATCAGGGCGATCCCATCCCTGAGGCAAAGCTCAAGGTGATCTTTGAGAAGTTCTATCGCCTGGATGCGGCGCGTGCGACCAATCGCGGTGGTGCCGGTCTGGGCCTTGCTATTGCCAAGGAGATCATCGCGGCACACGGCGGTACCGTTGCATGTGAATCGACGCCCGAACACACGATATTCACCATCGAGCTGCCCGCCGCATAGCCAGCGTTCCCTTACAAACACTTGACAATGCGCTCACGTGCATATGAGTCGCGATTTCTACTATCGATACTGCTGAATTGATATCGATATGGAGGTATGCGGTATGACGGCTGCTGCGGCTGCGGAGCCCACGGAGCTTGAAGAACTCATGGAAGCGCAGGCCGAGGCCGCGCACGAGCGCGAGGTTGGGGATGCGACTCGTCCCACGGCAGAGGATCTTGCCGCCTCGCCGACGCGCATCGACGTCGAGGGCCTCGACCTGTTCTATGGCGACCATCATGCGCTCAAGGACGTGAATATCAAGATTCGCGACAAGCAGATCACCTCGTTCATCGGGCCTTCGGGCTGCGGCAAGTCGACGTTGCTGCGCTGCTTTAACCGCATGAACGACGGCATCAAGGATTGCCGCATCGAGGGCAAGATTGCGCTCGACGGCCAAGATATTCTGGGCGATTACGACATCTGCCGTTTGCGCCAGCGCGTGGGCATGGTGTTCCAGCGCCCCAACCCGTTTCCCATGAGCATCTACGACAACGTCGCCTATGGGCCGCGCGGTATGGGCATGCGCGACCGCGTCGTGCTCGATGAACTGGTCGAGGACTCCCTGCGTCGCGCTGCCCTGTGGGACGAGGTCAAGGACAAGCTCAAAGAGTCGGGCCTGGGTCTTTCGGGTGGACAGCAGCAGCGCCTGTGCATCGCCCGCGCACTTGCCGTGCAGCCCGACATTCTGCTGATGGACGAGCCGACCTCGGCGCTCGACCCCGTATCGACGCTGGTGGTGGAGCAGCTGGCCTGCGAGCTCAAAGAGACCTGTACGCTCGTGGTCGTTACGCACAATATGCAGCAGGCGGCGCGTATCTCCGACTCGGTCGCGTTTTTCTTGCTGGGTGAGTTGGTGGAGCACGCGCCCACCGCGCAACTCTTCAAGAATCCGACCGATCCGCGCACGGCGGATTATTTGACGGGACGTTTTGGCTGATACCATCTAGTAAAGGTACCTTTAGGGTTAAGATGCGGTCATGCCGGCCGCAAAGGGGTTCAACATGATCTATTACGTCGAGGACGATGACAACATCAGGGATTTGACGGTCTATGCGCTGCGCAAGCAGGGAATCGAGGCCGAGGGCTTTTCGTGCGACGGCGAGTTTAAGGCCGCCGTGGCGCGACGGGTGCCCGATGCTGTGTTGCTTGATATCATGCTGCCCGACACCGATGGCCTGGCGATTATGCGTCGACTGCGTGCCGATCGCCTGACGGCGACGGTGCCCATCATGATGCTTACCGCCAAGGATACCGAGCTCGACAAGGTGATGGCGCTCGATGGCGGTGCCGACGATTACCTGACTAAGCCGTTTTCGCTCATGGAGCTTGCGAGCCGCTGCCGCGCACTGCTGCGTCGCGGCGGCATGGTCAAGCAGGCGAGCGATGTGCTCAGCGTGGGCGACATCGTGCTCTCGCCCAGCCATCGCGAGGTGACCGTTGCCGGCGAGCCGCTTAAGCTCACCCTGCGCGAGTTCGACCTGCTCGAGTACCTCATGCGCAAGCCCGGCGTGGTTTTTACCCGCGAGTCGTTGCTGCAGAGCGTGTGGGGCTGGGACTTCGACGGCGGTTCGCGCACCGTTGACGTGCACGTGCAGACGCTTCGCCAAAAACTGGGCGAGCATGCCAGCGCCATCGAGACCGTGCGCGGCGTGGGCTACCGCTTGGCCGAGCCTTCTGCCGGTGATGGTGCCGAAGGTGACGACACCGCGGCCACCGCATCGGAGGAGTAACCCGTGGTCTTCGCCCCCCAGGGAAAACATACGCTGTCGCACCGCGTTTTTGTGACGATCTTTGTCTGCGCCATGGCGGTTATCGTGGCGTTTACGGTGCTGGGTGCGTTCTTTGTGCAAAACACCTTGGCGGATGCCACGAGTGCCAACCTGGCGCAAGAAACCGAGCTCATTGCTGCCGCCCTCGACGAGCAGCAGGAGCCCATCCCGTTCTTGCGTAGCCTCGATCGAGAGGACTTGCGCATCACGCTGATTAACAAGGATGGATCGGTTGCCTACGACAACGAGGCGTCGCCTTCCACACTGCCCAACCATGGCGATCGCCCCGAGGTCATCGAGGCCTTTGAGAGTGGTTCGGGTTCCGCGGAGCGCGCAAGCTCTACGCTCGACGAGATTATGCTGTATCGCGCCGTCGCCCTTGATAACGGCCAGGTTGTCCGCTTGGCGCAGGCCCAGCCTGGCGTTGCGGCGATTTTGCTGTCGATGGTGGCGCCGATGCTGCTTATCGCAGCAGCGGGTGCGGTACTCTCGTTTTTTATGGCGCGCCGCGAGTCCCGTGCCATCATCGCGCCTTTGCAAGAGGTGGATTTGGACCACCCACGCCGTAGCTATGAGCACGCCTATGCCGAGATGGTCCCCATGCTTGAGCGTATTGAGTCGCAGCGCCAGGAGCTCAAGCGCCAAATGGCGGTGCTGGCGGACAACGACCGTATGCGCCGCGAGTTCACGGCGAATATCACCCATGAGCTCAAGACGCCGCTTACGGCGATTTCGGGCTATGCCGAGCTCATCGCAAACGGCATGGTCGAGGGCGAGGGCGACCTGCGCAACTTTGGCGGTCGCATCTATCGTGAGGCGGGCCGCTTGGCAGCGCTTGTCAACGATATCCTTACGCTGTCTAACTTGGACGAGGCCGAGCGTGCAACTGAGGGCGAGGCGGTGCCCATTGGTTCCACGGAGCCTATTGAGCTCTCGCGTGCCATCTACGCGGTTGAGCAGCGTCTTGAACAGGTCGCCCGTCAGGCGAATGTGACGATAAGTCATGAGACCAAGCCTGTGGTCATCGAAGGCGTGTCGCGCTTGATTGACGAGCTCATCTATAATCTGGCGAGCAACGCCATCCGCTACAATCGACCCGGCGGTGCGGTTACGCTGCAGTGCGGCACCAACGACGAAGGCCATCCGTTCCTTGCGGTCGCCGACACGGGAATCGGTATCGCGCCTGAAGAACAGGGCAAGGTATTTGAGCGGTTCTATCGCGTGGACAAGAGTAGGTCCAAGGCGCGCGGCGGAACCGGTCTGGGGCTTGCAATTGTCAAGCATGCGGCCCTGTATCATCACGCCACGCTCGATTTGTCGAGCGAGTTGGGCGTGGGAACCACCATTACGGTGACGTTTCCCATACGGCAGGACGAGCCATTCGCATAGCGATACAACATAGATATTGATGCAGACGCCGCATTTGACTTTCGGGTGCGGCGTTGTTGTGCAATTTTACGATTGCTTCCGACATTTTTACAGGAGAGCCTGTTTCTTATGTATAGAGTTTGGTCTCGGTAAAAAGATGCGATAACATACGAACAGTTTTGTCAATCCGAACTGGGGAAATGAAAGGCAAGCTGCATGACCCTTCTCGAACTGTTCCAGCTGCTGAAGAAGCACCTTCAGCTGGTCATCACCCTTCCGGTGGTCTGCGCGATCGCCATGGGCATCGTGTCCTTCGTTGCGATGGACAACACCTATACCGCGACGACGAGCATGTACATTCTCGCCAAGACCGACGATAGCGGTCAGATGAGCTACAACGATCTCTCGGCGAGTCAGATGCTTTCCAACGATATCGCCACGCTGCTGGATAGCGATAGCGTTAAGAGCGGCGCAGCCAATGAACTGGGCCTCACCGATCTGGATGACTACAAGGTGTCTGTTTCCTCCGAGACCACCACGCGTGTCATTACGCTTTCGGTTACCGGCACCGATGCCAAGGAGACGGCTAAGGTCGCAAAGGCCATGGCCAGCTCGGTGAGTACGGTCGCTCAGAACGTCGGCGCTGCCCAGAGCATCAACGTTATCGACGAGGCTAAGACCCCCGAAGCCCCCAGCGGCCCCAAGCGCACGCTGTATATTGCCGTCGCGTTCCTCGCCGGTATCTTTATCGCAGTTGCCTATGTCGTTTTGGCAGACATGCTCAATACCCGCATCCGCGGTGCCGAAGAGGCAGAAGAGCTCCTGGGCATTCCCGTTGTTGGCCGAATTCCGGCTATGAAAGGTGGTAAATAGGCATGGCTAAGGCAAAGAACACCGACAAGCTCGTTGTACAGAATGCCGCCAAGACCCTTCTGGCCAACATCCGCTTTGCGAGCGTGGACGACCCCATCCGCACCATCACCGTTACCTCCTCGATTCCCAACGAGGGCAAGTCTACGGTTTCCATTAACCTTGCTCAGGCAATCGCCACGAGCGGCAAGTCCGTGCTTCTGGTCGAGGCCGATATGCGCCGCAGGTCCCTTTCCGATATGCTCGGCGTTCGTTCGCGCGGCGGACTCTATGCGGTCCTTTCCGAGCAGATCTCCATTGACCAGGCGATTGTCGAGACGGGGCAGAAGAACTTCTACTTCCTCGATGCCGAGCCGCATATTCCCAATCCTGCCGACATCATCGTCTCTCACCGCTTTGCCAAGCTGGTAAAGGCACTGTCCGCCAAGTTCCAGTACGTTATCTTTGATGCTCCCCCGGTCGGCACCTTCATCGATGCTGCCGAGATCGCAAGTCTGACCGACGGTGCGCTTTTTGTCGTGCGTGAGGATTTCACCAAGCGCGAGGAGGCGCTCAACGCCATCGGTCAGCTTAAGAAGTCCGAGAAGGTCAAGCTCATCGGTACCGTTATGAACTACTGCGAGACCGAGACCAGCGAGTACTACTACTCCTACTACACCAAGGACGGTAAGAAGGTGAAGAAGGGCTCCGACGATCAGGGGACTTCCAAAAAGGGCATCTTCACCAACCGAGCAAACGTTTAGTTGATTAAGGCTGACCTATGCGTGACATTCATTGCCATATCTTGCCGGGTGTAGACGACGGCGCCGCCGATCTCGATGAGAGCTTGGCGATGCTCGAGGCTGCCAAGCGGGCCGGTGTAACCAGAATCGTTTGCACTCCTCACTGCCGTGATCCCTATTTTGATTACGACAAGATGTGGGATGCCTTTGAGCTGCTGCGTGATAACGCTGACGGTTTTCCGCTCCAGATGGGCTTCGAGGTCAACCATCGAAAGCTCGTTGAGCTTGGTATCGATGCCGCGGAGCACTTGCATTTCGATGGGACCAACGAGTTTCTGCTCGAACTTTCGACGCATGCCGATGCGTATGCGTTTAGAGAGTACGAGAACACGATTTACGATTTGCAGTGCCGTGGCTACCAGGTGATCATCGCTCATCCTGAGCGCTATCGTGCGGTTCAAAAGGATGTAAGCGTTGCGGAGCGTCTGGTCGATATGGGCTGCAAGCTGCAGGCTTCGGCGGACTTTATTGCCGGCGGTCGCTTTGGTCGCGAGAAAAAGCCGGCACAGCGCCTGTTCGATCAGAACCTGTACAGCTTCATCGCGAGCGATGCCCATAACGTGGGTCATTACGACTGCCTGGCGAAGGCTCGCGCGAAGTTTAGTGTGCGCGGAGCTCATTTTCGCTAATATCTGTCCCTAACGTTCGCATTGAATGAAAGGGCAGCCATGGATATCCAACTTAAGACGGGATGCTTTGATGACGCGGCGTTGGTGCGCCGCGTCGTTTTTATGGACGAGCAGGGCTACGAGAATGAGTTCGACCAGATCGATGAGGCTTCTGACTGCATTCATGTGACGCTCTATGTAGACGGCGAGCTCGCCGGTTGCTCGCGCGTGTTTCCCGAAGAGCTTGAGCGCGCGGCTGATGCGGAGGCTCCGGTGTCGCCGGCGTGCGACTTGGACGAAGGCGTCGCGGCGGGGGAGACCTACATTATGGGGCGCGTGGCCGTGCTGCCGAGCATGCGCCGTCGCGGTTTGGCGAGCAAGATTGTCGAGGCCAGTGATACGTGCGCGCGTGATGCCGGCGCCAAGCTCATTAAGCTGCATGCTCAGGAATACGTGCTGCCGCTCTATGCCAAGGCGGGCTACACGCAGATTGCCCCGGTGGACTACGAAGACGAGGGCCAGCCCCATGCTTGGATGGCCAAGCGCGTAGATGGCAGATAGGGACGTTCCTTTCCTGCCGGCAGTTGGGGGACACTCCTTGGCAATTGGCGCATCAGAGCGCTCTGACATACAGTTTTTCGATTCCGTATGTATATATGCGCGCTAATGGGTTATAAAATCTAAGTCTGAACATAGCAGGTCTGCGATGCGGCTCGGGCGACCGGGCCGTTTTTGCGGGCGGGGGTAGCGCGAAAGGACTGCACATGCGTCAATTTAAGACCGAGAGCAAAAAACTGCTCGACCTCATGATCAACTCCATCTACACCAATAAGGAAATCTTCCTGCGCGAGCTTATCTCCAACGCGAGCGACGCCGTCGACAAGCTCAACTTTAAGAGCCTGCAGGACCCGAGCGTTAAGATCGACCAGGGCGACCTGGCCATTCGCGTCTCCTTTGATAAGGACGCCCGCACCATCACGATTTCGGATAACGGCATTGGCATGACCGCCGAGGAGCTCGAGCGCAATCTGGGCACCATCGCTCATTCCGGCTCCGAGGAGTTTAAGACCGAGAACGCCGAGCAGCAGGGTTCGGATGTCGACATTATCGGCCAGTTTGGCGTGGGCTTCTACTCGGCTTTTATGGTCGCCAGCCATGTGAAGGTCGTCAGCCGCGCCTACGGCGAGGATGTCGCCCATGTGTGGGAATCCGACGGTCTTGAGGGCTACACCATCGAGGACGGCGAGCGTGCCGAGCACGGTACCGATGTCATCCTGACGCTGCGCGAGAACGAGAAGCTCGATGCCGACGGCGAGGCCGAGACCTACGATCGCTTCCTGACCGAGTGGGGCCTCAAGAGCCTGATTCAGCAGTACAGCAACTATGTGCGCTACCCGATCCAGATGATGGTGTCCAAGAGCCGCCAGAAACCCAAGCCCGAGGACGCCGGCGACGATTACAAGCCCGAGTATGAGGACTACCAGGAGCTCGAGACCATCAACTCCATGACGCCGATTTGGAAAAAGCGCAGCTCCGATGTTGAGCAGAAGGACTACGACGAGTTCTACAAGTCTACGTTCCACGACTTTGATAATCCTGCGCGCACCATCAGCTTCCACGCCGAGGGCACGCTCGAGTACGACGCCCTGCTGTTTGTGCCGGGTCGCGCCCCGTTCGATCTGTACAGCAAGGACTACGAGAAGGGTCTGGCGCTCTACAGCTCCAACGTGCTGATTATGGAGAAGTGCGACGACCTGCTGCCCGACTACTACAACTTCGTGCGCGGTGTCGTGGACTCTGCCGACGTGACGCTCAATATTTCGCGTGAGACGCTGCAGCAGAACCGTCAGCTCAAGGCCATCGCCAAGCGTGTGGAAAAGAAGATCACCGCCGACCTTGAGGATATGCGTGACAACGACCGCGAGGCCTACGAGAAGTTCTTTGAGAACTTTGGCCGCGGTCTTAAGTACGGTATCTACTCGAGCTATGGCATGAAGGCCGATGAGCTCGCCGACCTGCTGCTGTTCTGGTCTGCCAAGGAACAGAAGATGATTACCCTGGCCGAGTATGCCAAGGGCATGCCCGAGGATCAGAAGGCCATCTACTACGCCGCCGGCGACTCGCGTGAGCGCCTGGCCAAGATGCCCGTGGTAAAGGGCGTGCTCGACCGCGGCTATGACGTGCTGCTGCTGACGCAGGATGTGGATGAGTTCACGTTCCAGGCTATGCGTGAGTACGTTGCTGCCGATATGCCCAAGATTTACGAGGACGATGCAGCTCGCGAGGCTGCCGAAAAGGCCGTGGCCGACGGTGCCGAGCCCGAGGTCGAGGATCGTCATCTGGAGCTCAAGAACGTTGCGACCGGTAATCTTGACCTGGCGACCGAGGACGAGAAGAAGGAGGCCGAGGACGCCACCAAGGAGAACGAGGACCTCTTTAGCGCTATGAAGGAGGCGCTCGGTGACAAGGTCGAGAAAGTTGCCGCCTCCGCGCGCCTGACCGATGCCCCCGCTTGCATCACCACCGAGGGCCCGCTTTCGCTCGAGATGGAGAAGGTGCTCCAGAAGGGACCCGAGGGCGCGCCCGACGGCATGCCCAAGAGCCAGCGCGTGCTCGAACTCAACGCCAAGCACCCGGTCTTTGACAAGCTTGTCGCTGCCCAGAAGGCAGGCGACGCCGACAAGATCAAGCAGTACTCCGGCTTGCTCTACGATCAGGCCCTGCTGGTCGAGGGTGTTCTGCCCGAGGACCCCGTGGCCTTCGCGGCGGCTGTCTGCAACTTGATGTAGTTCGGGGATACGGCACCGTAACTAGATTAGAACGAGAGTGGATAATCTCCCACTTTTGGCTCGAATGCGGGTTTGAAGTGGGAGATTTTCCACTCTCGTTTCCTTTTGAATGATCCCTTGGGGACGGAGGAAAACGGATCACCGAGGGGGTCGGTCTGATCCGGTGATCCGTTTTCCTCCGTCCCCAAGGGATCAATTATTTGTCGGGGTTGTGGTTTTGTGACCTGCTGAAATTTAAGATACTGTACAACTGTACGTTAATTCGTCTTCGTAGTATATTGCTACCCGCAAAACTCAATACCATTGTGCTCTGAGACGCTAAAGCGCCTACGTACAATGGTTGTCGATAGTACGATTTGATTCAACGACAGGATGGATGGCCCAAGCGTGAGTCTCGGCAGCAAACTATCCGATGCAAAGGTCTCCTTTGCGATATTCAAGCGCGACATTAAGCGACTACTTGTGAACCCCGTCGCCTTGGTGGTTACCCTCGGCGTGTGCGTTATTCCCTCGCTGTATGCCTGGTACAACATCGTGGCAAACTGGGATCCGTACGGAAACACCCAGGGCATCAAGATTGCCATCGCCAACAATGACCAAGGAACTCAAAACGACCTGGTGGGCGAGCTCAATGCGGGCGACAAGGTTGTCGACCAGCTCAAAGAGAACGATCAGCTGGGCTGGACCTTCGTCGATTCGGCCGCCGATGCTAAAGAGGGCGTCGAGAGCGGTGAATATTACGCTGCCATCGTGATCCCCAAGAACTTCTCTGACAATCTTGTCTCAATGCTCGACGGCAATTACCATCAGCCCAAGCTCACGTACTACGTCAACGAGAAGAAGAGCGCTATTGCGCCCAAGGTCACCGACACTGGCGCCAATACCATCGAGGAGCAGATCAACTCGGAATTTGTCTCTACGGTGGGCGAGACTGTTGCCGGAATCGCCAAAGATGCCGGAGTCGATTTAAAGGACAAAGCGACCCAGACCCAGGATTCGCTGGCTGGTTCGGTGTCCGAGGCGTCTGATACCCTGGGCGAAGTACGCGATTCCATCGGCGACATGAACACCGCCATCGACAAGACGAGCAACTCGATTGCTTCGGCCGATGCTGCACTGGCGGGCCTGCAGGGGCAGGCGCCTTCGCTAACGCAGGCAATCGCTCAGGGTAATGATCTGCTGGGCGAAGCTCGCACCACGGCTGGCAAGTCCATCACCTCGCTCTCCAAGGCACTTTCGGAGGGCAGCATCGTGCTGAGTAAGACATCGGCTTCTGCGAACGCCGCGATTGGCAGGCTTACCGGTACGGTTACGTCCACGACCACTCGAATCGACAACTCGCTCGAATCCCTTCAGGCGACGATTGACCACAACAGCGCTGTCATCGAGCGCCTGCAGATTCTCGTTAACGATACGTCGACGGGATCGGAGAACGCCGATGCGCTCATCGCGTCGACCATCAATTCGCTTCGCGAGCAAAACCAGAAGCTGCAGAGCATTAAGGATGGCCTTTCTGCACAGTCGAGGGCCATGGCAAACGACGCTAAGGCAATCTCGAACGCGAGTAACGAACTCGACGCGGCAATTCGGACCGGTACGGCTAACCTCGGTCAGGCTCAGACCGATCTGGGGCAGAACGCGCTGCCGAAGGCTTCGAGCGCGCTTGACTCCTTTGCCGCCGTTTCGGGCGATTTGACCGGCATTGTATCGGGTATGACCCCCACGATAGCGAGCGCGCGCGGCACGCTGGCGCAGCTCGACGCCACGCTCAAGCAGGCAAAGACCACGCTGTCCCAAACCGATGCCTCCCTTGCCAAGGTTCAGGACAAGCTCGCGACCGCCGCTAATGACATTGCGGCGCTGCAGACCTCTGAGTCTATGGGCGAGTTAGCCGACCTCATGGACGTCGACGTCAATGACGTGGCAGATTTCATGGCATCTCCGGTTGAGCTGACGTCCAAGTCAATCTATCCGGTCAAGAGCTTTGGCTCGGGCATCGCGCCCTTCTACACCAATCTGGCGCTGTGGGTAGGCGGCTATGTGCTCATCGCTATCTACAAGCTCGAGGTCGACCGCGAGGGCATCGGTAGCTTTACGGCGCGTCAGGGCTACTTTGGCCGCTGGCTGCTGATGGTGATCCTGGGTGCGTTCCAGGCCATTATCGTTACGGTGGGCGACCTGGTCATTGGCGTTCAGTGCGTCAATCCGCTGCTCTTTGTGCTGGGCGGCATCGCTATTTCGTTCACTTACGTCAACATCATCTATGCGCTGTCCACCACCTTTAAGCATATCGGCAAGGCAATCGGCGTCATCCTCGTCATTGTGCAGATCCCCGGTTCGTCGGGCATGTATCCCATCGAGATGATGCCCGGCTTCTTCCAATGGCTGCATCCGCTGCTGCCCTTCACCTATGGCATCAACCTGCTGCGCGAGACCGTCGGTGGCATGTATTCGTTCAACTACCTGTTCAACCTGTGCATCCTGGGCGTGTTCCTGATCGTGGCGCTCTTTATCGGTCTGCAGCTGCGCCCGTTGCTGCTCAACCTCAATCTGCTCTTTGATAAGCAGCTTTCCACGACGGGCCTCATGATCTGCGAGTCCAACGACCTGCCGCGCCAGCGCTATTCGCTGCGCACGGCCATGCGCGTCATGCTCGATTCGGATTCGTACCGTCGCGAGCTGCTCGATCATGCCGTGGCGTTTGAGCATCGCTACCCGTACTACATCAAGGGCGGTTTTGCCGCCGTGGTAGGCGTCCAGGTCCTGCTCTTTGTACTTTCGACGGTGCTCGATATCGACAATAACGGCAAGATCATCCTGCTTGTTATCTGGATCATTTCGGTCATCGCCATCTGTGGCTGGCTCATCAACATCGAGTACATCCGTGCGAGCCTCAATACCCAGATGCGTATCTCGGCGCTTTCGGATGAGGACCTGCGTCGCGAGATGCGCGAGCACACGGCCGCCATTCCTGCTGCCCGTCGCATGTTTGGTCTCAACGCCAGCGAGCGGGGCACCAAGGACAGCGAACAGCCCACGAGCCGTCTGCCGCATACCGGTGCGCATCGTAAAGCTCATGATGCCGACGGCGTTGACAACGTAAACGGAAACGACGGGGACACCACCCCGCTTGGCAAGCACTCCAAAGGAGGTGAGGCATAAATGAAAAACATCCTGCACCTGTTTAAGCGCGATGTCCAAAACGTGTCTCGCTCCGTGATTGGCTTGATTGTCGTGATGGGTCTCATTATCGTGCCGTGCCTGTACGCGTGGTTTAACATCGCCGGAAGCTGGGATCCGTATGGCAACACCGGCAATCTCAAGATCGCCGTGGTCAACACCGACGAGGGCTACGAGAGCGATCTGATTCCCGTCGAGGTCAACGTGGGCGAAAACGTAACCTCCACCCTGCGCGGCAACGAGAACTTCGACTGGGTCGTCCTCAACGACCGCGATAAGGCGATTGAGGGCGTTAAGTCGGGCGCGTACTACGCTGCCGTCGTTATCCCTAAAACGTTTAGCGCCGACATGATGACGCTTTTCTCGACCGAGGTGAAGCACGCCGATATCGAGTTCTATGAGAATCAGAAGGCCAACGCCATCGCGCAGATCGTGACTGAAAAGGGTTCGAGCGCCGTCCAGAGTCAGGTCAACGAGACCTTTACCAAGACCATCACGACCATCGGCCTTAAGACCGTGTCCAGCCTGCTCGACTATATGAGCACCGACCAGGTGAGCAACTTTATCGCCAATCTGTCCTCGACGCTGGGCGATTCGGTCCAGGACCTGCAGGACGTTCAGGCCAGTGCAACGTCGCTTGCGGGCATTTTGAGTTCTACGTCCGATTCACTGACATCGGCGGGCGGCATGCTCAAACAGTCCGGATCGACCGAGGAGTCGGTGAAGCAGCTCATGCAGCATGCCGAGAGCGGTATTGCCGATTCCGAGCAAGCGCTCAAGTCCGCCAGCGATGCAATCGATGCCGCTATTGATGGGAGCGCAGGTTCGTTCGATAACGTTTCTACCGAGCTCGCAAAGGCATTCGACGCTGCAAACCTGCATGTCAATCTTACGGTGCGTCAGCTCAACGATGGCGCAGCGTCACTCAAGAACCGTGCCGACGAGATTGATGCCACGGCGAATGAGCTCCGTAGTCTTGCTGGCCAGGTGAGTAACGATAAGCTCAAGGCAGGGCTTGAGGACGCGGCTGCTGAGCTTGACAAAACCGCGGCGGAGTACCGCAACAATGCCAATGAGCTGACGAACATCGCGACGTCGCTCACGAACAGCATGGCCGAGGTCAACAGCTCGCGTGCCGAGGTCGACCAGGCCATCGCCGATGCCAAGGCGGGTATCTCGGGTGCCAAGTCCGACTACGATTCTACGTTCTCGGTTAAGGCCAAGGAACTCAAGAAGACCATCTCGGGCGTTTTGGATTCGCTGAACGGTATTTCGAACGATCTGGATAATGCTGTTGCCGGCCTGACCGACGCATCCGGTTCGCTGGCAAAGGGCCTCTCCAAGGCTGCAAAGCTGGTCAACAAGGCTTCTGATCAGCTGGGCGAGGCGTCGGACAAGATCAGTGCGTTTAAGGACGAGCTCGACGGCGCCTTGATGTCGGATGACCTCGCTACGATCAAGACGATGATCGGCAACGATCCCGAGGGTTTGGCCGTGTCGCTTTCCGGCCCCGTCGCGCTCGACCGCAAACCGGTCTATCCGATCCGCAACTACGGTTCGGCCATGGCGCCGTTCTACACGATTCTGTCGCTCTGGGTCGGCTCGATCGTGCTGGCGGCCATGATGAAGGTCTCGGTTGACGATGAGCTTATCAACGAGCTCATCCCCGTGCGCCTGCACGAGATCTACCTGGGTCGTTACCTGTTCTTTGGCGGTCTGGCTCTGCTGCAGGCAACGCTCGTGTGTGCGGGCGACATCCTGTTCTTTGGCATTCAGTGCGACAACCCGCTGCAGTTTGTGCTGGCTGGCTGGGTCGCGAGCCTCGTGTTCTCCAATATCGTCTACACGCTTACGGTGTCGTTTGGCGATATCGGCAAGGCGCTCGCTGTCGTGCTGTTGGTCATGCAGGTCGGTGGTTCGGGTGGCACATTCCCCATCGAGATGACCGGCCCCGTGTTCCAGGCAATCTATCCGTTCCTGCCGTTTACCCATGGCATCAACGCCATGCATGCCGCCATGGCTGGCGCCTACCATATGGAGTACTGGGTTGAACTGGGCATTCTGGCGAGCTATCTGATTCCGTCGCTGGCCCTGGGCGTCGTCTTCCGCCGTCCGGTCATCAAAGCCAACGACTGGATTATCGAAAAGCTGGAGGCAACTAAGTTGATCTAGTTCAGCCACGTAAACGCCGTCGGAACATCGAGGTCTTCCAGTTTGACACTTTATTATGCTGGATTGCGATGCAACGCTGGTTGTTGCTACAGTAGCGGGGCGTACCGGGGGTCCGGTGCGCCCTGTTTTTATTTGACCATGAGGCGGCACGCAGCCATACGCGTGCGGACACCACGCCCAGTTTGAGTGTGAGGATGTTCCATGGCCCAATACGCTGCCAACGAAATCGAAAACATGCCCGATAGCCCTGTGGCCCGTGAGGATTTGGGCGCGGGCGGTATTCCCCGGGGTGCCGGCGCACGCTCGCCGCTGTTCTGGAAAGTTCTGCTATTTTCGGTGGCGGTCATCTGGGGCTACTCCTTTACCACTATGAAGGGCGCGCTTGACACCATTCCGGTGTTCGAGCTGGTTTACGTTCGCTTTCTCCCGGCATCACTGGTTATGTTTGCCATTTTCCATAAACGCATCATCGCTCATTTCAATGCCCGCAACCTGATCGTCGGGCTGGGCATGGGTGCGCTCATGTGGGGAGCATACGGACTGCAGACGATCGGCCTGGCGCAGACCACGGCAGGCAAAAGCGCGTTTTTGACGGGCACGTACTGCATCTTGGTTCCGTTTGCGAGCTATGTCCTAAGCGGCGAAAAGCTTACCCGTTACAACTTGGGCGCCGCGTTGCTGTGCCTGGCGGGCATTGGCTTGGTGGCGCTCGATAGCGTCGAGTTCAATGCCGGCGATGCTATTACCTTGGGCGGTGCGATCTTCTTTGCCATCCAGATGGCGGTGACGGCCAAATACGGTCGCAAGATGGACATCAACGTCATCACGTTTTGGATGTTTGTGGGCAATGGCGTCTTGAGCTTGGCAACGTCGCTGCTATTCGAGACCCAAGCGCCCGCGTCCGTGTGGACGCCGAGCTTTATCGGCGTGATGGCCTTCCTCTCGGTGGGCTGCACGTGCGTGGCGCTGCTCATCCAAAACGTCGGCTTGGCGCACGTCCCGGCCTCGACGGGCTCATTACTCCTATCGATGGAGTCGCCTTCGGGTGTGCTGTTCTCGGTGCTGCTGATGGGGGAGGCGCTCACCTCGCGTCTGCTTGCCGGCTTCGCGCTCATCTTCCTGTCGATTATCTTGAGCGAGACGCATTTCGATTTCTTGCGCCGAAAATCTCGCCCGCAATTGTAAACAACTTGTTGCGCCGCCCTCCCAGGGCGGCATTTTTTATGTCATGCCTTTACAGTTGTGCCTTGCACTTTACGCTATCAAAGTGCGTGCTGCAAAAACGTTACTGGAGGGCATCTATGGCACCAGCTCTGTCCGATTTTCAACCGCAACCAGCGCCTCAGGCTACCACGGCGGCGCAGACCGCTATCGGCGATGGCCTGGTCAAAGAAGCCCAGGCATTTGCCGATGAGCTCGCTGCGTGGCGACACGATCTACACCAGATGCCCGAGCTGGGTAATAGCCTCCCACAGACCTCTGCGTATATCCAAGCGCGCCTGACCGAGATGGACATCCCATTTGCCACGCTCGTTGATGGTTCCTGCGTCGTTGGCCTGATCGGTGCCGGTGCGGCCGCGGCCGCTCAGGGCAATGGCACGTGCAAGGACGAGCAGGCCGGAACGGTCGTCATGCTCCGAGGCGACATGGATGCCCTGCCCGTTGTCGAGGAATCCGGCGAGCCCTTTGCATCCACCAATGGCTGCATGCATGCTTGCGGTCACGATATGCACGCGACGGCCCTGCTTGGTGCGGCGCGCCTGCTCAAGGCCCGCGAGGCCGAGCTCGTCGACGCCAATGCTACCGTCAAACTGCTGTTCCAGCCGGGCGAGGAGACCTTTGAGGGAGCACGCGCTGCCATCGCCGACGGCCTGCTCGAGAACCCGTGTCCTCAGGCGGCTTTTGCCATGCACGTCAACAGCCAATCGCCGCTCGGCCTGGTGCTCTATGGGAGTCCGGCGCTCTCGGGCGTGTACGGTTTCCGCATCACGCTGCAGGGCAAGGGTGGCCATGGCTCGAGCCCCGAGATCTGCATCGACCCCATCACGGCCGGCGTCCATGTGCACCTGGCGCTTCAGGAGCTCATCTCCCGCGAGGTGCCGGCGGCCAAGGAAGTCGCACTTACCGTGGGTAAGTTCGCTGGCGGCTTGGCGGCCAACGTCATCCCCGACACCTGTGTGCTCGAGGGAACGCTGCGCGGCTTTGATGTTGAGCTCATGGCTCACCTAAAGACCCGCATCGCGGAGGTCGTTAACGGCGTGGCCGCAACGTATCGCACGCCGGCGACTATCGAGACGCTCTCGGATGTTCCCCCGCTCGTACTCGATGACGATATGACGCAGGCGTCGCTTGGCTACGTGGGCGCGGTGCTGCCCAAGGCCGCCTTCCTGCCGCTGTTCCACGCCATGGCGAGCGAGGACTTCGCGTTGATTTCGAGCGAGATCCCGAGTGCGTACTTTACCGTGGGCGCCGCTGTAACCGATACGGATGAGCATTTTGCTCAGCACCATCCCAAGGCGCGCTTTAACGATGCCGAGCTGCCGCTCGGTGCCGCAGCTTATACCGCTGTCGCTTTGGGCTACATCGCCGACCACCGATAGCACCCAATCTTGCTACTCGTTTGTTTAAAAAGGAGCGGTATGTCCCAGCAACGTAAGTTCTTCCCCGGCTGGCTCGTGGTGGCCTCCGGCTTTGTGATCATGGCCACGTGCTACACCATTTTCGTCAACTGCATGAGCCTGTTCCAGCCGCTCATCGTCAGCGACCTCGGGATCACGCTGGCGCAGTACAACATCTCCAACGCCATCTCCACCGTGGTGAGCGTTATCGGATCGCTTGTCATTGGCCATGTTGCCGATAAGGTAAGCGGCCGCGTTTTGGGTTCCCTCACTGTAATCGCCACCTCTGCCGTTCTTGCCGGGATGAGCTTTGTCGGTGAGCTGTGGCAGGTCTACGTGCTCTTTGCCGTCTCGGGGTGCTTTGCCGTCGCCTCGACCCGCCTGCTCATTAGCCTGGTGACCGCCAACTGGTTTACGGCCAAGCGAGGCCTTGC
Organism: uncultured Collinsella sp.; assembly: GCA_902465015.1. Classification (GTDB taxonomy): domain Bacteria; phylum Actinomycetota; class Coriobacteriia; order Coriobacteriales; family Coriobacteriaceae; genus Collinsella. The sequence goes on from CABQLK010000003.1 coordinate 74,705, forward strand.
CATCTCCATCGCACTTTCGGGTTCGGGCTTTGGCGGCGCTATCCTGTCTCCCGTCGTGAGCTCGCTGATCGTGAGCGTTGGCTGGCGTTCCGCCTTCCTGGCGCTCGCGGTTATCTGCATGGTGGCGGCGCTGCCCATCACGGCCTATTCCTTCCGCACCAAGCCTTCCGAGATTGGCCTGAAGCCGCTCGGCGAGAACCCGGGCGATCCGTCCGTATCGACAGCCGGTGACAAGGACGAGCACACGGCTCCTGAGGTTAACGTTGGCTGGTCTCGCATCAAGAAGAGCCCGGCGTTTTGGCTGCTTGTCGTCGCCTTCCTCTTTATGGGCCTCGTTAACGGCGCCATCTTGCCCAACCAGGTTACCAACATGACGAGCGTTACCGTCAACGGCGCCAAGATCGTTACGGGCGGTCACGATCCCATGTGGGCCGGTACGGTGCTTTCGGCCTACATGGTCACCGTCGTTATCGCCAAGATTTCGCTCGGTGCGATCTATGACCGCTTTGGTCTGCGCTTCGGCAATATCCTTGGCTCCGTTGCGTGCATTATCGCCTGCGTTGCTCTGTGCTTCCCCGCAACCGACCTCGGCCCCATCGTGGCCGCTGTGAGCTTTGGTATCGGAACGTGCATGGGCACCATCACGCCTACCATTGCCGCGTCCAAGCAGTTTGGCATGGCCGACCTCGGCAAGGTCACGGGCACCATTACCTCGCTCGAGATGGTCGGCGGCACCGTGGGTGCCATTGTCTCGGGTGTGCTGTTCGATGCCACGGGCTCCTTTGCGAGCGCCTGGATTGTGTGCCTGGCGTGCTCCGTGGTCATGCTCGTGTTCCTGCTGGCATCCGAGCCCATCGCCGCCAAGCTGCGCGCGAGCGTGGCGGGAGAGTAGACGCCCTTCGCTCTTTGCTGTTCGCCCCGTTCTGTCCGTGGCTGCCCTGGAAGCCGAATGGATGCTCGTACCGTCATTCGGTTTCCAAGGCGGCCACGGGCCTACGAAATGATCCGCTTTCCTCCGTCCCCAACAGATCACGTGATCCGAAGGGGACGGAGGAAAGCGGATCACAAACAGCGGCGGCGCGTCTGGCCGAACGAGCC